>NZ_JADPJF010000151.1:661165-667439 GCF_023073295.1 Bradyrhizobium sp. 23 | reverse complement strand
TTCGCGGAACTTGGAGATTGCTTGCCGACCATCCCTACCGGTTCGAACGTCATGAACTGACTGGCTCGAACCCTGGCCGGCCCGCAGCGGCTTGGAGCCGTTCCAATAGTAATTTCAATGCGTCTCGGGTCTCATTACAAGAGGTGAATTTATATTCTATCTTTAGCCGGTGCGCCACCCCTCTGGTATACCAAGTCTCCGATTGGCCTTGTTACATCAAGGGCCTAGAGCTGAACTCAAGTTCGGTTTATGGCGATTTGGTGATTGCGCAGGTGAAATCGACTCCGTAAATAGAGCCGACCTTTCGCGATCCCCGCGCGCCCCATGCTGGGCCGCAATAAAGCAATTGAAGCCCATGACCGCACGGATCGAACGACCGCTTTCGCCGCACATTCAGACCTACCGCTGGACCCTGACGATGGCGCTTTCCATCGTCCATCGCGCCACCGGAATTGCCCTCTACGCCGGAACGCTGCTGCTGGCCTGGTGGCTGATTGCGGCGGCCTCCGGCCCCGCCGCCTATAGCCACGTCCAAGCCTTCACCGGCAGCATCATCGGCCGCCTGATCGTGTTCGGCTACACCTGGGCGCTGATGCACCACATGCTCAGCGGCATCCGGCATTTCGTCTGGGACCTCGGCTACGGCTTCAAGGCCAATGAGCGCGAAGCGTTGACCTGGGGCGCCCTGATCGGCGGCATCGTGCTCACGGTCCTCATTTGGATCATCGCCTACGCGATCGGAGGCGGACGATGAGTTTCGACGAATCCCACGGCGCCCCGAAGGGCTCCTCCATGCGCACCCCGCTCGGCCGCGTGCGCAATCTCGGCGCGGCGCATTCGGGCACCTCCGATTTCTGGCGCCAGCGCATCACCGGCGTCGCCATGACGCTGCTGATGATCCCCGTGATCGTGATCGTGATGATGCTGCTCGGCCGCAACCAGGCCGGCGCCGCACAGATTCTCGGCTCGCTGCCGATCGCGGTGATCCTGCTGCTCTTCATCTTCGCCAGCGCCTGGCACATGAAGATCGGCATGCAGGTCGTGATCGAGGACTACATCCATAACGAGAAGCTGAAGCTCATCTCGATCATGCTCAACAACTTCTTCTCGTTCGCCGTGGCGCTCGCCTCGACCTACGCGATCCTGAAACTTTCCTCCGGAGTCTAAACCCATGGCCACAGAGACCAATGGCAAGGGCAACGGCGCTCCCGCCACCAACGGCAAAGCCTATCCGATCGAAGATCACACCTATGATGTCGTCGTGGTCGGCGCCGGCGGCGCAGGCCTGCGCGCCGTGGTCGGCTGCAGCGAAGCCGGTCTTCGTACCGCCTGCATCACCAAAGTGTTTCCGACCCGCTCGCACACCGTCGCGGCGCAGGGCGGCATCTCGGCGTCCCTCGGCAACATGCACAAGGACGACTGGCGCTGGCACATGTACGACACCGTGAAGGGGTCGGACTGGCTGGGCGACCAGGACGCGATCGAATACATGGTGCGCAACGCGCCCGAGGCGGTCTACGAGCTCGAGCATTGGGGCGTGCCGTTCTCGCGCACCGAAGACGGCAAGATCTACCAGCGCCCGTTCGGCGGCATGACCATGGACTACGGCAAGGGCCAGGCGCAGCGCACCTGCGCCGCCGCCGACCGCACCGGCCACGCCATGCTGCACACGATGTACGGCCAGTCGCTGCGTCACGCGGCCGAGTTCTTCATCGAGTTCTTTGCCATCGACCTGATCATGGACGACCAGGGCACCTGCCGCGGCGTTATCGCGCTCAAGCTCGATGACGGCACGCTGCACCGCTTCCGCGCCCAGACCGTGATCCTCGCCACCGGCGGCTATGGCCGCGCCTATGCATCCTGCACCTCGGCGCACACCTGCACCGGCGACGGCGGCGGCATGGTGCTGCGCGCCGGTCTGCCGATGCAGGACATGGAGTTCGTGCAGTTCCACCCGACCGGCATCTACGGTTCGGGCTGTCTCGTCACCGAAGGCGCGCGCGGCGAAGGCGGCTATCTCGTCAACTCCGAGGGCGAGCGCTTCATGGAGCGCTATGCGCCCTCCGCCAAGGATCTGGCCTCGCGTGACGTCGTCTCGCGCGCGATGACCATCGAGATTCGCGAAGGTCGCGGTGTCGGCAAGAAGAAGGACCACATCTTCCTTCATCTCGACCATCTCGATCCCGCGGTGCTGGCCGAACGCCTGCCGGGCATCTCGGAATCCGCAAAGATCTTCGCCAATGTCGACGTGACGCGCGAGCCGATCCCAATTGTGCCGACCGTGCATTACAACATGGGCGGCATCCCGACGAACTATCACGGCGAAGTCCTGACCAAGAAGGACGGCGACGACAACGCCATCATCCCCGGCCTGATGGCGATCGGCGAGGCCGCCTGCGTCTCCGTGCACGGCGCCAACCGCCTCGGCTCCAACTCGCTGATCGACCTCGTCGTGTTCGGACGCGCCGCGGCGCTGCGCCTCGCCGAGAAGCTCACGCCGAACGCCAGCCAGCCGGAATTGCCGGCGAATTCGTCCGACCTGGCGCTCGGCCGGCTCGACCACTACCGCTACGCCTCCGGCGGCACGCCGACCGCGAAGCTGCGCGAAGGCATGCAGCACGTGATGCAGAACAATTGCGCGGTGTTCCGCACCGGCGACATCCTGAGCGAAGGCCAGAACCTGATCGAGAAGGTCCATAGCGGCATCATCGACATCGCCGTATCCGACCGCTCGCTGGTGTGGAATTCCGACCTGATCGAGACGCTCGAATTCGACAATCTGATCTCGCAGGCGGTGGTGACGATGAACTCGGCCGCCAACCGCACCGAGAGCCGTGGCGCGCATGCCCGCGAGGACTTCTCCGAGCGCGACGACAAGAACTGGATGAAGCACACGCTGGCCTGGCTGGAAGATTCCGGCAAGGTCAAGATCGAGTACCGCCCCGTTCACGACTACACCATGACCAACGACGTCCAGTACATCCCGCCCAAAGCTCGCGTTTACTAAACGGCGCGCGTGTACTGAGCGAACAGCGAAAGCTTTATCGAAATGGTTGAATTCGCACTTCCGAAGAACTCCAAGATATCAGGCGGCAAGACCTGGCCGAAGCCCGCGGGCGCGACTGAGGTCCGTGAATTCCGCGTCTATCGCTGGAATCCGGACGACGGCAAGACTCCCAGCGTCGACACCTATTACGTCGACACCCATGATTGCGGGCCGATGGTGCTGGACGGCCTGATCTGGATCAAGAACAACATCGACCCGTCGCTGACCTTCCGCCGCTCCTGCCGCGAAGGCGTCTGCGGCTCCTGCGCGATGAACATCGACGGCCAGAACACCCTGGCCTGTACCCGCTCGATGCACGACGTGAAGGACGGCGCGGTGAAGATCAATCCGCTGCCGCACCAGCCTGTCGTGAAGGACCTCATCCCCGACCTCACCAATTTCTATGCACAATACGCTTCGGTCGAGCCGTGGCTAAAGACGACCTCGCCGACGCCGCAGAAGGAATGGAAGCAGAGCCACGAAGACCGCGAGAAGCTCGACGGCCTCTATGAATGCATCCTCTGCGCCTGCTGCTCGACCTCTTGCCCGAGCTATTGGTGGAACAGCGAGCGCTACCTCGGTCCCGCCGCGCTGCTCCAGGCCAACCGCTGGGTATCGGATTCGCGGGATGAGGCGACCGGCGAGCGGCTCGACAATCTCGAGGACCCGTTCCGCCTCTATCGCTGCCACACCATCATGAACTGCGCCAAGGCCTGCCCGAAGGGCCTCAACCCGGCGGAAGCCATCGCCGAGCTCAAGCTCAAGATGGTCGAGCGCCAGATCTAGGCGTCATTCATGCTGCGATCCCCGGCCGGAACGGCCGGGGCATTCTACGACGGGCAGGTGTTCGAGTAGATTTTGCCTGCACCCCTGCGCGCGCAAGCAGGCGGGTTGCAACCTCTGGTTCCCGCCACAAGCCGCTTCCTTCCCGGCGCGAAATTCAAGTAAGCTCTCCGGCGTGGGACCGGAGCGACCGTGCAGGGCGCACAACGCAATTCGCTGAGATTGCTGCAGTGGATGATGGCTGCGTCCCTGGCGCTGCCGATTGCGCTGTTCGCGATCGCCGCCTCGATCTCCTACACCTCGACGAAAGATATCGCCGACCGCGAGATCGAGCGCACCCTCGATGTCGCGCATGAGCATGCGCTCAAGGTGTTCGAGACCATCGACCGCAGCCTCGCCGAGATCAACGAGGTGGTGCGCGGCATGCCCGACGACATCATCCGCTCGCGCGAGCCGGCCCTGCACCGCCGCCTGAAGCAACTCTCCGATTCGCTGCCGCAGCTCAAATCGGCATGGATCTTCGATGCGGACGGAAAGTCGCTGGTCAACAGCCTGGCCTCGCCGCCGCCGGCGCAGAGCTTTGCGGACCGCGACTACTTTGCCGCCCATGTCGACCAGACCATCGGCAGCTACATCGGTGTTCCCCTGACGCCGCGCCAGCCCTATCAGGGCGCGCGCTTCTTCGGGGTCAGCCGCCGCCGCGGCTCCGACGACGGCAGCTTCATCGGCGTGATCCAGGCCTCTGTCCTCCCGGAATATTTCGAGAGCTTTTATGCCCGGATCGGCTCCGACCCTGGCAGCTTCCTCGCCATGGGACGCACCGACGGCGTGGTGCTGGCGCATCTTCCGCGGCTGGATCGCGACCTCAGGCTCGATCCTAACGGGCCGGTCGGCCGCAGCATCGCAGCTCACCCCGAGCATGGCCTCATCACCATTGCCTGGCCATGGGACGAGGTCGAGCGCCGCATCGGCTACCGACGCATCGCCGAATACCCGATCTATGTCAGCGCGGGGTTGGAGACCTCGGCGATCCGCGCGCGCTGGTTCGCCACCATGGGCCAGCATCTGGTGTTCGGCATTCCCGCCACCGCGCTGCTGTTTCTGCTGCTGGCGTTCGCGTTCCGGCGCACCCAGCATCTCCAGGCCGAGGCCGCCGCGCGGCGCGAAGCCGAGGAGGCGCTCAAGCACAGCCAGCGCCTTGAGGCGCTCGGCCAGCTCACCGGCGGCGTCGCGCACGACTTCAACAACCTCCTGACCGTGATTCGCGCCTCCGTTGACCTGCTGAACCGGCCGCAGCTGAGCGAGGAGCGGCGCCAGCGCTACATCACGGCCATCGCAGACGCGGTCGGGCGCGCAGCCAAGCTGACATCGCAGCTGCTCGCCTTCGCGCGCCGCCAGACCTTGAAGCCGGAGGTGTTCGACGTCGGCGCGCGGTTGCAGTCGCTGCACGACATGCTCGCGACGCTGCTCGGACCCGCGATCGAAATCGCGATGCGGCTGCCGGCCGAGCCCTGCCTCGTCAATGCCGATGCAAGCCAGTTCGAGACGGCGTTGATCAACATGGCGACCAATGCGCGCGATGCCATGCACGGCAAGGGCAGGATCGTCTTCAACGTCGAGGCCGCGGCGACCATTGCGGACACGCGGGCTCCCGTCTCGGGCAACCCTGATCTTTCAGGCGGCCGTGACCTTGCTGGCAAACACGGTTTCGTCGGCATTGCCGTCAGCGACACCGGCATCGGCATTCCGGCTACGCGGCTCGAGCGCATCTTCGAACCGTTCTTCACCACCAAGCAGATCGGCCACGGCACCGGTCTCGGCCTATCGCAGGTGTTCGGCTTCGCCCGGCAGTCCGGCGGCGAGGTGACAGTCACCAGCGAGGTCGGCCACGGCAGCACCTTCTCGCTCTACCTGCCGCGCGTGGCGCCGGATTTGCTGCCGCAGCGGCAGGCACCGAATACGGCCCCGGCCGTGGCCGGCAGCGGCATGTCGGTGCTGCTGGTCGAGGACAATATCGAACTCGCCAATTTCGCGGCCGACGGCCTCACCGAGCTCGGCTACAGCGTCACGCTGATCGACAACGCAACCGATGCACTCGCCGAGCTGGTCATGGATGCCGATCGCTTCGATGTCGTTTTCTCGGACATCGTGATGCCCGGCATGACCGGGCTCGATCTCGCGCAGGCGGTCCGCGACCGCGGCATCGGCGTGCCGGTCGTGCTGACCACCGGCTACAGCGAGGCGCTGTCCCAGGACGGCAAGGTCGATTTCGAGCTCGTGCAGAAGCCCTACGCGATCGATCAGCTATCGCGCGTGCTGCACCGGGTCGCGCGGCGCCGGGTGCGCGACGGCGCCGCCGAGTGAGCTGACGCCCGGAACCTACGGGAACCTTTTGATTTAGCTTGCGTTATCCGGCCATGCAAAAGCCGGTCAGAAAACGCGAAT
>NZ_JADPJF010000151.1:660742-661046 GCF_023073295.1 Bradyrhizobium sp. 23 | reverse complement strand
CGGCGGGGAAGTGGCTCCGCCGCCGCCCGAGCTGGTCGAGCCCGACCCGGAGCTGTCGCCTGAAGAGGCCGAGCAGGCCCGCAAGGACTATCTCCTCACCCGCTTCTGGATCAGCGCGCGCGGCTTCTGGGGCGGCAACGGCGACCGGCTTGCGTGGCTCTACTCCGTCGGCCTCGGCCTGCTGATCGTCCTCACCGTCGGCTTCCAATACGGCATCAATGTCTGGAATCGGGCGATCTTCGACGCGATCGAGAAGCGCGAGGCGTCCACCGTCTTCCATCTCACCGCGGTATTCTTCCCGCTC
>NZ_JADPJF010000151.1:651701-660661 GCF_023073295.1 Bradyrhizobium sp. 23 | reverse complement strand
GCGATCGGCAGCATCGTGCTCGGCGTGGCACAAGTGTTCGCGCGCATGGGCATCCAGCGGCGCTGGCGGGCGTGGCTGACGGCAAGCGTGCTGACGCGCTGGCTTGGCAACGGCCGCTATTACCAGCTCAATCTCGTCAGCGGCGACCACAAGAATCCGGAATACCGGATCGCGGAGGATCTGCGCGTCGCGACCGATTCTCCGGTGGATTTTCTCGCCGGCGTGACGTCCGCGCTGCTGTCGGCCGTGACCTTCATCGTCGTGCTCTGGACGATCGGCGGCGCGCTCACCGTCACCCTTGCGGGATCGTCGGTGACCATTCCCGGCTTCCTGGTGATCGCCGCGATGCTCTATGCGGGAATCGCATCGGGCTCGATCCTGGTGATCGGCCGCCAATTCGTGCAGGTCTCCGAGGACAAGAACCAGGCTGAGGCCGATTTCCGCTACACGCTGACGCGCGTGCGCGAGAACGGCGAGAGCATCGCGCTGCTCGGCGGCGAGGAGGAGGAGCGCGACGGCATCGACCGCAATTTCACCAACGTGCTGCGGCAATGGGCGCGGCTCGCGGGTCAGCACATGCGCACCACGCTGGTGTCGCAGGGATCGAGCCTCGTTGCGCCGGTCGTGCCGCTTCTGCTGTGCGCGCCGAAATTCCTCGACGGCAGCATGACGCTGGGTCAGGTGATGCAGGCGGCTTCCGCCTTCACCATCGTGCAGAGCGCGTTCGGCTGGTTGGTCGACAATTATCCGCGGCTCGCCGACTGGAATGCCTGCGCTCGCCGCATCGCCTCGCTGATGATGTCGCTCGACGGCCTCGAGCGCGCCGAGCTGGGCGACGGCTTCGGCCGCATCAAGCGCGGCGAGACCAGCAATGACGCCATGCTGGAGCTGAAGGATCTCTCCGTCACGCTCGATGACGGCACCGCCGTGGTCGGCGAGACCGAGGTGGTGATCGAGCGTGGCGAGCGGCTGCTGGTGGCCGGCGAATCCGGCACCGGCAAGAGCACGCTGGTGCGCGCCATCGCCGGGCTCTGGCCATGGGGTGGCGGCAGCGTCAATTTCCATCCCGACCGGCGGCTGTTCATGCTGCCACAGCGACCCTACGTGCCGTCGGGCTCCTTGCGTCGTGCCGTCGCCTATCCCGGCGCGGAAGACGACTGGACGGTCGAGGAGATCGGCGAGGCCCTGCACAAGGTCGGCCTCGACCATCTCAAGGAGAAGATCGAGGAAGAAGCACCCTGGGACCAGACGCTGTCCGGCGGCGAGAAGCAGCGCCTCGCCTTCGCGCGGTTGTTGCTGCACAACCCGGATATCGTCGTGCTCGACGAGGCGACCTCGGCGCTCGACGAGAAGAGCCAGGACAAGATGATGAAGATGATCACCGACGAACTGCCGAAGGCCACCATCGTCAGCGTCGCGCATCGTGTCGAGCTGGAAGCCTTCCACAGCCGCAAGATCGTGCTGGAGCGCCGCAAGGGCGGCGCAAAACTCGTCAGCGATATCGACCTGATCCCGCGCAAGGGCAAGCGCAAGCTGCTCGGCCGCTTCCTGCGCCAGCGCAAGGCGCCGAAAAAGGCGGCGTGAGGGGCGGTCTCTTTTCTTCGTCGTCCCGGCGAAGGCCGGGACGACCCAGAGATTGTTGCCCGGATCGAGCGTTGGAGTCCCCGGCAAAACCGGCTATGCATGCGCCGCTTGCAACGAGGACTTTGACTTGGCGACCGATAATGCCCCTTCGTCCGCGCCGTTCGGCGCGTTTGCGCCGAACGCGGCGCAGGCCGCGATCATTCGCCTCGCGACACAATCGGGGCTGAAGCGCGGCGCGTTCCGGCCCTGGCTGTCGCGATTGGTGAACCTGCTGCGCGGTGGTCCCATCGACGTGCAATACCAGGGCGCATCGTTCCGCTTCTATCACCAGGGCAGCGCCACCGAGCGCGGCGCGCTGTTCAATCCCGATTACAATCTCGACGAGCTCGACTTCCTGCGCCAGCACACCCCGGAGGGCGGCGTGTTCGTCGACGTCGGCGCCAATGTCGGCACCTTCGCGCTGGTGATGGCGCGACAGGTCGGGCCATCAGGCAAAGTGATCGCCATCGAGCCGCATCCGATGACGTTTGGACGGCTGTCGTTCAACCAGGCCGCGTCGAAAGCGACGCAGGTGCGCCTGGTGCAGGCGGCCGCCGGCGACAGCGACGGCGAGCTGATGATCGAGAGCGGCGGCGACAATCTCGGTGCCACGCATGTCGTCACCGGCACGGCCAGCGCCGAGGCGATCAAGGTGCCCTCGCTGCGGTTGACGCGCATTCTCGGCGAGGCCGGCGTCACCAAGGTGGACGCGCTGAAGATCGACGTCGAGGGCTTCGAGGATCGCGTTTTGATCGGCTTCTTCCGCGACGCGCCGCAATTGCTATGGCCGCGCGCGGTGGTAATCGAGCATTTGTCGCAAAAGGAATGGCGGGACGATTGTATCGCCGACATGGTCGCGCGCGGTTTCGTGGTTGCGCGCAAGACGCGGAGCAATACGTTCCTGTCGCGCTGACGACGAACAACGGATGTTACGAATGATCGACCATATGGGCTTCCCGGTCTCCGACTATGAGCGCGCCAAGGCGTTCTACGCCAAGGCATTGGCGCCGCTCGGCTACAGCCTGATCATGGAGGTCACGCAGGAGCAGACCGGACACGATCCAGCCGCCGGCTTCGGCGCCGACGGCAAGCCGGATTTCTGGATCGGCGGCGAGGGCGCGCTGAACAAGCCGGTGCATGTCGCGATTCTGGCGAAGGACCGCGCCACGGTGGACGCGTTCTACAAGGCGGCGATTGCAGCGGGCGGGCGCGACAACGGGCCGCCGGGCATCCGGGCGCATTACCATCCGACCTATTACGGCGCCTTCGTGCTCGACCCTGATGGACACAACATCGAGGCGGTTTGCCACGCGCCGGAATAGATAAGTTCCATCCTTCGGCCGGAACCTCGTTCCGCGCGCGCCGTTGTCGTCCCTTGCAAGAAGGAGCACGACATGGCCAACGACAATGCCCGCGACGTCGACCGCGTATGGGATCTGATGAAGACGATCGGATTCGCGATGCTGGTGACGCGCGATGGCGACAAGCTCCGCGCGCGGCCGATGAGCGCCTATCTCGACCGCAACGCGAACACGATTTATTTCCTCACCGACGCGCGGCGTCACAAGGACGAGGAGATCGCGCGCAATCCGTCCATCAACCTGTCGTTCGCAGATGCCGGCAGCCAGAAATACGTGTCGCTGACGGGCACCGCAATGATCTCCAATGACCGTGCCAAGATCAAGGAGCTGTTCTCGACGCCGGCCAAGGCGTGGTGGGACTCTGCGGAAGATCCGAACATCCGCGTGCTCAAGGTCACGCCTGACGATGCCGAGTTCTGGGACTCGCCCGGCACCGTGATTTCCTATGTGAAGATGGCGGCCGCGGCGGTGACGAACACGCGCCCCGATCTCGGCGACAACCGCAAGGTCTCTATGTAATGCCGATCGAGCCGCCCGAGATACCGCCGTCGACGCCCGGTACGCCCACCGAACCGCCGCCGGGGATTCCGCCGAGCAATCCGCAGCCTGAAATCGCACCGCCGGTGCGCGAGCCCGGCTCGCCAGCGCCGCCCGACGAATTGCCGGGCCGCATGCCTGAAGAGATTCCATCACGCGGACCGAACGGACCGCTCACGCCGAATCCCGCGACGGATGCAAGTCCGCCGCGGGATCGCGCATGAGGCGACGCATCAGATCCGAGGCAATTGCAACCTGCGTCTGAATGCGCAATGAACGTCACCATAGTGAGGTGATTTGCGTGCAGAAATAAATCGGGCCGCGTCCGCTTCGTCCGCCACAATCCGGCCTAACGCGTAGCTGTTCATCCGAACACTTCGTCAAAGAACCTTCCGGGGAAGTTCACCACATGACCAACCTTCGTTTCGTGCTGCTTGCCACCACGGCTCTGACCGCGATGCAATTCGCAAGCTCCGCATCGCATGCACAAGGCGCGCCGCCGCTTGTCGTCGCGCAGGCGCAGCCACAAGAGACCGGCCCTGACGGAAAACCGAAGCAGCCGCCGAAGGGACCACCAGCGGCCGCGCCGCCTGCGGCGCCCGCGCGCCCGGCCGCACCGCCGCCCGCAGCTGCACCTCCCCATCCGCCGGCAGCGCCTCCGCCGGCTGCGGCACCGCCGCGCCCAGCAGCGCCGCCACCGCCCCCGCCACCACCTGCGGCCCGTCCGGCACCGCCGCCGCCGCCGCCGCCACCTGTGGCCCGTCCGGCACCGCCGCCGCCCCCACCGCCGCCCGCCGCCCCGAAGCAACCTGCGCCGCCCCCGGCTGCGGCTCCGCAACAGCACGCGCCGACACCGCCGCCTCCGGCACCGCCTTCCGCGCGCCCGGCTCCCCCGCCGCCAGCACCGCCGTCCGCCGCGGCTCCGCAGCACGCACCGACGCCGCCTGCGGCAGCAACTCCGCAGGGACGCCCAGCGCCGGCGCCCACGGCAACACCGTCGCCTGCGCCGGCCGCTCCGACCGCGCGACCGGGTGCTCCGGCTGCACCTGCAGCCACACCGTCACCGACGGCGACTCCTGCGCCGACCGCGACGCCGGCTCCAGGCAGCACGCCGGGCACGCCGCCGACTGGCCGCCCCGGTACGCCGCCTCCCGGCGGACGTCCTGGTGCGCCCCCGGCTGCAGGGTCACCTGCTCCAGGCGCCACGCCCGCGCCGACGGCCACGCCGACTCCCGGTGGCACTCCGACGCCGCCGCCCGGCCGTCCAGGTTCGCCTCCTGCGCCTAGTGCAACTCCGGCTCCGACAACGACGCCGGCCCCCGGTGGCGCCGTGACACCGCCCCCTGGACGCCAGGGTGGTGCGCCTCCTGCTGGTGCACCCGCTGCCGGAGCTCCGCCGACCCAGCCGCAGGCAGGCGCCCCGCCCCGGCCGCCGGCTCCCCCCGCCGGCGCCGCTGCACCGAGCACCGTGCCGGGCTCGGCGGCTGCGACCCCGCCGCCCAACAGGGCGCAATACGCGGCGCCCACGGTTGCGCCGGCGTTCCGCGCCGCGCCCACGACGACCACGCCCCTGCCGCCACCGCCGCGTCCGCCGCAGCGTGACCTGACGCCGCTCGCGATCGGTGCAGGTGTCGTCGCCGGTGCCGTGATCGGCGCCACCATCGCCGACTACCGCAACCAGCGCCGCGAGTCGGTCGAAGGCGGCCGCACCGTCTACACCGAGCCGGACCGCATCATCATCCGCGATCCGGGTGGGCAGACCTACGTCCGCGGCAACGATCTCTATCGCTTCCGCTATGGCGCCCGCGACATCCGCACCGAAACTGTCGGCGCCGATACCCGCACCGTGGTGATCCGTCCCGACGGCAGCGAGATCATTACCGTTGTAGGTCAGGACGGTCGGCTGCTGCGGCGAATCCGCAGGGACCCGGCCGGGCGCGAGCTCGTCATCATCGACAACAGCTACCGCGATCCGCAGTCGGTCGGCGGTTTCTATGTCGACGCGCCGCCGCCCGTCGTCAACATGCCCTACGATCGCTATATCGTCGACGCCCAGGAGGCCTCGCCGGACGTGATCTACGAGACGATGGTGGCGCCGCCGGTGCAGCGGATCAACCGTCGCTACACGCTCGACGAGATCCGCTACAGCCCGAATGTTCGCATGCAAATGCCGAGCATCGACCTCAACACGATCAACTTCGAGACCGGATCGTGGACCATCCCACCGGACCAGGCGGCGAAGCTGCAGTCGATCGCGGACGGTCTCAACCGTGCGATCCAGGCCAACCCGCGCGTGGTGTTCCTGATCGAAGGTCACACCGACGCGGTCGGCAACGACGTCGACAATTTGTCATTGTCGGACCGTCGTGCGCAGTCCGCGGCCGAATTGCTGACCCAGCAATTCGGTGTGCCGTCTGAAAACCTGACGTCGCAAGGCTATGGCGAGCAGTACCTGAAGGAGCAGACGCAAGGACCGAGCGCGATCAACCGGCGCGTCACCGTCCGCAACATCACGCCGTTGCTCAACGGCGGCCAGGCCTCGCTGCCGCCGCCCCCGCCCGGCACCGCGCCGCCGCGCTGAGGCGACACACAAATGCAAAATGGCCGGGAGCAATCCCGGCCATTTTTTGTTTTGTTTCGTAGCCCGGATGGAGCGTGTCAGCTCTTGTCGCTCTCCAGCCGGAAGATCTGCGAGCCTTCGCTGCCCGAGAGCAGGCCCGTGTCGCTGTAGAGCTTCAGCTTGGCGCGGGTATCGTTGATGTCGAGGTTGCGCATGGTGAGCTGACCGATGCGATCGGCCGGCGTGAACGCCGCGTCCTCGACCTTCTCCATGCTGAGCCGCTCCGGCGCATAGGTGAGGTTCGGGCTTTCGGTGTTGAGGATCGAGTAGTCGTTGCCACGGCGCAGCTCGAGCGAGACCTCGCCGGTGACGGCGCGCGCGACCCAGCGCTGCGCGGTCTCGCGCAACATCAGGGCCTGCGAATCGAACCAGCGGCCCTGGTAGAGCAGGCGTCCGAGGCGCATGCCGCTGATGCGGTACTGCTCGATGGTGTCTTCGTTGTGGATGCCGGTGACGAGGCGCTCATAGGCGATGTGCAGCAGCGCCATACCGGGCGCTTCATAGATGCCGCGGCTCTTGGCCTCGATGATGCGGTTCTCGATCTGGTCGCTCATGCCGAGGCCGTGGCGGCCGCCGATGGCGTTAGCTTCGAGGAACAGCGCGACGGGATCAGAGAAGGTCTGGCCGTTCAGCGCGACCGGCTGGCCTTCCTCGAAACGCACCACAACCTTCTCGGCCTTGACGTTGCAGTCGTCACGCCAGAACGGCACGCCCATGATCGGGTTGACGATCTTGATGCCGCTGTCGAGACTTTCAAGATCCTTGGCCTCGTGCGTCGCGCCGAGCAGATTGCTGTCGGTCGAATACGCCTTCTCGGCGCTCATCTTGTAGGCAAAGCCCTGCGCCGTCATGAACGCCGACATCTCGGCGCGGCCGCCGAGCTCGTCAATGAACTGCTGGTCGAGCCAGGGCTTGTAGATGCGCAGGCCCGGATTGGTCAGGAGGCCGTAGCGATAGAAGCGCTCGATGTCGTTGCCCTTGAAGGTCGAGCCGTCGCCCCAGATGTTGACGCCGTCCTCCTTCATCGCCGCGACCAGCATCGTGCCGGTGACGGCGCGCCCGAGCGGCGTGGTGTTGAAATAGGTGATGCCGCCGGTCGAGATATGAAAGGCGCCGGACTGGATAGCGGCGATGCCTTCGTGGACGAGCTGCGTGCGGCAATCGACCAGCAGCGCTTTCTCCGCGCCGAACTCCATCGCCTTGCGCGGGATCTCGTTGTAATCGGCCTCATCCGGCTGGCCGAGATTGGCGGTATAGGCGTAGCAGCGCGCGCCCTTCTGCTTCATCCAGAGCAGCGCCGCGCTGGTATCGAGGCCGCCCGAAAAAGCGATGCCGACTTTCTCCCCCTTGGGCAGGCTTTTCAGGATCGTGGTCATGGGGCTTCCAATCGGTCTCGAAGGGCTGATGTCGTTTCACGGGTTGACCGCGCGAATATCAAATTTCGCGGGGCTCGGCACCCCTTTAATGGCTCAAACTGACGGCTCGGCACCCGTCTTGCGTCCGAACAGGCGCTGGCGGAGCCGGTAAGCGGGCATGTTCAGCCGAGTCAGGGCGGCATCGACCGCCTCGTCGGAAAACCGGGTCCGCGGCCAGCGGTAAATCAGCGCGTAGGCAAACCAGATCACGACGAAGGTGACGAGGCCGGCGATCGACACGTCGGTGAAGAAATGGCCGCCAAAGGCCATCCGCAGCCCGCTGGTCACGAGGCCGAACACCACGGCTCCGGCATAAGCGAGCGGTCGCCACGCCGGCGGTGCCAGTGCGGCCGGCGCCAGCGTCCAGAACGCGGTCGCGCCCTCGCCCGAGAAGAACGAGCAGTTGCGCGCGCAGCCCCCGCGCGGATCCCACCACGGCACGAATTGCTGGTCGCCGGCGAACTGCGTCACCACCACCGGGCGCGGCCGGCCCCAATAGGACTTGAAGGCGAGATTGGTGAGGATGCCGGCCGACATGATGATCGTGACCAGCAGGAAGACGATCGCGCGACCGGATACCATCAGCGGGCGGTCGGGCCGGACCATCTTGACCACGAGCGCGATCAGCGCAGGCAGCACGAACGCCCAGGCGACCCACATCGCGGCGTCGCGCGCGAAGCCGGCCCAACCGTTCAGCTTGAGCGGAAACGTTTTCGTCTCAGGGTCGAAGAACAGCGCGGCGAGCTTGAGATCAAGCTCGGGATAGAGGCCGAAAACGACGCCGATCACGAGCCACAGCGCCAGGGCGATGAAGAGTCCAGTCCGGTTCATGGCGCGCGGTTTAGCCCAGTGGGAAAGGGATGAAAACCCCGTGACAAGTCAGAAAGTCACCGCGCATCCGGCCGCGAATTCGACGGCAGCGGCGGAGGCGGTTGGCGCGCAGGCGGCGGATTGCGCCAAGCGCCGGCATTGCGGCCGGCGATCAGCCAGTAGACGACGCCGGCGACGATGCCCGCGCCGGTCATGATCTCCAGATGCCGCCGCACAATGCCTTCGAATTGCAGCGTGTCGGAATGAAACGGGACCAGGCCGAGATAGCAGGCGAGCCCCACGACGCCTCCGCCCACGGCATAGGCGAGCGCGCTGCGGATGTAGAGCGCCTCGGTGATCGCCACGATCACCGCCGCCGGCACCAGCGCAAAGCCCGAGACGAAGATGAAGCCGAACCCGAGCAGGATATCGATCGTGCCCTGATCGACGGGACCGGCGCCGAGATCGGCGAACTCCGGAAACAACAGCGCGACGACAACGATCATGCCGCCGACGAAACAGGCGGCGAGGAAGCCGATGAAGATGACGACGAGGCGGCCGATCAGGGACATGATGGGAACGAATTGGTGACTG
>NZ_JADPJF010000151.1:649844-651575 GCF_023073295.1 Bradyrhizobium sp. 23 | reverse complement strand
ACTTGCTCTCTCGTGGCTCGACGTGGATGGCCGGGTCAAGCCCGGCCATGACGGGCGTTGAGAGCGTCGCCATCATCAATATCAATCCGTCATCGCCATGGCCCGCAGCGTCTGGCGTTCACGGGCCGAGAGCTTTTCCGTCTCCGACTTGAGCTGGCCGCAGGCGGCGAGGATGTCGCGGCCGCGCGGAGTGCGCACCGGCGAGGAATAGCCGGCGTTGAAGACGTATTCGGAGAATTTTTCGATCTGGTCCCAGTCCGAGCACTCATAGGCGGTGCCGGGCCAGGGGTTGAACGGGATCAGATTGATCTTGGCGTGAATGCCCTTGAGCATCTTCACCAGCAGCTTGGCATCGTCGAGCGAATCGTTGACGCCCTTGAGCATCACATATTCGAAGGTGATGCGGCGCGCGTTCGAGGCGCCGGGATAGTCGCGGCAGGCCTGCAGCAATTCCTTGATCGGATATTTGCGGTTGAGCGGCACCAGCTCGTTACGCAGCTCGTCGCGCACCGCATGCAGCGAGATCGCGAGCATCACTCCAATCTCCTCGCCCGCGCGCACGATATTCGGGACCACACCCGAGGTCGACAGCGTGATGCGGCGGCGGGAGATGCCGATGCCTTCGTTGTCGCCGACGATCAGCAGCGCGTCGCGCACCGCGTCGAAATTGTAGAGCGGCTCGCCCATGCCCATCATCACGATGTTGGTGACGCGGCGCGTACCGTCTTCGCGATCGGCCCAATCATTCAGACGATCGCGCGCCACCATCACCTGTCCGACGATCTCCCCGGCGGTGAGATTGCGCACCAGGCGCTGCGTGCCGGTGTGGCAGAACGAGCAGTTCAGCGTGCAGCCGACCTGGGAGGACACACACAACGTGCCGCGATCGGTTTCGGGGATGTAGACGCACTCGACTTCATGCGCCCGCTCGACATTGTCGCCGCTCGGCAGCCGCAGCAGCCATTTGCGGGTGCCGTCGTTGGAGATCTGCTCGGCCACGACTTCGGGCCGGTCGACGGTGAAATGTTGCGCGAGCTCGGCACGAATGCCCTTCGAGACCGACGTCATCTCTTCGAAATTCTGGGCGCCACGGAAATACATCCAGTGCCACAGCTGCTGCACGCGCATCTTGCGCTGCGCCGGTGCAACGCCGATCTCGCCGAGGCGATCGGCAAGCTCGGTGCGCGACAGGCCGATCAGCGAGGGCCTCGCCGGCGGCACATAGGTCTCGAGCGGAGTCTTCTCCACCAGTGTTGCGTTGTGCGGCTCGGTCGTCGGTTGCATGGAATGGCCTGATTTAGGTGGTCGTTCTGGGATGGTCCAAAGGACTAAACCCGGAACCTCGAGATTCCGAGTTCGATGCTACGCATCGCCCCGGAATGACGGGAGAAAATCTGGAACGCGCCCTATATAGCAACCGGAACGGCCGATTGCGACCTTATCGACCGCAGGCTTAACGCCTGCAATCCTGCGCGATCTTGTCGAGCGCCTGGGCAAGGCCCTTCAGCGAAAAGGTGTCGGTGGTCTCGGTCCCCTTGGACGACATGCCCTTGACCACGAGATCGGCGGATTTGCGCATGGCCTCGACCATCCGCTCTTCCTCGGCCGCGTTCTTGATCCAGAGACCGTCGCCCTGCGAGTACATGGCGAAAGCGGCGCCGCCCACCTCGACCGAGGATTCAGAGCCCGGCTTCAGCGCATAGCCGATCATGACCGAGACTTCGTTGTTGA
>NZ_JADPJF010000151.1:634776-649770 GCF_023073295.1 Bradyrhizobium sp. 23 | reverse complement strand
CTCCGCCGGGCGGGTGGAGACGAAGGCATAGGCAGGATCGCGCGGCCGATTCGGCGGGTTGGTCTTCGACGACGACGGCTTGGCCAGCGCGAAGCAGACCTTTTTGCCGTTGGGCGCGGCCGAATAGGCGCCCCAGGTGCCGAACTGACCGATCAGGGTTGGCTCCGCGCCGCCGGCAACCGCCGCGTGCGGGGCCGCCGGCTTGCTCTCGGGCTTTGCAGCCGTCTTTCCGGTCGTATTGGCCGCCGGCGCGGCCGGTTTCGGCGCGGCCTCTTTCGGTGCAGTCTTGGGCGCAGGCTGCGCCGTCTGCGCCCGCGCGGAATCGATGATTCCACAGGCCGCCACGCCCGTCATCAAAGCTAAAATCAGCACCCGCCACATGCTGGAGTGGTTCCCTCAATATTGTGACTGGAAGATGGCCCGGTCGCGCATTGTCCCCGGGGCAGGGATAGCCGGGAAAGTCCAATTTGGGAAGGCAGTTAGCGAAGGTCGCGGCGACTAGGCCCTGGATCGCGCCGCGCGTTGCTCCGCCCATTGCGCATCGGTCCAGCGCAACAAATCCTCGACGCCGGAGCTGCGCAAATGCGCGCCACCGTCGATCACCACCATCTCGCCGTTGATGTAGCCGGCACGGTCGGAGACTAGGAAGCTGGCGAGGTCGGCAAGCTCGGGGTGCTCGCCGGCTCGTCCCATCGGGTTGCGCGCGGCCCACCCTTCGTCGCGACCCTCGGGGCGGAGCTGGCCCGAGGCGCCGGCGGTCGGGAACGGTCCCGGCGCGATCGCGACGGTGCGGATTCCCTTCGGGCCCCATTCCACGGCGAGACTTTTGGTCATCGCCAACACGGCCGACTTCGCCATCGCCGACGGCACGGTGAAGGCGCGACCGGTGATGGTCGAGGTCGAGAGGATCGAGAGCACGACGCCGCCATGCTTGCCGTCGATCCAGCGCTTGCCGGCGGCAAGCGTGCAATACATCGCACCATGCAGGGTCGGCGCGAGAATCGCATCCGCGGCGCGGAATGAGAGATGCTCACTCTGCGCGATGAAAGTCGCAGCCGCATTGTTGACGAGAATATCGAGCGGCGCCCCGCGCCAGATCGCGTCCATCATGCTCTCGACGGCGGTGCCGTCTCGGATATCGCAGGCGATCGTGGTGACCTTGCCGCCGTTCTCTTCGCGCATCTTGCTCGCCGCCGCCTCGAGCCGATCGAGCTTGCGGCCGCAGATCACGAGCTCGGCGCCGAGCGCGAGGAAACGGTGCGCCATTGCAGCACCGAGGCCCGAACCGCCGCCGGTGACGAGGATGCGCTTGTCCTTGAGCAGGCCTGTTTCAAACATGGTTTGAATCCTTCTTGTTTCGTCGTTGCGCGCGCAGCGGGAAACCGTACCGCGGAAATAGGCTTCGCTACGCTCCCAATGACGGGAGGATAGGCTCCTGCGTTCCAACTGACAAAGAAACCGGATTGTCGCCCGCACCTAAATCCGGCAGAAACGGGCAAACTATAAATCCACTCGAAACGCCCAGTACTTCACTTCTCAAGAAGGTGCCGCCATGAAAGCCATCCTCTGCTCGCAATATTGCCAGCCCGACGATCTCGTTCTGGCCGACGTGCCGGATCCGGTGGCCGGTCCCGGCGAAGCCGTGATCGCGATCAAGGCTGCGGCGCTGAACTTCTTCGACATCCTGATGATTCAAGGCAAGTACCAGATCAAGCCGCCATTCCCGTTCTCGCCGGCCGCCGAAGTGGCTGGGGTGATCGAGAGCATCGGTCCCGGCGTGACTGATCTGAAGATCGGCGATCGCGTCGTCGCCTCCTGCGGCCACAACGGCGCGCGCGAAAAGATCGCGCTGCCGGCGGCATCGATCGTGAAGATCCCCGACAATCTCGATTATGACCGCGCGGCCGGCATCATCATCATCTACGGCACCGCGCTGCATGCGCTGGAAGATCGCGCGAGCCCGAAGCCGGGCGAGACGCTCGCGGTGCTCGGCGCCGCCGGCGGCACCGGACTTGCCGCGTGCGAGCTCGGCAAGCTGATGGGCCTGAAGGTGATCGCCTGCGCCTCGTCGGACGAGAAGCTCGAATTCGCGAAGGCGCACGGCGCAGAACTCGCGCTCAATTACGGCAAGGAAGATTTGAAGGAAGGCCTGCGAAAGCTTACGGGCGGCAAGGGCGTCGACATCATCTTCGATCCGGTTGGTGGCACCTATGCCGAGCAGGCCCTGCGCTCGATTGCCTGGGAAGGCCGCTTCCTCGTGATCGGCTTCGCCGCCGGCGACATTCCGAAGATGCCGCTGAACCTCGCGCTGCTGAAGGGCTGCGATATCCGCGGCGTGTTCTGGGGCGCCTGGACCCGGCTCAACCCGGAAAAGAACCGCGCCAATCTCGAGAAGCTCGTGAAGTGGACAGCGGAAGGAAAGATCTCCTCGCATGTCGATCGCGTCTTCCCGCTGGCGCAGACGGCGGATGCGCTCAAGGTGCTCGCCGGACGCCAGGCGATGGGCAAAGTGATCCTGCATCCGTGAGGCTATGCGGCACGACGTGTGTCGGTACGGCCGCTCGCCACGAGCTCAACTGTCATCGCCCGGCTTGACCGGGCGACCAGTACTCCGAGACGTCAGTCATTGAATCGAGAAGCCGCGGCGTACTGGTTTCCCGCCTTCGCGGGGAATGACCGCGAGCGCGGGACAGGCAGTGTCCGCGCCGCCGCCGGGTCAATCCCCGTCAACCATTGTCGACAAAATTGCGGGGCATTCCTCCGCCTCGCCTCAATCAAACCCAAATATCTCCCGATTCGCGCAAGCCGCCGACGTTTTTTGGGCTGATTCAGACGGCGATTTACCGGCTCCAGTTTGCGGGGCATTTCTGGACAACAACAAAAAGACTGAAGCCGGGATGCCCCAGCGTTGCGTTAGTAGTGGGGAGCATCACCATGGAGACGACGGCGTACCGCCCGTCCAGGGAATCGAGATCGTTCGATTCCGATCAAGCTGCATCACATCCGGCCGTCGCGTCCTATATCCGTGCGCGCGCCGCGCGGCTCGATCTGTCACCGGAAGATCCAATTCCACTGTTCCTGTCCGATCCGCTCGGTGTGCCGGAGTCAGGCGAATATACGGCGCGGGCGTTGGGTCCCCGGCTCAGAATTGTCCCGCGTGTTCTCGCGGCGGTTCTCATCGCATCCACGCTGGCCGTTGCGGCCGCGCTGTATCAGCCCAGTCTCCGCAATCTCTTCGCCGCCGACGCTGCCGGCCCGACGGGTGCCGAGCTGGACCAGGCCATGGCGTCGGCCAACGTGCCGGACAGGCCTCAGACCGCGTACAAGGACCCGGCGCGCTTGAGCAACACAAGGCTGGCGAGCGCTGACGCGCAGGATCTCCCCGCAGCCTCAGCTCCGAGCCGCGAAGCGATTGCGACTGCCTATCAAACCGCGCTGCAAGCCCAGGCGCCCGGGCCAGTCGCGGCGCCGCCTGCGCCCCCACCGCCCGCTAAGACGCTCGATGCCGACACACTGGCTGGGCTGATGGCGCGCGCGAACGGTCTGTTGGCGGTCGGCGACATTGCCGCGGCGCGCCTGCTGCTCGAACGGGCCGCCAATGCACAGGATGCAACGGCTGCATTTCTGCTCGCGCAAACCTATGACCCGGCGGTGCTGGGCACGAGCGACGCGCGGCGCGTTGCTGCCGACGCGACCGCCGCGCGCGACTGGTACCAAAAGGCCGCAGGCCTTGGATCGGCGGAGGCGCGGCAACGCCTCGCCCAGCTTCAGAACTAGAACTCTTTAGGGGATATCATGCGTAATGCTTTGAGAATGGCGCTTGCCGCCATCATGATGATCTATGCCTTCGCGGCACGCGCGGAGCAGACCGAATATGATCCGGCCAAGGTCTCTGACAGCCTGAAAGCCATCTTCCAGTTCGGTTCGACCTCGACCAAGCAGTCGCTGAACGCCAACACCGTGACGTTGATCACCGGCACGATCGGCGGCACCTATGTGCAATTCGGCGCCGACCTCGCCTCCGTGCTCGACGACGGCAACAGGATTCGTGTGTTGCCAATCGTCGGCCGAGGTTCGGTGCAGAGCGTTGCCGACATCCTGTTCCTGCAAGGCGTCGATCTCGGAATCGTCCGCGCGGATACGCTCGACTATCTCGAGCGCAAAGGTTTTGCCAAGGACATCAAGAAGCAATTCACCTATGTGACGAAGCTCTACAACGAAGAGATGCAGGTGATCGCGCCAAAATCGGTCGCGACACTCAAGGATCTGGAAGGCAAAACTGTAAGCGTCGATCTGCCCAACGGCGGCACCTTCGTCACCGCGCTCACCGTGTTCGAGCGGCTCGGGATCAAGGCGAAATTCGTTTATGTCGAGCAGCGCATCGCGATGGAGAAACTGAAGGCCGGCGAGATCGACGCCGTCATCGTGGTCGGCGGCAAACCGTACAAGTCCGTTTCGACCTTCGGCAATGACGGCCGCTTCCACCTTGCGACCGTGGATTATGCAAAGCCCCTCCAGAGCGACTATCTGCCGGCGACGCTGACCGCCAAGGACTATCCGAACCTGGTCAAGGAGGGCGAGAGCGTGGACACCATCGCGGTGCCGGCCGTGCTCGCGGCCTACAACTGGGCGCCCAACACCGAGCGCTACCGCAAGCTTGCACTGTACGTGGACGCGTTCTTCACGAAATTCCCGACGCTGCAGAACCCGCCCTTCCATCCAAAGTGGAAGGAGGTCTCGCTCGCGGCGCCCCTGGCGGGCTGGAACAGATTGCCGGTGGCGCAGCAATGGCTCGACCGCCACGGCGTCGAACCGGTGACGCGGCAACGCTTCGAGGCGTTCCTGCGACAGAGCCCCTCGGCCGCAAAAGTGTCCGACGCGGACAAGGAAACGCTGTTCAAGCAATTCCAGGCGTGGGACGCCGAAAAGGCCCAGGCCCAGGCGCAGGCGGAGAAGAAGTAGCGAGCAGTCATCCACACATACAGCTGTCATCGCCCGCGAAGGCGGCGATCCAGCATTCCGAGACGGTTATGGTTCAATCGGAAGGCCGCGGCGTGCTGGATTCCGCACCATCGCGAGGAATGACAGCGGAGTATGCGGCGACAGCTATTGCGCGGCTTCCGGCTCCACCTCATCCACCCCGCGCTTCAGCGCGGCGCGGGCGGCTTCGCGATGCTCGTTCGTGATGTGGCTGGCAACCATGCGGATCGCGGTGGCGAGTACGGCGGCGTCATCGGTGAAGCCGAGGATCGGCATCACGTCGGGAACGAAATCAAACGGCAGGATGAAATAGGCGATCGCCCCGAGCAGCGAGGCCTGGACATGGCGTGGCGTCTGGCGGTCGAACGCGCAGTAATAGGCCGCGAGCAGATCCTCCGCGAACGGCAGATGCGCGGCGACACGCTTCAGCTTGCGCCAGAAGCGGCGGCGCACGCTCTCACGATCTTCCGCGAGCCGGTCGGCGGGCTCGAAACCGACGCTGTGTTCGGCAGCCATGTTCGACAAACTCCCCGTTCCAGCCTGGGTGGCAGATCGCCGCATCCCGTGCTGATCACAAGATGGGGACGCGGCCTTCCCCTGCAAGACGTCAGCCTGGTGTCAGCTTGGCGATGGCGTTCATCGCCTTGGCGAGCTCGATGTCGAGCGCGGTGACGCCGCCGGCGTCATGGGTCGACAGCACCACCTCCACCGTTTTGTAGACATTGCGCCATTCGGGGTGGTGGTCCATCTTCTCGGCGACCAGTGCCGCGCGGGTCATGAAGCCGAACGCCTCGTTGAAATCCTTGAAGACAAAGGTTTTCCCGATCGCCTCGCGTCCTTGAGCCTCGGTCCAGCCAGGTAGTTCGCCCAGCGCCTGCCTGCGTGCCTCCGCCGAGAGCCGTTCTGTCATCCTCGCCTCCGTCCTTTCAGGGGAACTTTACCCTAACACCGCACTGACGCCCCGGGTTCATACGGGATTGGACCCCATCCGCTAACCATGACGGAGATGTAACCCTGCCGGACAAGAAATTTGCTACACTTGCAGGCGTAAACCGCCGGCCAAGATGAAACTGAGCCTCAAGCGAATGTTCGGGAGATCGATGACCGGGGGATTGGACCTGGCCGAAGCGCCCACCCCGCCCTCGCCGCGATCATCGGCGCGGAAGACGGCGCTCGTGACTCTCGCGCTGGTGCTCGCGATCGTTGGCGCGCTCGCCGGCGGCTATTACTTTGCCATGCGGCCGGTGACGCTGAAGATCGCGGTCGGCCCCGCCAACAGCGATGACGTCAAGGTCGTGCAGGCACTGACCCAGGCCTTCGCGCAGCATAAGAGTTCTGTGCGGTTGCGCCCGATCCAGACCGACGGCGCCACCGCCAGCGCCAATCTGCTCGCGGAAGGCAAGGCCGATCTTGCCATTGTGCGCGGCGACGTCGACGTACCGAAGAACGCGCAAGCGGTTGCGACCCTGCGCAAGAACGTCGTGGCGCTATGGTCCGTGTCCGGCAAGGGCAAGAAGAAGGGCGCGAAGATCACCAAGATCGCGCAGCTCGCCGGACATCGGGTCGGCGTGGTCGGCCGCACCCAGGCCAACGTCAATTTGCTCAAGGTGATCCTGCAGCAATACGGTGTCGATCCCGCCAAGGTCGAGATCGTGCAATACCCGGCAACCGAAGCCGTCGAAGCGATCAAGGCGCAGAGGGCTGATGCCTATCTCGCGGCCGGTCCCGTCAACAGCAAGATCACGGCGGAGGCGATCGCCGCTTCCACCAAGGATTTCGGCACGCCGACCTTTCTCGCGATCGATTCCGCGGATGCGATCGCCCAGAACCATCCGGTCTATGAAGCGGCCGAGATTCCCGCGGGCACTTACGGCGGCTCGCCCGATCGTCCCGATGACGAGGTCAAGACCATCAGCTTCTCGCACCACATCGTGGCGCGCAAAGCAGTGTCCGAAACCACCATCGCGGCGTTCACGCGCCAGCTTTTCTCCGTACGCCAGCAATTGGTGACGGAATTCCCGCTGGCGGCGAAGATCGAAACGCCCGACACCGACAAGGATGCGGTGATTCCCGTGCATCCCGGCGCCGCCGCTTTCGTCGACGGCGAAGAAAAGACCTTCCTCGACAGATACAGCGATTACATCTGGTGGACCCTGATGGCGCTCTCGGCCATGGGCTCGATCGGCGCCTGGTTTGCGGGCTATCTGAAGAAGGACGAGCGCGACAACAACAGCCATCTGCGCGAGCGGCTGCTCGACATGATCACCGCCGCTCGAAAGAGCGAAACGACCGAAGATCTCGATCAGATGCAGACCGAGGCCGACGAGATCCTGCGCGATACGCTGCGCTGCTACGACCACGGCGCGATCGAGGAAGGTGCGCTCACCGCCTTCAACATCGCGCTCGACCAGTTCCATGCGGCGGTTGCCGACCGCAAGGCGGTGCTGTTCAGCCTGCCGCAGAACCTGCAGCGCGCCGGTGCCCAATTCCGGGCCGCTGGCAACGCGTAAGCGCTCGCGCGTTATCGCCGCGTCACATTGTCTCAATATAGCGTCTGCTTCACCATGGCGACCGCCCTGGGCGATCGCCTCACGCGATATCGAGACCGTCTTCATGAACATCAAATTCTCCCGCCGCCGTTTCCTGACGACCAGCGCCGGCGCGCTCGGCGCGGTCGCAATGCCCCATCTCTCCCGCGCGGCCGACCGGCCGGCGGTGACCCATGGCGTGCAGTCGGGCGACGTCACCGTCGACAGCGGCGTGGTCTGGGCGCGCACCGACCGGCCCGCACAGATGCTGGTCGAGGTGGCGACGACGGAGTCGTTCAGGGATGCCCGCGCGCTGCCGCCGATCGCGGCGCTGCCCGACAGCGACTTCACCGCGAAGATGCTGATCGAAAACCTGCCGGGCGGACAGGACATTTTTTATCGCGTCCGCTTCCGCGATCGTTCGCACACCGCGGTGGAGGGCGAGCCGGTGACCGGCCGCTTTCGCACCGCACCCGCCGACCGTCGCGACGTCAGCTTCGTCTGGGGCGGCGACGTCGCAGGACAAGGCTGGGGCATCAACCCTGATGACGGCGGCATGTTCACCTTCTCGGCGATGCGCAAGCACCGTCCGGATTTCTTCCTGCACTCCGGTGACACCATCTATGCCGACGGCCCTATCCAGTCCGAGGTGAAGCTCGTGGACGGCAAGATCTGGAAGAACGTCACGATTCCCGAGAAGGCCAAGGTCGCCGAGACGCTGGACGAGTACCGCGCCGCGCACAAATACAATTTCACCGACGACAATCTTCGCGCCTTCAATGCCGAAGTGCCGATCTTCGTGCAGTGGGACGACCATGAGGTGACCAACAACTGGTCGCTGTCGAAGGAGCTGCCGGCGACCTACAAGGAGCGCGACATCGCACTGCTTGCGGCCCGCGCAAGCCGTGCCTTCCACGAGATGTATCCGATGCGCGAGAGCATCGTCGAGCCCGGCCGCGTCTATCGCCAGATCTCCTATGGTCCCCATCTCGACGTGTTCGTGCTCGACGAGCGCAGCTATCGCGGCCCGAACGGCCCCAACCTCGAAACCGTTTACGGCCCGGCCAGCTATTTCCTCGGCCCGGACCAGATCGCCTGGCTCAAGCGCGGCCTGTTGAATTCTCGCGCGACCTGGAAAGTGATCGCCTCCGACATGCCGCTCAGCCTCGTCGTGTCAGACACGCCGAAGGGGGGATCGGAAGCCATTGCGCAGGGCGACGGCCCGGTGCGCGGCCGCGAGTTCGAGATCGCCGACATCCTGCGTTTCATCAAGATGGCGCCGGTCAGCAACACCGTGTGGCTCACGGCGGACGTGCATTACGCGGCCGCGCATTATTACGATCCGAACAAGGCGCAATTCCAGGATTTCGAGCCGTTCTGGGAGTTCGTGTCGGGCCCGCTTCACGCGGGCACATTCGGTCCGAACGCGCTCGACAATACGTTTGGGCCGGAGGTGCGTTTCGTCAAGGCGCCCGGGAAAGACAACCAGAACCTGCCGCCATCCGCCGGCATGCAGTTCTTCGGTCACGTCAAGATCGACGGCGCTTCCGGCCAGATGACGGTGACCTTGCGCGACCGCGCCGACGTCGCGCTGTGGTCAACCACGCTCGATCCGAAGCCGGCCTGACGCCGTATCGCTAGTTCGCCGCGCGGACCTGGAGCGCCGCCTCCAGCGCGTCGCTCGAACACGGCTTCTGCAATCGCGGCTGGCCGGCGAATTCGGGCGGGATGCGCGCGTCAGCGCCGTAGCCGGTGACGAACACAAAGGGAATTTTCAGCGCCGCGAGCCGTTCGGCGACCGCAAAGCTGTTCTCGCGACTCAAACCGACGTCGAGCAAGGCGAATTCGGGGGCGTGCGCCGCGATTGCGGTCAGCGCCTGCGCCACTGAACCTACCGTGCGGACGCTCTTCACGCCAAATCCGAGCAGGCGATCTTCGAAGTCGATCGCGATGATCGGATCGTCCTCGACAATGAGCACATCGGCGGGACAGTTTGAACCATCGGAAACAGCGGGTGCCATCATCGTAACTTGGAGCATGAGGTTTCTCTGACTGGGATACCGCGTCACGACGCCTGTACCCGGCGCGGAGGTTCCCGGAACGAAACCACCACATCACAGTTGTTAGGTCTGTCTACTTGTGCACACAGGACCTCGTCGGAACTCGCTAAATGTGGAGGCGGATGGGAGTTTAAGATGGACGCGCGGACCAGCAACGCCACCGAGATCGATAGCCGGCCGACCAACAATCTGCTGCGGCGCTTGAGCCCGGCCGACTTCGCCCTGCTTGCGCCGCATGTCATGCTCGAAAGCGCCGCAGCGAATGAGCTGCTCTACAACCCCGGCGACGACGTCCAGGTCGTCCACTTCCCCTGCGGACCGTCGCTTGCAACCTTCCTCGTTCCCAATGAGGACGGCCGCGATGTCGAGACCATCCTGGTCGGCCGCGAAGGCGCGGTGGGCGGCATCGTCAGCGAGGGTTATCTGCCGGCCTATACCCGGATCTGCGTGAAATTCGGCGGGCCGTTTGCGCGAATTCACGTCAGCAAGCTGGAGGCCGCCAAGCAGCGCTCGCCCTCGTTGCGCCATGTCTTCGCTCGTTAC
Organism: Bradyrhizobium sp. 23; assembly: GCF_023073295.1. NCBI lineage: Bacteria > Pseudomonadati > Pseudomonadota > Alphaproteobacteria > Hyphomicrobiales > Nitrobacteraceae > Bradyrhizobium > Bradyrhizobium sp. 23. The sequence goes on along the minus strand of NZ_JADPJF010000151.1, from coordinate 639,659 downwards.
GCCGACTGCATGCTGGCTCAGATCTTCCAGTCCACCGCCTGCAACGCCATTCACTCGATCGAGCAGCGCACCGCCAAATGGATGCTGGCCGCTATGGAGCGGACCGGCGACGAGAGCAGCGTGCCTCTGACGCACGAGCAACTCGCGACACTGCTCGGCGTCGGCCGCAGCTATGCCAGCCGCGTGCTCCAGTCGTTCAAGGCGGAGGGCGTGCTCGACACGCGACGCGGATCGATCCTGGTCCGCAACCGCGAGGGCCTGCGCCTGCGCTCCTGCCTGTGCAACGAGGCCGTGAAGATGCACTTCGAGGAGGTGCTGCGCGGCGTCTATCCGACCGAGGAGAGGCAGGCCGGCTAGCCGCCTGACTCGCTCCTCTTCGGGGATAAGAAGCGGCCGCACTATCCCGCCGCGGGGGAACCTGGGCTAATGTCCCCGCATGAGCGGGGCTTTCCTTCACACTCTCTTCGACATCGCGGCGTGGCTGACTGCGGCCGTGGCGCTCTACGGGCTGTCGCGACAGGGCTTGCGGTTTCCGGCGCAATCCTTTGAGCGGTCCTACCTCGCCGCTTTGGTGTTCGGCGCGGGGCTCGGCGCCTATCTGTTCGGCTCCGCCAATCTGTGGCTGTCGGGCCAGAGCGGCATCGCGCGCTCCGTGGAAGGAGCGCTGGTCGGCGGCATCTTGGCGATCGAGCTCTACAAATGGTCCGCAGGGATCACGGTCCGAACCGGCGCCCGTTTTGCGCTGCCGCTGGCGCTCGGCATCGCGATCGGCCGGCTCGGCTGCTTTTTCGCGGGCCTCGACGATTTCACCTACGGCACGCCGACGGCATGGCCCTGGGGCCATGATTTCGCCGACGGCATCCCGCGCCATCCCGTGCAGCTCTACGAAAGCGCCGCGATGGGGGTGTTCGCGCTGCTCTACGTGGTGGCGGTCTTGAACCGGAGCGCGTTTGTGATCACCAATGGTTTCTACCTCGTCCTCGTCTACTATGGAGCACAGCGCTTCCTGTGGGAATTCCTCAAGCCCTACGGCACGCTGATCGGCCCCTTCACGCTGTTTCACCTGCTGTCGCTGTCCATCCTGCTCTACGCCGTCGTCATGCTGGCGAGGGCGCCCAATGCGAGACCCATGCATGAACGCGCCGTTGCGTAAGTCGCGTCCCTATATCTTCTGGGGCCAGACCCAATCTCTCTGCGAGACCTGCCTGAAGCTGGTGCCGGCCAAGATCCAGATCCTCGACAACGAGGTTTGGTACGAGAAGCGCTGCAAGGAGCATGGCGTCCAGTCCACGCTCGTGTCGACGGACGCCGCGTATTGGCGCCTGTGCAAGGATTTCATCAAGCCGGGCGACCGGCCGCTGGCCTTTCAACGGCATACCGAATTCGGCTGCCCCTATGATTGCGGCCTGTGCCCCGACCACGAGCAGCATTCCTGCCTCGCGCTGATCGAGATCACCGAGCATTGCAATCTGACCTGCCCGGTGTGCTTTGCCGATTCCTCGCCGGCGCGGACCAGCTTCACGCCGCTGGCCAAGGTCGAGCGAATGCTGGACGCGCTGGTCGCGAGCGAGGGCGAGCCTGATTTGGTGCAGATCTCCGGCGGCGAGCCGACGCTGCATCCCGACTTCTTCGCGATCCTCGATGCGGTGCGCGCCCGCCCGATCCGCCATGTCATGATCAACACCAACGGCCTGCGTATCGCCCGCGAAAAGGATTTCGTGGCGCGGCTCGCCGAGAACAAGCGCGGGCTCGAGGTCTATCTCCAGTTCGACTCGCTCGAACGCGACGCTTTGATCAATCTGCGCGGCGCGGATTTGCGCAAGATCCGTCAGCAGGCGCTGGAGAATCTCGAGCATTACGGCGTATCGACCACGCTGGTGGCGACCATCAAGCGCGGTGTCAACGATGCCGAGATCGGCGACATCGTCCGCCACGCGCTGACCTGGAAGTGCGTTCGCGGCGTCACGCTGCAGCCGGTGCAGGACGCCGGCCGCAACGAAAATTTCGACAAGAACACCGATCGCATCATGCTGTCGGAGATCCGCAAGCGCGTGGTCGAAACCGGCGTGTTCGGCGACAAGGACATGATCCCGCTGCCCTGCAATCCCGAAAGCATCTCGATCGGTTACGGCCTGCGCAACGGCAAGAAAGTGCTGCCGCTGACCTCGCTGATCCCGCAGGAGCAACTCGTCGCATTGTTGCCCAATACGATAAGCCCGGAGAAGCATCCGGCGCTGAGGGAGAAATTCATCGATCTGTTCTCGCTGTCCTCGGGACCGCTGAACACGAGCGAGCGCGTCTGCGAATTGCTGTGCTGCCTGCCGAGCTTCGAGGTGCCGCAGGGAATCACGTACGAGAACGTATTCCGCGTCACCATCGTGCAGTTTCTCGATCGCTTCAATTTCTGCGTCGGCAACGTCAAGCGCAGCTGCATCCATTTCGTCACCGAGAACGGCGCGATCATCCCGTTCGACACCTACAATCTGTTCTACCGAAACGGAAAGATCGACGGCATCCGCGCCGAACTGGCGGCGCAGTCAACCGCAGGAGTCCTGCAGGCATGAGCATCAGCGACACGCCGCCGCCAGCCCCTCCGGGACCGCCTCCTGCCCCGCCGAACAAGCGCGGCGGCTGCCTGACCGCGATCATGGCGATCTTCGGGATCCTCATGCTGCTACCCGGTGCCTGCGCATTGCTGTTCGGCGGAATGTCGGTCATCGAGGGCGGCCGGATGGGTTCCGACGTGGCACCGCTGGTGTTCGTAGGCCTGGTCGTGGGGCTGGGCGGGGTCGCCCTGATCTGGGCCGCGATCAAGGGCCGGCGCGGCTGAGCCCGGCTTTTCGCCTAACCCCCGGGAATTCCCGGACAAAATTCAATCAACCAACGGCCAAAGAACACATTGTTTTTTGGCGGTTTTTGCCTATATTGCGCCGCAACGCGTAGGGTGCCCGGTCGATATGCCGGGCTTTCCCTTTTGGGCGGAAAGCGCCCCGTTTCCAGTCTTCAAGCGTTGTTTCGAGAAGAGGTCCCGGTCTGACCGGCGAGATCGCGCTTAACCCATTGTCCGACCGCAAAGAAGCCCACTCATGAATCTTCGCAACATCGCCATCATCGCCCACGTCGACCACGGCAAGACGACCCTGGTCGACCGCCTCCTCCAGCAATCCGGCACCTATCGCGAGAACCAGAAGGTGACTGAGCGCGCCATGGACTCCAACGATCTGGAGCGCGAGCGCGGCATCACCATTCTGGCCAAGGCGGCCTCGGTGCAGTGGAAGGACACCCGCATCAACATCGTCGATACCCCAGGCCACGCCGATTTCGGCGGCGAGGTCGAGCGCATCCTCAACATGGTGGACGGCGCGCTGGTGCTGGTCGACGCCGCCGAGGGGCCGCTGCCGCAGACCAAATTCGTGGTCTCCAAGGCGCTCAAGGTCGGTTTGAAGCCGATCGTCGTGATCAACAAGGTTGACCGTCCCGACGCGCGGGCAACCGAAGTCATCAACGAGGTGTTCGACCTGTTCGCGGCGCTCGACGCCAGCGAGGAGCAGCTCGACTTCCCGATCCTCTACGGGTCGGCCAAGCAAGGCTGGATGGCCGAGAGCCCGGACGGGTCGCAGGAAGCCGGCATGCAGCCGCTGTTCGACCTGATCGTGCGCCATGTCGCGCCGCCGACCGTCGAGGAAGGCCCGTTCCGCATGATCGGCACCATTCTGGAAGCCAACCCCTATCTCGGCCGCATCATCACCGGCCGTATTTCCTCAGGCTCGATCAAGCCGAACCAGGCCGTGAAGGTGCTGGGCGCCGACGGCAAGACGATCGAGCAGGGCCGCATCACCAAGATCCTCGCCTTCCGCGGCATCGAGCGCACTCCTCTCGACGAAGCCGAGGCAGGCGACATCGTCGCCATCGCCGGCCTGACCAAGGGCACCGTCGCCGACACCTTCTGCGATCCGTCGGTCGACACCCCGCTGGTGGCGCAGCCGATCGACCCCCCGACCGTGTCGATGTCCTTCATCGTCAACAACTCGCCGCTCGCCGGCACCGAAGGCGACAAGGTCACCAGCCGCATGATCCGCGACCGCCTGCTGCGCGAGTCCGAGGGCAACGTTGCGCTGCGGGTCGTCGAAGCCTCCGACAAGGACGCGATGGAAGTTTCAGGCCGTGGCGAATTGCAGCTCGCGATCCTGATCGAGACCATGCGCCGCGAGGGCTTCGAGCTTTCGGTGTCGCGTCCGCGTGTCGTATTTCAGAAGGACGAGGCCACCGGCGCCACCCTCGAGCCGATCGAGGAAGTCGTCATCGACGTCGACGAGGAGCATTCCGGTGTCGTCGTGCAGAAGATGAGCGAGCGCAAGTCCGAGCTGATCGAGATGAAGCCGTCCGGCGGCAACCGTCTGCGGCTGGTGTTCTACGCGCCGACCCGCGGCCTGATCGGCTACCAGGGCGAGCTGCTCACCGATACCCGCGGCACCGCGATCATGAACCGTCTGTTCCACGGCTACGCGCCGTACAAGGGCGAGATCCAGGGCCGCCGCAACGGCGTGCTGATCTCCAACGACCAGGGCGAAGCGGTGGCTTACGCCATGTTCAAGCTGGAAGATCGCGGCCCGATGATGATCGAGCCGGGCTGGAAGGTCTACAAGGGCATGATCGTCGGCGAGCATACCCGCGACAACGACCTCGAGATCAACGTGCTCAAGGGCAAGCAGCTCACCAACATCCGAACCACGTCGAAGGACGAAGCGGTGCGCCTGACCCCGCCGATCCGCATGACGCTGGAAAAGGCGCTGGCCTATATCGAGGACGACGAGCTGGTGGAGATCACGCCGAAGTCGATCCGCCTGCGCAAGCGGCACCTCGACCCGAACGAGCGCAAGCGC
>NZ_JADPJF010000151.1:611371-634629 GCF_023073295.1 Bradyrhizobium sp. 23 | reverse complement strand
CCCCCCCCATCCACGTCTTCGATACTGGTGTCAATGACGTGGATGCCCGGGACAAGCCCGGGCATGACGATGAAATTGACCGCTATGTCCCTCCCCTCCTCCGTCGACGTCGCGATCATCGGTGCGGGCGCCGCCGGTCTCGGCGCGGCGCATGCGCTGGCAGGCTCCGGCCTCTCCGTGATCGTGCTCGAGGCGCGTAACCGGCTCGGTGGCCGGGCCTGGACGGTGCAGGCCTCGCCCGAAGTCACCTTCGACGTCGGCTGCGGTTGGCTGCATTCGGCGGACAACAACTCCTTCGTCGCGATTGCAAAGCAGCTCGATTTCGAGGTCAACAAGGACCTCCCGCCCTGGCGCGAGCGCGCCTATGGCGACGCGTTTCCGAAAGCCGAGCGCGATGATTTCATGCACGCCATGGACGCCTTCTATCAGCGGCTGTGGGAGACCGCCCAGAAGGGCCAGGATGTCCCCGCGAGCTTCAGCCTGGAGCCCGGCAATCGCTGGAATCCCATGATCGACGCGATCTCGACCTACATCAACGGCTGCGAACTGAAGGACATGTCGACGCTGGACTGGGACGCGTATGAGGACAGCGACCTCAACTGGCGCGTCCGCCGCGGCTACGGCGCGCTGATCGCGGCCTATGGCGCGCCATGCCCGGTGGCGCTGAACTGCAACGTCACGCTGATCGATCATTCCGACCAGCGCATCCGCATCGAGACATCGCAGGGCACGCTGACCGCGGACAAGGTGATCGTCACCGTGCCGACCAATCTGATCGCCAATGAGGCGATCCGCTTCTCGCCACCTCTCCCCGCCAAGGTCGACGCCGCGGCCGGCCTGCCGCTCGGTGTCGATGACAAGGTGACGCTGGCGCTCGACGATGCCGAAGCCTTCCCGAAGGAAGGTAATTTGCGCGGCGCCACGATGCGCACTGACATGGGCACCTATCATATCCGCCCGTTCGGCCAGCCCTGCATCGAAGGCTTTTTCGGCGGCAGCTTTGCACGCGAACTGGAAGACGCGGGCGACGGCGCCATTGCCGCCCAAAGCATCGAGGAGATCGCAGGCTTCCTCGGCAACGACATCAGGCGAAAGCTGAAGCCGCTCTACGAGTCGCGCTGGGCCCACGACCCCTTCGCGAGAGGCTCCTACTCGCACGCCCTGCCCGGCCACGCCGGTGACCGCGCCGTGCTGGCGGCACCGACCGATGGGCGGCTGTTCTTTGCGGGCGGCTGCCGAAGAAGTCGTTCGGAAGGCGCGCGCTGGCGACACGCTGTTTTTCTGCAAGCCAAAATCTGGTCCACTGCTTGCGATGAGTTGCACCGCGGGCAGCGCAATTGAGCAGCAACTCTTTTGGCTATTCGGTCTGCGTGCAACCGGAGACCGTTTCGACGACAATAAGCGAGACTTTCGCCGAGAGCGCGGTCAGGAACTTTCTTTCACGGCTCGCTATATTCTTGAGCTCATCGAAATCGAAGCTATCGTTACTGAGGATGAGTGGCTCGACGCGCTCCTAAAGAAATTTGGTGCAGAATTCCCCGCAACGGGCATCTTCTCTGAGTTTGCTAGGAAGCATGCTCCCGAGACGAGTGTTAGAGACGATCCTGATCACGCGCTCATGACATGGATCGAATTTGAGGAAAGGTTGTTCCGTACCCTAGAGCGGCACATTGTCTCGAAAAGGCTGGCCGACGGTTTCATGCTCAGCAAGAAGGCTGACGTTGAAGGCTTCATCAAATTTTCGCTGAGCGTCCAGAATCGCCGCAAGTCGCGCGCCGGATCGGCTCTTGAGCATCATCTCGCTGCAATTTTTTCTGCCCGCAAGCTAAGGTTCGAGAGAGGGGCGCGAACCGAAAATAACAATAGACCGGATTTCCTGTTCCCGGGGGCGAAGGAATACAATTCGTCAGCGTTTTCAGAAAATCGCCTTGTAATGCTCGGCGCAAAATCGACCTGCAAGGATCGGTGGCGTCAAGTGTTAGCTGAAGCGAACCGGATCAAGACGAAGCATCTCTTGACGTTAGAGCCCGGAATTTCAGAAAATCAAACATCCGAAATGCGCACCAAATCGTTGCAACTTGTCTTGCCAAAAAAGCTTCACGAAACGTACAAGTCGACTCAACAAAGAGCCCTTTTGGACCTGCAAGAATTTGTGGCTCTTGTAGAGAAAATCCAACGCTGACCACGTCCTACTCGATCACCCGCGCCCGCAAGTCGGCATCCGGTACGAAGCACGAATCATACTTGCCGAAGATGCGGTATCGGTTGCGCGCGACGAGATTGTAGAGCGGGTCCCGTAGCGGCTTGGGCACAGCGAACAACGCGCGCACCCAGCCCCAGCCGGGGAGCTGCGACAGCACCGTCAGCGCAGCGTCCGACTTCATGAACACCGCGCCGCCGTGAACCACGGCATTGGTGTCGGGATCAGCGGGATCGATGCCGAACGTGCGCGCGAGCCGGGCGCCATAGTCAGATTGAATCGGCGTGAAGCGAAACCGCTTCGCCGGGTCCCTTTTGGCGACGAAGCGGACCCAGCGCGAGCAGAAGATGCAGACGCCGTCGAACAGGATGACGTCATCGTCGGGCCATTTGGGCATTAGCGATTGTCCAATATCAGGTGCGTGACCAGGAATACGGCGTCATGGCTTTTTGGCAGCCGCCGGCTTCAACCCACGCGCAAGCTCGGCACTCGCGGCTTTGACGCCTGCCTCGGTTTCGATCATCCAGTGGCCCTCGCTACCGACGGCCGGCGTCGTTCGGAAGTCGACCTTGCCACCGCCGCCGCGAAACGCATCGACCAACGCAAGCGAAAATGCCGGTGCAAAGTAGCTGTCATTGGCGGCAACGAGCCATGTGATGGGGATGCGCGCGGCCTTGCCGAATTCAGCCGCCGCGGCGAGAAGCGTATGCGGCGCGCAGATCCGGTTCGGCTCGTCATTGGCATGGCCGCCGCGGCCCGGCGCAATGGCGATGATGGCGGAGATCGCCTTCGGATCGGCATTCGCGAGCGCCAGCGCGCCCCAACCGCCGGCGGAATGGCCGATCACGATCGCGGCGTCCTTGCGGATAAAATCCTGCTTTCGCACATAGTCCAGCGCGAGCGCGATTTCGTCGGCCGTTGCGCGGCCCGAGCGCACGTAGTCCGCCTCGTCGCAGCCACCCTGGTCCTCGACATAGCGGCCACCGGTCGCACCATGGCCGAGCCGTTCGGGCACCAGCACGGCGAAGCCGCGCGCGATGAGGAATGCCGTGAGTGCGCGGTATTCCGGCTGAGACATTTGCGCGCGCCGCAAGCCATTTTGCGTCGAAGCATGCGCGATCACCGCAAGCCGGAACGGGCCGGCACCCGGCGGGCGAAACAGCCGGGCATGAGCGGCGATGTCGGTATCCGGCGACGGCACGCGCCATTGCTGACGGCGAAACGGATCGCCCTCCGCTCCGGACGAACCAAAAACCTGAGCGCACACCGGCGGCGCAGCCAGCAAGGCCAGCAGAGCCAAAGGCACGAGGATGTTGGGGATCCGCATGAATTGCCGGAGGCGAGAACAGCGACAGTTAGACTAGTAGGAACGAATCAATATCGGCAGACTTTCTGCGTTGCCATTGCCGTTCATTCGTTGCCGCAAAGCAGTTTTGCACCGGCGCAGAGCACCCCGGTGCCATTCGAATCGGCGTCTTGTCTTTTTTCGGTACAACATGGTTCAAATACTGATGCAGAAAGTCCACACGTTAACCGATAATTAACGATAGGTCTTGCCGCCGGCGCGGCGACTTGGTTTGATCACGTCCATGAGCACAACCCTGATCGAGGTCCGGCCGGCCAAAGCCGCAGATGCAACTGCGGTGGCGTCCACCCATGACGAAGCCTGGCGCTCCGCCTATCAGGGCATCATTCCCGGCGCCGAACTGGAGAAGTTGATCAACCGCCGCGGTCCGCAATGGTGGGACAGCGCGATCCGCAAGGGCAGCCGCGTCAGCGTGCTGGTGTTCGGCGACAAGATCGCAGGCTACGCCAATTACGGCCGCAACCGCGCCCGCAGCCTGCATTTCGACGGTGAGGTCTACGAGCTCTATCTGCGTCCCGAATTCCAGGGCCTGGGCTTTGGTCGCCGCCTGTTCACCGCGGCCCGCCGCGACCTGATGCAGAGCGGCCTGAAGAGCATGGTGGTGTGGGCGCTCTCGGACAACGATCCGGCCACCGAGTTCTACCGCGCCTTGGGCGGCCGCATGGTGGCGCGGTCCTCGGAGCGTTTCGGGCCGAAGTCGCTCGACAAGGTTGCCTTCGCTTGGACCAATTGAGCTGCTGAAGTCCCGCCGGCAGCGTTTTCCTTCCGTCGATACCGCTGCCTTGAGCCGGTGATCGCCGGATTCATTATTTCACAAAAACGCGATGGATCAGCGGGCCAAGCCCGCGTATGACAGCGCCAAAATCGCTGCCGGGTGCGATTTAACCTCGGCAACAACGGAGCCTTGAATGCGTATCGATGCGGTCTCGATCGGGAAAAACGTCCCTCACGACGTCAACGTCATCATCGAAGTCCCCGTGGGCGGCGAACCGATCAAGTACGAGATGGACAAGGAAGCCGGCACGCTGGTGGTTGACCGCTTCCTCTACACGCCGATGCGTTACCCCGGGAACTACGGCTTCATTCCGCACACGCTGTCCGACGACGGCGATCCCTGCGACGTCCTCATCATCAACACCCGCGCCATCATTCCCGGCGCGGTCATGAGCGTGCGCCCGGTCGGCGTGCTGTTCATGGAAGACGAAGCCGGCGGCGACGAGAAGATTCTTGCGGTGCCGTCGTCGAAGCTGACGCAGCGCTATGACAAGGTGAAGTCGTATTCCGACCTGCCGGACATCACGCTCCAGCAGATCCAGCACTTCTTCGAGCACTACAAGGATCTCGAACCCGGCAAGTGGGTGAAGATCCTGCGCTGGGGCGGCCCCGAAGATGCGCACAAGCTGATCCTCGAAGGCATCGATCGCGAGAAAAAGAAGAAGGCCTGAGCTCTGCTCCCTCGCCCCGCTTGCGGGGCGAGGTGAACTACACCGCCGGCTTCGGCAGCCCTGCAATCGCGCAGGCCGCGCGCAACGTGTTCACGAGCAGGCAGGCGACTGTCATCTGACCGACGCCGCCCGGTACCGGCGTGATGGCGCCAGCCACGGCGAGCGCTTCCTGATAGGCAACATCGCCGACGAGACGCGTCTTGCCGTCGTCCCTCGGAATCCGGTTGATGCCGACGTCGATCACGGTCGCCCCCGGCTTCAGCCAGTCGCCGCGCACCATCTCGCACTTTCCGACGGCGGCATAGACGAGGTCTGCGCGCCTCACGAGCCCGGGCAGGTCACGCGAGCGCGAATGCGCGATGGTCACCGTGGCGTTCTCGTTCAGCAACAGCTGCACCAGCGGTCGGCCGACGAGGTTGGAGCGGCCGATGACGATGGCGTTCATGCCTTCAAGCGAAGCATGCACGCTCTTGGTCAAAATGATGCAGCCGAGCGGCGTGCAGGGCGACAGCGCCTCGAAACCGCCGGCGAGGCGGCCGGCATTGTTCGGATGCAGCCCGTCGACATCCTTGGCGGGGTCGATGGCATTGACGACCGCCTCGGTATTGAGGCCCTTGGGCAGCGGTAGTTGCACCAGAATACCGTGCACGGCGGGATCGCGGTTGAGTTTTGCGACCAGCGCCAGGAGATCTGCTTGCGAGACGTCGGCCGGCAGCTTGTGCTCGAACGAGGCCATGCCGGCGGCCTGGGTCTGGGTGTGTTTCGACCGGACATAGACCTCGCTCGCCGGGTCGCTTCCGACCAGGACCACCGCAAGGCCCGGAACCAGATTGTGCTCGCGCTTGACGCGTGCGACCTCGTCGGCGACGCGGGCGCGAAGTTCTGCGGCGATGACTTTTCCGTCGATGATCTTGGCGGTCATGTCAGTTCCCTCAGTCTGTCGATTTGGCTGATGCGAGCTGGCGCAGGGCTTCGCCGAGCCGCGCCGGATCGCCGTCGACCGCGATCTGCTTCAGCCGCGAGGTCGCTCCCGACAGGAGTTTGACGCTGGCCTTGGGCACGCCCAACGATTTCGCCAGCAGCACCAGAACGGCCTTGTTGGCCTCGCCGCCATCTGCGATAGCGCGCACCCGCACCTTGAGCACGCTGCGGCCATCGGAGAGCTGCTCGATCCCGTCGATGTCGTCGCGGACGCCGCGCGGCGTCACCCGCAGCGCGATGCTGATACCTGCGGCCCCGTAACGCCAAGGTTCCTTGATGACAAGGTTCTTTGGCAACCCAGGGCGCTCCAGCTTGCTTAGATCACGTTCGGGTAGATGTAATACAGGATCACCCGCTCGATGAACATGATGAGCAGGATCAGGATGATCGGCGAGATGTCGAGGCCGCCGAGGCTGGGCAGGAAATTGCGAATCGGAGCCAGGACCGGCTCGGTGATTCGGTACAGGAACTCCGCCACCGCCGAAACGAACTGGTTGCGGGTGTTCACGACGTTGAAGGCGATCAGCCAGGACAGGATCGCGGACGCGATCAGCAGCCAGACGTAGAGGTCGAGCACGATGATGACGATGTCGAGAACGGCACGCATGGCTTTTGAAGACTCTGACTTTTGAAAATTCTGGCTGCGGTCGGGATTGACGCCTGCTGCTAGATATCGGTTCCCCCCGGTCCAAACAAGGGAAGTCGGTGCCGGGATGGCTAAAACCGGGTTACACCCGTCCTTGACTTGACCTTGGCGGGGACTTAAATGGCGCCCGGTTGTCGGCCGCATTGACCAGAGCGGCCTACAAAAGGGGCCATAGCTCAGCTGGGAGAGCGCGTCGTTCGCAATGACGAGGTCGGCGGTTCGATCCCGCCTGGCTCCACCACGCTTCGCCCTTCGGGCTACGCGTGGCGCAGCCGCGCGGAGCTCGAGGGGCGAAGCGTGGTGTCCGGCGTAGCCCGCAGGGCGAAGACGGACTGCCCCTTAAGCTTCCCTACTTCCCCGTAAACCTCGGCGGCCGCTTCTCCATGAAGCTCGCGACCCCCTCCCGGAAATCGCTGCCGTTCAGCGCCACCATCATGTCCCGGTTGGCTTCGATCGTCGCCTCCGCCAGCGTCTGGAACGGCACCTCGTAGAGCTGCCGCTTGATCACGGCCATCGCGCTCGGCGAGACGAAATCGGCGAGGTCGCGCGCATAGGCATAGGTCTCCTCGCGCAGCTTCTCGGGCGAGCAGAGCCGGTTCACCAGCCCGATCCGCAGCGCCTCGTCACTCGAAACGCGGCGCGCCGAGAGCAACAGATCCATCGCGTTGGCGTGGCCGACGATTCGCGGCAGCATCCAGCTGATGCCGTGCTCGGCGATCAGACCACGCCGGGCGAAGGCGGTGGTGAACACGGTGTTGTCGGCGGCAAAGCGCAGGTCGCAATAGAGCGCGTGGACGAGGCCGATGCCGGCGGTCGCGCCATTGAGCATGGCGATGACAGGCTTTCCGATCGACGGGTAGAAGCCATGGCGCGTCTGCCAGTCCGGCCGCCGGTTCATGTCGAAGGGCGGCAGGTTCGACGCGCGCCTGACATCATCGGGGTCGAGCCCCTTCAATGCGTCCATGTCGGCACCGGCGCAGAAGGCGCGGCCCGCGCCGGTGATCACGATGACGCGGACATTGTCATCGGCGCTCGATGCTTCCATCGCATGGCGCACGTCGCGCTCCATGATCGGCGTCCACGCATTCATGCGATCGGGACGGTTGAGCGTGATGGTCGCGACCTTGTCGCTGACCTCATAGAGAATGTGTTCGTAAGCCATGGTGCTCTCCCTTTGTTTGCCGGCGCAGTTTCGCGCGCGCTCGTTGACATGAGCCTAGCATATCAAGGGATGAGACAAGGGCTTGTGCCAACGGCCTGGGAGGGCGCGATCACTCGGCGGCTTGCGCCAGCAACGGCCGACGCGCCAGCCAGCCGTCGATGAATTGATCAAGCCAGGCCCGTTCCGCGGCATCGTAGACGGCACGGTCCGCGAAGTGATGATGCCGCTGCCGCGCGCCGGGCGCGCTGAGACCGTCATAGCCGCGCGTGGTCCAGCAATGCATCATGGCGTAGGTCACGTCAGGATGAAACTGCACGCCGAAAGCGTTGCCGGTGCGGAACGCCTGCACCGGAAAATCATCGCCTTCGGCAAGCAGTTCAGCGCCAACCGGCAGCTCGAAGCCTTCGCGATGCCAGTGATAGACCCGTGCCGGCCAATTCGGGCAGAGCCCGTGTCCCGCGGGTGTCGGGCGGATCGGGTAGTAGCCGATCTGGGTCAGCGCATCGGCATGCGGCGCGACGCGGGCTCCTAACTGCTTCGCGAGCATCTGCGCGCCGAGGCAGATGCCGAGGAACGGCCGCTGTTCGCGGAGCGGAATTTCGATCCAGTCGATCTCGCGGCGGATGTAGTCGTCGGGATCATTGGCGCTCATCGGACCGCCGAAGACCACAGCGCCGGCATGCTGGTCGAGGGTCTCAGGCAGCGGATCGCCGAGGCGGGGACGGCGGATGTCGAGGCGGTGGCCAAGGGCGCGCAGCGCATTGCCGACGCGGCCGGGCGTCGAGGATTCCTGATGCAGGATGATCAGAACCGGCAACCGGGTTTCGAAGGCGGCGACATCAGGCGTCCTTCTGGGGAAGGGCACCACATCTGCGCCACCAAATCTGTCCGTCCGGAACGACATGGTCTTTGCGACTGCTATCGGTTCTGACCGCCAGCATAACTAAGCGATCGTTAATTTCGTGTGAGTTTGCGCACACACACTCCCGATAGAAAGCAAGCTCCGGGCCACGACCGACCGAGAGCTCCCTCTAGCGTCTTTGTCTCTGAAACCGGCTGGTGGCGGACAGGATGAAGCCGCGCGGGAAGAAGCGCAGCGCGAATGGCACAATCTTGATGCCCAGACCGGGGAGCACGGCCCGCTTGTTGGCCATCAGGCCGCGATAGGCCTGTCGTGCGACCTCAGCGGCAGGAACATTGAGAAGGGCCGTATCATGTCCGGACCCAACGCCGGCGCGCGCCTGGAATTCGGTGGGCACCGGGCCCGGGCAAAGTACGGTGACGCGAACGCCGTGCGGTGCAAGCTCCGCCCGCAAGGCCTCGGTGAAGGAAATGACATAGGCCTTGGACGCGTAATAGACCGCCATGCCGGGGCCGGGCAGATAGCCGGCGACCGATCCGACGTTGAGAAGGCCACCCTTGTTCCTGATCAGCTGATCGGCAAAGCGCAGCGACAGATCCGTCAGAGCCCGGACATTGACATCCACTATGCCGACCTGCTCGACGCGGTCGCGCTCAATTGCGTCGCCGAACACGCCGAAGCCGGCATTGTTGACGAGATGATCGAGCTCGACGCCTTCGGCAGCGAGTGCGGCGGCGATCTTCTCGCCGGCATCCGCATCCTCAAGATCGCAGGCGATCACGATCGGCTTTTTGCCACCCTTGGCGGCGAGCTCGTTTGCGAGCGCCTCGAGCCGGTCCGCGCGTCGCGCCGTCAGCGCAAGACGGTGTCCGTTCGCGGCGAACACACGCGCTAGCTCCGTGCCGATGCCCGCCGAGGCACCGGTGATCAACGTTACCCGCTCAGTCACGATCGAGATCTCTTGAATTGAAGTTTTTTTGGCGCCGCAATGCTGGAACGAGAGCATAGGCCGTGCGCGACAGGCAAGCGGCGTCCACCGCATAGCCACCTGAGCGGGAAACGGGGGAAGCAGGAAAACCCCGTTTTTACAGGGGAAAACCGGAACCAGGGCAGCCCCGAGGCTACATTAAAGTTTCGTCATGTGGTCCGCACAACCGCCAATTGGCGGTATTGGCAGTGATCACCCGCCGACCGCGCTGTCCTTGACCTGACCACCGGCACGATCTGCGACCGCGTGCTTCAGGTCGATCCGGTCGCGTTGCGAAATCCCGAGCAGGTCGGAGGCACGCCAGACCACATTATCCTCGAACTCGGTAACCTGGCCATCGGCATAGACCAGCTCCCACATCATCTGGACGACCCGCTTGCGGCCCTCTTCGTCGAGCGAGCGCATCATGATGCTGGTGAAGTGATAGAGGTCGACCGCCTCGCCCTCGACCTCCGTCGCATCCGCGATCAGACGATCCGCGGTGCCGCGATCGAGCCCAAAGTGGCTTTCGATCAGGCTGTGCAATTTGCGCTGCTCGGCAGCCGTCGGCTGGCCGTCCAGCGAGATCACGTGAACCAGCAGCGCGGTCGCCGCCAGCCGGTAATCACCGTCACCGAAAGCGCGGTCCTGGGCATGGGGAGCAACAATGTCGGCGATGAATTGGCGCAGGCCGTCGAGCATAAGGTCCTACCGAAATCGATGAAGCCGCGGAGCGCGACCGCTACCAGCATTATATGAGTAGGAAATTCAACCGGCGCAACGTGCGTCAGTTCCGCGCGTCGCATTACGTTTCGGCAATCTGAGTCTGTGATTTTGGAGTAGGGCAAGGCAAGTGCGCACATGTGGTCCCGGCGAAGGCCGGGACCCATAACCACAGGCTGCGGTTTGGCGAAGGCTTTGGTAACGACCATCCAGCCTGTTTCGGAAATCACGCGGTATGGTCCCGGCCTTCGCCGGGACGACACCAGTCACGGTATCTCGTACACCACCATCTTGTCGGCGATGCCGCGCAGTGCGGCCTGCTTCTGGATCGGCCTGATTTCGCGCTGCTTGAGGACTTCGGCAACCGCCGGCGCATCCAGCACCGGGCCGGTGATGTGAATCTCCTGCGCGGTCGAGAGGCTCTGCACGCGGGCGGCGATGTTGACGGTCTGGCCGAAATAATCCTGCCGCTCGTTCAGCATCACCGCGAGGCACGGACCTTCGTGGATGCCGATCTTGACGATGAGATCGGCAGTACCGCGCTTTTTGTTGAGCTCGTCCATCGCCGCGCGCATCCGCAAACCCGCTGCGATCGCATGCTCGGGACGGACGAAGGTCGCCATCACGGCGTCGCCGATGGTCTTCACCACCGCGCCTTTCTCGGAGGAGATGATCTCGAGCAGCGCATGGAAATGCGCGCGCACGAGGTCGAAGGCGGCAAGATCGCCGACGCGCTCATAGAGCGCGGTCGATCCCTTCAGATCGGTGAACAGGAAGGTCAGCGAGGTGATCTGGAGCCGCTGGTCGAGACTGAGATTGTCCGCCTTGAACACATCACGAAACGTCTGGTTCGACAGCATCCGCTTGGCGGTCAGGAACGGCTTGCGCTTGCCGATGAGGTGATGGAGCGCCTCGGCCGCGATGAACACCGACGGCAGCACGCGTACGCCGGCCTGGTTCTCCAGCGACAGCCGCAGCGGGCCCGGCCGCATGGTCGTGGTTCCCGTCGGCGCCTGCACCCTGTTGTACATGATGGCGAGCTGCTGACGGTCCTTGGTGGGCTCGCCCTGCACGTCGATGAAATGCGCCGCGTGCGTCACCGGTTCGAAGATGATGATGAAATCGTCCGGCAGTTGCAGCGACATGGTCGCCTTCTCGCCGGCCGGGAGCTCCATCGTGTCCAGCGTCACCTCGTTGGCGAGCGTCGCAAACGATTCCTTGTTGAAGTCGACGCCGGAACTCCAGAACACCTGCTTGAAGTACTCCCACACCGGAAGCGTATCGGGATCATGCGCCGCAATGCGCCGGACACGTGAATTGACGGTGAAGGAGACTTCGACCTGATCATCGACGGAGGCCTTGTAGCCGCAGGCGCACAGCGCACAATGATAATTGTCTGGCTTGAGCGCCTTCAGGGTCGAGTGCGCACCCAACACGCCGCCGCAGCCCGGGCACAGCACATTCCAGCCCAGATCGAACAGGCCGAGCCGCGCCGAATGCAGGAATGCCGAGATCGCGTGCTCTTCATCGAGACCGTGCTGCTTCGCGAAATCGAGTACATTGACGCGGTTGAGCTCGTGATCTTCGCCGTCCTCGATGAGGCGCGCGATCGCGTCGACCACTTTCGCATCGGCGGTCTGCTTCAGAACGGAAAACTGGGCCTGGATATCGCTCATGGCGCAACTCTATCTGGAGTGGATCACGCCGTCGGCCAGGCGAACGCCTGTCACCGACGCGTGATGCGGAACAGCGGCGACCGGTCCGGCTGGGTCGTGACGACGCCGAGCGGAATGACAGGGCTGGTATCGGCAAGCTCGACACGGAACGCACCGATCAGCCGGGCCAGCGCCAGCACGGATTCGGCTTGCGCGAAGGGGGCGCCGACGCAGACGCGCGGACCCGCGCCAAAGGGCAGATACGCGAATCGATCGGGCGCTTCCGTGGACATGAAGCGTTTTGGAATGAACGCGTTCGGCTGATCCCACAGCTTCTCGTGCCGGTGCAGCAGCCACGGTGCGATCATGATGATGTCGCCCTTGCCGATGGCGACGCCGGCCGCGTTGTCCTTCTCGCGCGCGGCCCGGGCGATCAGGAAGGCCGGCGGATAAAGCCGCATGGTCTCCTCGATCACGGCGCGGGTGAACTTCTGCCGATCGATGTCGGCCATGCTGTCGAGGTGCTCGCCGCGGGTCTCGGAGGCGATCTCCTCCTGCGTATCGGGATCGAGCGCGAGCAGATAGAGCGCCCAGAACAGCGCGGTCGCCGTGGTCTCGTGACCCGCGAGGATCATAGTCGCGACTTCGTCGACCAGTTGTTCGTCCGAAAAGCCCTTGCCGGTTTCAGGGTCACGCGCCTCGTCCATGAGATCGAAAAGATCGCGCGGCGGCGCGCCGTCTTTCTTGCCCATCTCACGCCGCTCGGCGATCAGCATCGCGACGAATTCGGTCCAGCGCTTGCGGAAACGGGCGCGGGCAAAATCCATCGGACTCGGCCAGGACAGCGGCAGCACCATGTCGAGCAAGTACGGCCGTCCGAGTCGGGCTCCATACTCCATGACGAAGTTGCGCAAGGTCAGACCATGCCGGTCCATGCCGAACGAGAACATGGTGCGGCCGGCGATCTCCAGCGTCATGCGCTGCATGATCTCGCGCAGATCGACCGGCTCGCTCGTTCGCCCGTCGAGCTTTGCGATGGTCTCGTCGAGCACCGCCGTCATGTGCGGAACGAGATTTGCTGTCGCACGCGGCGTGAACGCCGGCGCGAGGGTGCGGCGCTGAAACGTCCACGAATGGCCCTCCGCAATCAGAAGACCGTCGCCGAGCACGGGACGAAGCATGCGGATGCCCGCCGGAGTACGCGAATAATTCTCGTAATTGCTGAGCAGGACATGCCGGATCGCATCCGGCCGGTTCAGGATGAAGCTGTTGCGGAAGAAGAAGCGGCCTTCAATGACGTCTTCCTCATAGGCGCGCTGCCCCCAGGTCGCGATCATATTCCGCTTGATCACGGCAAGCCGGCCGAGGAACGACATGTCGTCGGGCGCTCGCGGCGGCGTCGGAGGGACGATGGGCCGACGCACGCTGGCGATGTTCATGGCTCTCTCCCGGAGGGGTGGCGCAGGCAGTTAGCTAGTAAGTCAGCTCGGCAATCGCAATCCTGTTCTCGGAGGCAGGCCAGGCGCGTGCCACAATTCGTTCTTCGTTGAATTCGGCCACGATGTTACGCCCGACCTCGCCGGCCGGAAGGCGCAGTGTTGCTGTCGAATCCGTGGGCACACCCGATTTGACGTCCGCCGGCTCCTTGCCGTCGAGCAGCACCACGTCCCGCGGCAGGCCGAAATAGCCGCGCGGACGCGACATGATCACGACGGCCCCGGCGTCCTTGTCCGCGGGACCGAGCGGGCGCGCGGCGCGCAGGTGAACGACGTCGGACGAGCGCGGGAAGGGCGAGCGGTAGATGTGCGTCGTCGGCGCATCCGGCGCTGCGAGGGCGAATTCGAGCGACCAGGAAGGTTCGACCTGCGCCGGTCCCCAGCGGCCGTCGGCACCGGTCTTCGCGCTGTGCACGGCGCTGCCCTTGCGCTCACCGGTTTCAGGATCAACCCGAAAGATATCGACGGTTGCACCGGCCACCGGCCGATTGGTCGGCGCACCGCCCGGTGTGCCCGTCACGAGGCCGCTCAGCCTGACGCTCTGCTCCGGCACAATCGAGATTCGCGCGGGCTCGCGGCCGGCAATGAACTTATAGATCTCGCGGAAGGCTCGGGGGTGAAACGCCACCTCGCGATGATCGAGTGCGCCCAGCACGAGGTTGGTGGCCCCCTTCAACTCCGGACCTTCGACGCTGACGCCGGTCGGCGTGCCGGGCTTGCCGATGAAGCGGCCATCGGCCTGCGCGTATTTGTCCATGCCGTCGCTGCGCAAGGTCAGGAAGGCAACACCCGGCGTCACCTCACTCTCGCCCTCGTTCAGGCCGAGCAGGAACGCGCCGCGGCCGTTGAACTCGCTGTTGGGCTGGTCGTCAGTCGCGAACACGCCGTGATTGGGCGTGCCGCACAGCACGGCGTGGCTGACATCGCCGGCGCCGCCGTTCTTGATGACGTTGCGGATGGCATAGCCGCCGCGCGAGCTGCCGACCAGCGCCACGCGGGCGGCGCCGGTGCTGCGCTTCAATTCGGCTATGGCGGCGGCGAGCTCGCGGCGCTGGTCCTCGGTCGAGGAGCGGCCCGCCTGCTCGACCTTGTCGTCACTTCGCGCATTGGGATCGTTGAAATTGATCGCATGCATGCGATCGCGCGCAATGCCGTTGGATTCCATCCGCCACAAGGTCGTCATCCAGAGCGCGTCGTAGTCGCCATTGCCGTGGACGAACAGGATTGGCGGCACCTCGCTCGGCGCAGTGGGTGCGGATTGAGCCAATGCGCCCGTGCGCAAGCTCGCAATTGCGAAGGGCAAGCTGCCGGCACCTTGCAAGATCATCCGTCGTGACAGCTTCATCTGTTCCTCCCCGGCAAAAGCATCTCTGTGCACCGCTTATACCGGCCTAACCACTGGACAGCGAAGGACTTTCGCGGGCATCACTGAACTTGCCGAAATCGCCCAAAGACCACGCCGACGCCACTTCTGCCAGCCCATTTGGAAGGGGATATGACCGAGCAGACGAACCGTCAGAAAATTGACGCCGACGGCATCATGGCGCCGCTACGGTACACCGTGTTCCGGCGCATCTGGCTCGCCAGCCTGCTCTCCAATCTCGGCCTGCTGATCCAGGGCGTGGGCGCCGCCTGGGCGATGACGCAGATGGCGGCCTCGGCGGACAAGGTGGCGCTGGTACAGACCGCCCTGATGCTGCCGATCATGCTGATCTCGATGCCGGCGGGCGCCATCGCCGACATGTATGACCGCCGTATCGTCACCCTGATCGCGCTCATGATCGCGCTGACTGGCGCGACCGCACTCACGGTCCTGGCCTGGCTCAACTTCATTTCCCCGGAAACGCTGCTCGCCTTCTGCTTCGTGGTTGGCAGCGGCAACGCACTGTTCGGTCCGGCCTGGCAGTCCTCGGTCAGCGAGCAGGTGCCGCCCGATGCACTGCCGTCAGCCGTCGCGCTGAACGGCATCAGCTACAACATCGCCCGCAGCTTCGGCCCTGCGGTCGGCGGTGTCATCGTCGCCGCACTCGGTGCTGTCGCGGCGTTCGCGTGTAACGCGATCCTCTATTTGCCGCTGTTGGTGGTGCTGCTGCTCTGGCGGCGCAACACCGAACCCTCGCGCCTGCCGCGGGAGAAGCTCAACCGCGCCATGGTATCGGGCTTCCGCTACATCACCAATTCGCCGCCGATCAAGATCGTGCTGTTGCGCACGCTGGTGATGGGCCTGATTGGCGGTGCCATCATGGCGTTGATGCCGCTGGTCGCACGTGATCTGCTGCATGGCGGCGCGCAAACCTACGGCATCATGCTCGGCGCCTTCGGAATGGGCGCTGTGATCGGCGCGCTCAACATCCACGAATTGCGCAAGCGCATGAGCGGCGAAGCCGCGATCCGCGCCTGCACCATCTCGATGGCGTTTGCGATGGCCGCTCTCGCCGTGAGCACCGAGCCGGTGCTGACCGCGGCTGCGCTGGTGCTCGCCGGCGCGGTCTGGATGGCCGCCATCGCGCTGTTCAATATCGGCGTGCAGCTCTCGGCGCCGCGCTGGGTCGCCGGCCGCTCGCTCGCGGCGTTTCAGGCTTCGATTTCCGGCGGCATCGCGATCGGCGCCTGGGGCTGGGGCCATCTCACCGACTATGCCGGCGTCGAGGTAGCGCTGCTGACGGCCGCCGGCCTGATGCTGATCTCGCCGGTGCTCGGAATCTGGCTCACGATGCCGCGCGTCGGCGCCCGCAACGAAGACGCCGATCTGCTGGCCGATCCGGAAGTCAAATTGTCGCTCACGGCGCGCAGCGGGCCGCTGGTGGTCGAGATCGAATACCGCGTCGCCCAAGAGAACGCCCGCGCCTTTCACAACGTGATGCAGGACGTGCAGCTCTCTCGCCAGCGCAACGGCGCCTATGGCTGGTCGATCGCGCGCGACATCGCCGATCCCGAATTGTGGACCGAGCGCTATCATTGCCCGACCTGGCTCGACTATCTGCGCCAGCGCAACCGCTCGACCCAGTCCGAACGCGCGCTGCATCAGGAGGCGATCGATTTCCACATCGGCCCGGATCCGGTGCGGATCCGCCGCATGCTCGAGCGTCCGTTCGGCTCGGTGCGCTGGAAAGAGGAGACGCCGGACCAGGCAGCAAGTGAGGTGCTGCCCGTGGTCGCCACTGCGGCGGGAAGCAGCACTTAGGTTTTGCGAGTCCGTAGCGACGTCTTACTGCCCGTGATCCGTCAGCACCTTGTCGCAGCCCTTGGTGAGCCGCGTACGGTTCTGCTTGAGGCAGGCGAGCACGGCGCCATCGCCATTGTTCATCACCGGACGGCAGAAGCGCGTGACGTCGCGCGCGCAGGCGTCGTGACCGGGCTGCTGCGCTGACGCAGTCGATGCAAACAGGATCAATGGAATGATGCAAAGAAATCTGGTCATCGCGTAATGCCTCTTACCCGGAAGATGTGCGGGCGAAGCTAGAGCGACGATCCCGAAGCCGCAACGGCTTTATTGGCAGACGGGCTTGCGCCGCCGCGGCGCTCCGGCATCACGCCGGGGCACATCGCGAGGGGAGCTAACCGACGCAACGACGCTATCGTTGCTGTTACTGATCGACTCTTATTGACTGTCCTGGGCGTCAGCGACCTTGCGTGACGCGCCGCCCTTGGCGAGATCCTTGTCCATCACCGCACGGCAACCGGCGCTCAGATCCGAACGATGCTTCATCATGCACGCCGTGATCTTCGGGATGTTCGGGATTTCCGACGAGCACAGGCGGAAAGCGTCGCCGGTGCACTGCTGCTGCGCTTCGGACGAGAAGGCGAAGCTCGAGCCGGTCGAGGCGATCGAGAGGATGGCGGCAAAGCCCAGAGCCAGGCTGACGTCGCGGATCTTGCTACTTAAGGACTTGATGTTCAGCGAGTTGGTCATTTGAAGCTCCCATTGGCACCGCGGAAGCGGGCCCGCCGTTGTTGATGGGATTGACCATGCTCCAGCAAAACAGTTCCGACTGTGATGACGGTCACGGGAGGCTCACCCTCTGTGACCTCGGTCACGCTGGCGCACCTCGCTGAAATTCCTCCATATCCGCTGTCGTGTTGGTGTCACGTTAACTGTTCCTTCGCATTAATGGCTCGTCGGGCGGGAAATTCCGCCGGTTTGGTTGCGTAATTGGAAAGAATGGCGATGCGTAATGCGTTGGGCCTGATGCTGGCCAGTGTAGTTGCGGCGGTCGTGATTGCCGCCGGCGGTTGGTTTTATTATTCCTCGCGCGCCGACCAGGCCGCTCCCAAGACGATTGCCGCCCGTGCCGCCGATCCATTGCCGGCACAGGCGAAGCTCGCCGCCAAGGACGACGTCGCGATCACGGCCGCGATTGCGGCCAAGCCGGCGGCAGCCGCCTCGGCGCCCGCACCCGCGCCGATGCCGGTTCAGCAGAAATCGACCTGCGCCAATCCCAACGCGCTCGGCGTCTCCCGCGTGGTCGAGATCGACACCACCGGCGGTCCGGGCTTCGGCTTCGATCATTTCAAGCAGTTCGACTTCCTCACCGACAAGGAGGTCGTGCTGACGTTCGACGACGGCCCCTGGCCGGTCAACACGCCCGCCGTACTGAAGGCGCTCGCGGACGAATGCGCCAAGGGCCTGTTCTTCTCGGTCGGCAAGCATGCGACCTACCACCCGGAGATCCTGCGCCAGGTGCTGGCCCAGGGCCATACGGTCGGCACGCACACCTGGTCGCACGTCAATCTGAACGGCAAGAAGATGACCGAGCAGATGGCCAAGGACGAGGTCGAAAAGGGCATTAGCGCGGTGAAATACGCGCTCGGCACCAACCCGGCGCCGTTCTTCCGCTTCCCGCAGCTCCAGCACAATCCGGCGATCGTGAGCTATTTCGGCACCCGAAACGTCGCGATGTTCTCGACCGACATCGACTCCTTCGATTTCAGGAAGGGCGCCACGCCGGAGAAGATCATCGAGACCGTGATGACCAGGCTCGACAAGCTCGGCAAGGGCATCATCCTGATGCACGACTTCCAGAAGCACACCGGCGAAGCCATGCCCGCGCTGCTCGCGCGGCTGAAGGCCGGCGGCTACAAGATCGTGCAGATGAAGGCCAAGACGACCCTCCAGTCGCTGCCGGAATATGACGAGGCGCTGCTGAAGGACCTAAAGGTGCCGACCTCGAGCGCGCGTCCGATCGGGAGCGTGGTGCAGACGGTTTCGCAGTAACGCGCCCGATCAGATTCAAAACTCTCGCGTGATGGCCGGGCTTGTCCCGGCCATATCCTTTTGAGAGCGGGCATCTTACCAGTAGATGCCATGGCGATGCAGCTCGCTGATGATGCGGCCTTCGGTCCAGCTGCGCTTGTGCTTCGGCTTGTCTGCCTTGGCCGTTGTCTTCGCGGCGGGTTGCGTCGTCGTCGCGGGCGCTGAGGCCGTCGTGGTCGTGGGTGTGGCAACCGCCGCGGGCGCATTGAGCGACACCGCCGGCGGGCGATCGAGATATTTCGGAGCTTCGGCGGCAGGCGCTGCTTCGCTCACCTGCGTCGGCGCGGCGGCAAGCGCCGGCGTCGTTTGCTGAACCGAAGCCGGCTCGCTCACCGCGGACAGCGACAGGCTGCGCGGGCCTCCGGCCTGGGCAGAGGCAGAGACCAGCACCATGGCGGTCACCAAAATGATCTTGCGCATATGAAATCTCCCCGTGTTTGGCGTGAGCTGGACACTAGGGGAGCCGATTGCGAGTTTATGTGATCACGATCACTCAGGGTGGCGCTCGATCCCGAACGCGTCCG
Organism: Bradyrhizobium sp. 23; assembly: GCF_023073295.1. Taxonomy (NCBI): domain Bacteria; kingdom Pseudomonadati; phylum Pseudomonadota; class Alphaproteobacteria; order Hyphomicrobiales; family Nitrobacteraceae; genus Bradyrhizobium; species Bradyrhizobium sp. 23. The sequence goes on along the minus strand of NZ_JADPJF010000151.1, from coordinate 615,348 downwards.
TTGCGATGGAACGGCAGCTCTCTGTGCGATAGTTGTGGACGCTGCGAACGACAACTATAGTTGGCCGTCCTCGCTGATCTTCGAATTGTCTAATGTATAAGGTCTTTCCACATATGAAGGAAGGCGAGTCTACACCGTCTCGCCCGCAGTCAACTGCCGCTCGGGATGGTCATCGTGCGGAAGCACCCCGCTCTAGTCCGCTAGGGCGAACCTCTGAACCACCCACAAAGCTGAGCGACCCAATTAGCGAGTCGCGATGGCACAAATTCGGCCGCGTCGCCCTTGGGTACCGCCGTCGCGCCCATGCGACGTACATCAAAGCGCTACTGTCTACAGACCTGCGCCTGCAACGAACGATCCAGCAAGTCGCCTCCAAAGGATCAACGCTCCTCGCGACAATTGTGTCCGTGATAATCTCGGTGCTCTTCTACACCATCGCTGACAGCACGGATATCAAAGCAAGTGAGATGCACTTAGCCGCCGCCCAAATAATTGGCGCTGCGCTTGCGCTAGTTTTGTCTCTTTCAATTATTCCTGCGCAACGCGCCGCCGAATTATTTTCTATCTCTGTTTTGCAGCAGTTCGCTAAGGATCGTGCTCTTCTCGGCGTTTTTTTGATTTTGGTGGCGACTACGATGCTCTCGCTCTTGCTGGGGACGCGGTGGTCCGTCCGGCTCGATCCGAAGATGTCCCTGGTGCTGCAATTCCTTCTTCTTGGAATATCATTCGATGCTCTGCGCCGCTTCTACGTTTCAACACTTAACCTGCTTGCACCAGAGTCGGCCATCCGACAAATCGTACGGGTCAGCAGCGCGCAGATTCGCAGGATAGGACGAGCTGCTGAGAAGGTGGTCGCAATTCAAGTCGTTGCTAACGGCGCGCCGAGTAAGATGGATCAGACACTCCACGCACAAACAATTGTGCGCACGCGCTTACCTCAAGGACTCCAACACTCGATTGCGCAACTTGAGGAATTTGCGCACCGTTTCATTGCTCGCCGCGACTCGAATGCGACCATCGAAACCCTCGGCGCGCTTGAAACTATCGCTACCGAATACTCAGACCTACGAAAGAAGAGCATAACGCTTCATGTAGATCCCAAATTTCCATTTGCTGGATACCTGAGCGACGTATCGGACGTATTGAATCCCATCTACGAGAGCATACTGCACATCATAGAGGACGCGATTGCCGCCAAGAACGAGCGAGTTGTGCAACATTCAATCTCGTCAATGGGCCGGATGACATTGCAGGCTATGTCTGTTGTCGCGCCCGGCGCGGCAGAGCAGAGAGTAGCGCCGCTGGCCTATAGTGCTTGCTTTTACCTTCACCGCGCGGCGCGTTTGGTGCTTGCGGCCAACATGCCCGACGCAAAATTGCGTGCTATTTCCAGTTTCGGAGCCGTGCTTCAAAACCGCTCGACTGATGTGGGCTCTACGGAAACAACAATGGAGGCGAACGAGGCGCTCTTTGACATTGCTGTGGATGGATACGGTAAGTCGGATCAGATTTCGGTGTTCCGCTCGTTTGAAGCCATTCTTTTCGCGGTCCGTTTTGAAATCGAGAACGACTTGTTCGAAGTAGGGTCGCTAAAATCGACGTTAGACCAAATTTCCGAACTAATTCCGTCCGAGATATTGGCTGACGCCGCAGGTAAACGCCGTTTACACGTTTTCCCGGCTTACGCACTCGGCTTTGAAGCTAGCATCCCGGCGCTGGTCGAAAGCATCGCGGCAAAGATCAAGGTTGATCCAGAGCGGCCATGGAACGATCCCTTCGCCGATCTATCTGAGGCCGCGGAAGAAGTCCGCGGGCATTACCGACGCCTGTCGAGTATCGATTTTCAAGGCACCCTATTGGCCAAATGGGTGCTGGACTCCCTCGATGCGATTCTGAAAGTGCTCATGCGCCAGATCGCGCATCCACCTTCAGGTGCAGAGGAATTTATCTCGACGGTTGTGGATGACCTAAAGCCACTCATAACTTGGGTGGGAGGATTTTTTCCTGCTGATCGTCCTGCAAAGGGACACCACTTGTCCGACGCGACGGCCAATCTTGCGGTCTTTGGACTCGATGCGCTCGACAAAGGCTGGCCCGACATCGCGCAGACCTGCGCAGAAACAATCGAAAGAATTGCTGATAACGTCGGGGGAAAGATCAGCGCCTATAACTTGGCCGACATACATGTCGATCTAGAAGTTATTGCCCGAGCCGGTGAAAGGACAGCCGGAAAAGCGTTTGCTGCAAACGTTCGATCCATGATCTCTCTGCCCGCAAATCTCGACCAAGATAGTCAAAAGCATCACCTTGAAGCGCGGGCAACACGGTTTGCCCAATTGGACGAAGCTGTATCAAAGGCAGGCCGTCGGCCGTACTCAATGAAAGCCGATCCTGCCGAGCGCCTGCACGCGTTCTTTGAAATTCATCCGCAGCGATAGTGCATGCCCGGCGGTGATAGCGAGGATCGATGCAATGGCGACGGATGATGACCGCAAGCTAATAACCGCCGCGCGAGACGCGCTGCACCTGAAGCAGACGCCTGCAACCTCTCGACACCCGTTCGGCGCGAGGCTGTCACCCATGTCTTAGGTACGTTCCGTTACCCATGTCTTCGGGCCGGACACTGGGGCGCTGGTGCCGCAAGAGGGATTCGAACCCCCGACCCCGTCATTACGAATGACGTGCTCTACCAACTGAGCTATTGCGGCGAACCTTGCCGGGGCCCGCGCGAGGCCGGTCCCGTTACGCGCGCTCCTGATATCGGGCATGGCCCGAATTGGCAAGGTGGCGCCGGCTCCCAAATGCCGCTCACCCGCCCCAGCGAGACCAGAATCCGCGCCAGCCGCCGGCCTGGGCCTTTGCGTGGTCCCTGGGCGTGCCGATTTGTTCCGTAAATTCATCGCTCGGACCCTCGTCATCGATCCCGGGATCATCAGGCGCGCGGACGATCGGGATGACGGCGGGAATAGGCGCTGGTGCCGGCTTGCCAAGGTCGGCGCGGGTCCGGAACACCGGCGTTGCCGCCGCGGACGATGATTCGGCGATCTCAGGGGCCGGTTTGAGCGGCTCGGCAGGCGTGACGACCGGCTCTTCCTTGACGGTTTCTTTGGCGGTCTCCTCGACGGCTTCCTTTAAGATTTCCTGGGCTTCAAGGGGCGGCGAATTGTCCTGCGGAGCGGGCACCGGATCCGGCGCCATGACAGCCGGTTCCACCGGGCTCTCGCTCGGGGCCGCCGTCACCCGCTTCGGCGGCGGAGCCGCCAGCATCGCTTCCTCGAAGGCCGAGGATTCGATCATGGCGCCTTTGTCGGAAGGAAGACTCGCGACTGGCGTTTGCCACTGGAAGGCGTCAAGACGGCCGGTGACCGGGGAAACCGGACGCCAGCGGTCGCTGACATAACCGTCCGCAGTCCAGGCCGGATCATGGCGGGCGCGCACCGCGCGCAAGGTCCAGGCGCGGGCCCGGCCGCCGTCACCATGCTCGGTCCGCTCGATCTCGGCCATCAGCATCGCCACGCGCTGGGTGGGATCGTTGACGTAAGGCGCCAGCACCGCGCGCGCACGGGCAAACTCGGACGCATCGATCGCGGCGCGCGCGATCGCCAGCTGGCCCTCGATATAGCCAGCATTGTCGGCAGAAATCTTGGCCGCAAGCGTCTCGACCCGCTGCAGGCGCTGCCGCGCGGAATCGCCGAGCTTCACATGCGCATAGGCATCCGCAAGATCAGGATGCGGATTGGCGAGCCAGGCGGTTTCCACCAGCTTCATGGCGCGGCGCACCTGATGCGCCTCGCTCTCGAATTTTGCAGCGAGCACTGCGGCCGGAACCAGGGTCGGCGCGAGCTTGACCGCCTGCATCACGCTCTCGCGCGCGACGTCGCGGTCCATTGTTTCCAATTCCAGCGCGCGGGCGGCGAGCAGCACGCCGCGCTGGCGGCGATAGGCCTGCTTGTCGATCAGGCCCGCGGACAGATTCG
>NZ_JADPJF010000151.1:581505-611305 GCF_023073295.1 Bradyrhizobium sp. 23 | reverse complement strand
TCGAGGATCGCGAGCGCGCCGCTCCAGTCGCCGCGCGCGCAGCGGAAGCCGAGCACCGCATGCGAGGCCCAGGTCGAGGACGGCGACAGCTTGATCGCTTCCTCGGCGATCATCACGGCGCCGACCGCATCGTCGGCGCGCTGCGCCTCGATGAACAGGCCGCGCAGGCCGAGCAGGCGCGTGTCCTCGCGCTCGGCCATGGCACGGAAGACGCGCTGGGCCTCGTCGCGATTGCCCTCGAGCTGCGCCGATTGCGCATGCAAGAGAAGCGCGAGCGGATCGTTTGCAGCCAGCCGCCGCGCGGTATCGGCGTGGCGACGGGCAAGCGCGGTGTCGCCATGGCCGATCGCAAGCAGGCCGTGGGTGATGGCGTGGCGGCCGCGAGCATGGCGCTTTTCGTGACGACGGCGGCGCAGACGCCCCGGAGCGCGCCAGGCCATCGTCAGCAGGCTCCAGACCAGCACGACTGCCGCGGCAAAGAGACCAAGCAAGAACACGAAGCGGGGAAGCGTCGTTGTGGCGCGGAAAGCGCCCGCAGTCAGGACGAGGTCGCCGGGCTGATCGGCAACCCAGGCCGCGCCGGCCGCCGCCAGTGCGATCAGAACGAGGAAGAGGACGATGCGAAGCATGACGATCCCTATACGCGCTGATTGTTGCGCGAACCTTTATTGACCAGGCTTGACGAGATCCGCCATGGCGGCGTCGGCGAATTTGCGTGACGCGGCGAGCGCGGCGTCACGGGCATCGGTCTTGTCGAGCCAAGCTTGCGCCGGTGCACGATCGGCCTCGGGCAGCGTTTTCAACTCGCGCCGCGCCTCGACGAAATCGTTGCGCAACGCAGCCGCCGTCACCCGCGCGACGATCGCGCCGCGATCGTTGCCGACCCCGTCGGTACGCTCGATGCGGACGAGTTTCGACGCCCCCGCCTGAAGGCGCTCGACGATTCCGGTGCCGCTGGCCGGAGCTTCCGCCGGCGGCGACAATTTTGGCACGATGTTGAGGAGCTCGCGACTCAAGGCGACCGGCGTCGGAATGCCTGACGACGCAAAGGTGTCGAGCGGCTTCAGCATCTCCGGCTTTGCTGCCAGCGACCGCGCGGCGGCGAGCTGCGACTCGTAGGCATCGCCATGGCGAACGGCGACGTCGAGCAGGGCCGCCACCACCACATGGCGCAGCGGCTTGTCGTCCATCGTTTTCGCGTCGGCGATCTTCTCGCTTTGCTGTGCGAGTTCCGCACGTTCGGTCTTGCTGGCACGTTCGAGCTGAGCGAGGCGGTCGTTGAGAGCGGCAAGATCGGGCGCGGCAGCGCGCGGCGCCGATGTCGCGTCGTTTAGGGCGCTGGCAGTCTTGTCGGATTGTGCGCGCAGATTGGCGATCTCGCTGCGCAGGCTCGTTGCGGATTTCTCCAGCGCATCGATCCGCGCCACCATGGCCGGATCGGCGGCCGGCTTGCCCGTCTTGGCTTCGACCGCGGCCACGCGCCCGCTCAGCGCCTCGACGGTTGCGCCCGTCACTTGCGGAGCAGCCGGCGGCGCCTGCACGGCAGGCCAGCCCAGCATCCAGCCGACCGCGATCACGATTGCGGCTGCGACGGCGCCGGAGAACGCAGCGATAACCCAGGGTGAAATCGACGGCGATACCGACGCGGACGCAACGGAAGACTCTTCTTCGGCAGGTTCGGGCTGCGGCGCGGCAATAGCTTCTTCGGACCTTACCTCTTGAGACTTTTCCTCTTGAGACTTGCCCTCTTCAGATTTGGCTTGCTCATGCGCGGCCTGTTCGGTCGCTGCCCCAGCCTCAGGCTCGCCCGTCACCTGCTGCGGCTGAGTCGAGACTTCCGTCGCCTCGAGGTCGATGGTGGGCGGGATGCGCTTGGCGCGGCCGGACTCGGGAGCCAATCCTGCGTCTTCAGGCTTGTCGTCGGCCATCGTGACGGTTCCTCACACTTACCTGCCCTGAACGAACGGACCCGATTGCGTCGGATTCGGCCCGACCTCTTACGCCAAACGGGTGCGCAAAGCACGCTCCAAGGTGTCAAATAAGGCATTTTCGTCCGGCGTCGCCGCAACCAGAACCTGCGAGGCACCGGCCTCGCGCAGTACGCCGGCGACCGGCTCGGACAGGCAGCACTGCGGGATCGCCAGAGCCGAGATTTCGACACCTTCCGCCCGCGCGGCCTCCAGGAAAGCCCGCGCGCTGCGCCGGGAGTAGTGCAGCACCGCCTCGATGCCATGGGCGGCAAAGCCTTCACAGACATCGCGCGGCAACAGCTTGACTGGCGCCATGCGATAGGTCGTCTGCGTGATGACGATGAAGCCTTCGGCGCCCAGCTCCCCGCCGAGGTCGCGCGACAGATCCGCGCCCGCGAGATAGAGCAACGTGCTCTTTTTCTTCAGCCGCTTGTCGCGCGCGCTCTGCATCACCTTGTCGCGCAGGGCAGCGGCATCGCCACCGGCGACGATCACCTCGGCAAAACCGGCATCGCGCCCGGCGGCAGCCGTGTGCTCGCCGACCGCGAACAGCGGCAGCTGCAGGAGACCAAGGTCCGGTAATTGCGATGCGACGCCACGGATCGCATTGGCCGATGTGACAATGACGGCGCTGTAGCTCGTTTCACTCTCGTCATGGAAGGCGACCGGCTCGAACTTGAGCACCGGCGCGAGCAGCACCACATGACCCCGTGCACGCAGATTTTCCGACGTCGCCTCATTGTCGGGATGCGGCCGTGTGACAAGAATGGACATCGCTTGTGTTCCCGAACCACGTGGCGGTGGCGCTTTCACGAGGAACGGCAGCGCGTGACGATTGCGTTGGCCGACCCCGGAATGCTACCGGACGTACCAGAACTCTGCTTTGCGGATGAGCGCAAGGGGGCGGGAAGGGCGCAAATTGGATAACAATTCGCCAATGCTGGTACTGGGCATCGAAACCACCTGCGACGAGACCGCCGCGGCGGTGATCGAGCGTGCGCCTGACGGCAGCGGCAAGATCCTGTCCAATATCGTGTGGTCGCAGGTCGAGGAGCATGCCCGTTTCGGCGGCGTGGTACCGGAGATCGCGGCCCGCGCCCATGTCGACCTGCTCGACGGCATCATCGACCGCGCCATGACTGAGGCCGGCATCGACTTCGCCCAGCTCGACGGTGTCGCGGCCGCCGCGGGCCCGGGACTGATCGGCGGCGTCATCGTCGGGCTCACCACCGCGAAGGCGATCGCGATGGTGCACGACACGCCGCTGGTCGCGGTGAACCATCTGGAAGCGCATGCGCTGACACCGCGCCTGACCGACGCACTCGAATTTCCCTATTGCCTGTTTCTCGCCTCGGGCGGCCATACCCAGATCGTTGCCGTCACCGGCGTCGGACAGTATGTGCGGCTCGGCACCACCGTCGACGATGCGATCGGCGAAGCCTTCGACAAGGTGGCGAAGATGCTGGGGCTGCCCTATCCGGGCGGCCCGCAGGTCGAGCGCGCGGCAGCCAACGGCGATGCCGCGCGATTTGCGTTTCCGCGGCCGCTGCAGGGACGCCCCGACGCCAACTTCTCACTCTCGGGATTGAAGACAGCGGTGCGCAACGAAGCAAGCCGGTTGGCCGAGATCACACCGCAGGACGTCAACGATCTCTGCGCGAGCTTCCAGGCCGCCGTGCTCGACTCCACCGCCGACCGGCTGAGCGTCGGCCTGAAACTCTTCCGCGAGCAGTTCGGTGCACCGCGTGCGCTGGTGGCGGCCGGCGGTGTCGCCGCCAATCAGGCGATCCGCGGCGCGCTGCATGACGTTGCGAGGAAAGCCGGAACACAATTGATCATGCCGCCGCCGGCGCTCTGCACCGACAATGGTGCAATGATCGCCTGGGCCGGCGCGGAACGTCTCGCGCTCGGCATGACCGACACGATGGAAGCACAGCCTCGCGCGCGCTGGCTGCTCGATGCGAACGCGACGGCACCGGCCGGATACGGCAAGACACGCGCGGGATTCTAGCAATGACAGCGTTCCGATCTGTCGCGGTGATCGGCGCGGGCGCCTGGGGCACGGCGCTGGCGATGGTGGCGGCGCGGGCCGGACGGAACGTGACGCTGTGTGCGCGCAATTCCGAGCACGCGACGCGAATCGCATCGAGCCGCGACAATCCGCGGCTGCCGGGCGTGCGGCTTGCGCCGGAGATCATCGTCACGAGCGACCTGGCCCTCGCCGCACGCGCGGACATGCTGCTGATCGCAGTGCCCGCGCAGCATCTGCGCGGTGCTGTCAACATGCTCGCCTCGCACCTGGAAAAGCCGGTGCCGATCATTGCCTGCGCCAAGGGCATCGAGCACGGCACCCATAAATTCATGACCGACGTGATCGCCGAGGCCGCGCCTCACGCGCAGCCGGCGATCCTGTCGGGCCCGAGCTTTGCCGACGATGTCGCGCGTGGCCTGCCGACGGCGGTGACGCTGGCCGCAAAGGACGACGCCTTGGCGAGCCACCTGGTGCAGGCGCTGGGCTCGCCGACGTTCCGGCCCTATCACTCCACCGATGTCCGCGGCGTCGAGATCGGCGGCGCCGCCAAGAACGTGCTGGCGATCGCGGTCGGCATCGCGGTCGGGCGCAAGCTCGGCGCTTCCGCCCAGGCCGCACTTACCACCCGCGCCTTTGCCGAGCTGACACGCCTCGGCCGCGCGCTCGGCGCACGCAGCGAAACACTCACGGGCTTGTCTGGCCTCGGCGATCTGATCCTGACCTGCTCGAGCCCACAATCGCGCAATTTTGCGCTCGGCCTGTCGCTTGGCCGCAGCGAGCAGCCGCCCGCCGGCAAGCTTGCCGAAGGCGAATTCACCGCGCCGGTACTGATCGAGCTCGCGGCTTCGCAAAACATCGAAATGCCAGTATCGGAAGCCGTCGCATCGATCCTGACCGGCAGAAGCACGATCGACGCCGCGATCTCGGGGCTCATGACGCGACCTTTCAAGGCGGAGGAATGAACATGGCGTACTGGCTGGTGAAATCCGAACCATCGGTGTGGTCCTGGGACCAGCAGGTGGCGAAAGGCGCCAAGGGCGAAGCCTGGACCGGCGTGCGCAATTACACCGCGCGCCAGAACCTCGTCGCCATGAAGAAGGGCGACAAGGCGTTCTTCTATCATTCCAACGAGGGCAAGGAGATCGTCGGCATCGCGGAGATTATCAAGGAAGCCTACCCCGATCCGACCGACAAGACCGAGAAATTCGTCTGCGTCGACATCAAGGCCGACAAGCCGTTGAAGATTCCGGTGACGATGGCCGCGATCAAGGCCGAGAAGAAACTCGCCGACATGGCGCTGGTGAAATATTCGCGCCTTTCGGTGCAGCCGGTGACGGCCGAGGAATGGAAGCTCGTCTGCAAGATGGGCGGGATGTAGGCTTGGGTGCTGTAGCCCGGATGAGCGAAGCGATATCCGGGACTACTGCTGCGATCCCGCATGTCGCTACGCTCATCCGGGCTACGACATCGGAGCTTGTTTCTCCGGCAGCGCAAATATCTCGCATGGCGCGGCGATGCCCCGCAGCGAATGCGATCCGAGCGCGATCAGAGGCATGTCGGTTTCCGCGGCGAGCGCGCCCGACACCAGCACGGTTCTGCCGAGCGGCTTGCACAATCCTTCGAGCCGGCTGGCGAGATTGACGGCGGGACCGATTGCGGTGAAATCCAGCCGATTGGCGGCACCGATATTGCCCCATAGCATCTCGCCGAGATGCAGCGCCGCGCCGAACGCGAGCGGCGGCAGACCTTGAGCACGGCGCTCCGCGTTGAGATACACCATCCCGGCTTCGGCTGCGCGCGCGGCACGCAGAGCTGCATCGGACGCTTGGCGCGGTGACGGCCTGACCACCGGAAAGATCGCGAGCACACCGTCGCCGATGAATTTCAGCACCTCGCCGCCGAAGGCGTGGACCGCGCCGGCGATGCGATCGAACCAGGCATCGAGCGCCGCGATGACCTCGGCAGGCGGATTGGTTTCCGACAGGAGCGTGAAGTTGCGCAAATCGGCATAGAGCAGCGCGGCCTGTATGGTCTCGCCGAGGTCGCGCCGCAGGGGTGCCGCCAGCACCCGCTCCGCACTGCGCTTGCCGAGATAGGCATCCAGCGTCGCGCGCAACGTTGCACGCGCGGCAAGTACGGCAAGGGGTGTGGCGGCAAAGCGCGCGGCCTGGCGCAATTGCTCGGTCTCGTCCGCGGTGAACGGACGCGGCCCGATCCAGCCGAGCAACGGCCCGTCGGGCCGTCCGACCAAATCTTCGTGCACTTCACCCTCCGCGATGTCGCGCAGCCAGCGGCGGCCGGCATCGTTGGGCGGGTCGGGCGCGAGGCCGCCTGGTGCGAAGCCGAGCGCTTCGATCACCCGGCCGTTCTCCGCGCGCCACAACCAGGTCCGTTTCGCGATCAGCGGATGTGGCACCTCCAGCGTCAGGCTGCCCGCCGCAAGCGGCACGCCATCGGCGACCAGATGTGCGCCAAGGTCCGCGAGCAGGCGGTCGGCGCCGGCGCTATCGGCGGCGGCATCGACAAGCCAGGCGAGTGTCGGCGAGAGGTGCATGGCCCGATCATGACGAAGGCAGGCGGTCTTTGTCACGGGCAATCCTTGACGGGCCGCTCGAGCGCCGCCATGTCCCAGTGTCAGCCCAGGGGTGATCGTCGATGACCGAACCGTTCATAGTGCGACGCGAGACCCAGATCGCGGCCCCACGCGCCACCGTTTTCGCCTACCTGACCGACCCCGAGAAGATTTTGAGCTGGATGGGTTCCGACGCGACCACGGAGCCACATCCCGGCGGGCTGTATCTGCTCAAAGGCATCGGCCCCCGCGGCGGCGTTGCCCGCGGCGCATTCCGCGAAGTCGTGCCGGTGCATCGGCTCGCCTACACGTTTGGATGGGAGGGCGGCCAGGAAGTGCCGCCCGGCTCAAGCCTGATCGAGATCGACCTGATCGAACGCGACGGCGGCACATTGCTGCGCATGACCCATAGCGGGCTGCCGACCGAGGAACAGGCGGCCGCCCACGCGACGGGATGGGCGCACTATCTGGGACGGCTCACGGCGGCAGCCGCGGGCGGCGATCCCGGTCCCGACAACGGCGTTTCCAACAAGGCGTAACGACGCCGAGGTCAGACCGCCGCGGTCGCCACCACCTGCTGCAAAAGCTGCTCGCGCCTGGCCTGCGAGCGCTGGCCCTTCATGGTCGCGGCGAAGCGTTCCAGGATGCCGTCCTCGAACGCGGTGACGATGGTATCGTGAACATAGCTCTTGCGGCAGATCGCCGGCGTGTTGGAGAGCTGGTCGGCAGCGCCGCGGATCGCCTCCAGCACCTGCTTCTTGCGGCCGCGCTGGCTGGTCGCCGGCGTGATCCGCGACAGCGATTCCACGACGACGGCAGAGGCCATCAGCGTGCGGAAATCCTTCAGCGAGATCTTGATGCCGGCGATCTCGCGCAGAAACGCGTTCACCTGCGTGGTGCTGACCGCGCGCACGATGCCATAGGGATCGCGATACTGGAACATGCGCTTGCCGGGAACGCCCTGCAAGATCCCGATGGCGCGCACGAGCTTGGCCGCGTCGCACTCCTTGCGCACCGCCTTGCCGCCCTTCGCCTTGAAGGTCAGCACGAAGCTGTCGTCTTCCAGCGAGACGTTGGACTTCAGCAGCGTGGTGGCGCCGCGGGTGCCGTTGAGACGGGCATAGGATTCGTTGCCGGGGCGGATCGCGGTGCGCGCGATCAATTCGATGACGGCGGAGAGCGCGAACTCGCGGGTCGGCTCGTCGCCCGACAGGAACGCCGAGACCTTGCGCCGGATCTTGGGCAGCGCGCCGACGAGCTTTTCCAGGCGATGCGCCTTGCGTTGCTCGCGGACCTTCTCCCAATCGGCGTGATAGCGATATTGCAGCCGGCCCGCGGCATCGCGTCCCACTGCCTGGAGATGCGTGCTCGGATCGGCCGAGTAGCGCACCTCGCGATAGGCCGGCGGCACCGCCATCGAATGCAGCCGCCGAATGGTGCGGGCATCGCGGATGTGGACGCCGTTAGGCCGCACGAACGAATAGCCCTTGCCGCGCCTGACGCGGCGGATGGTCAGCTCGTTCTGGTCGCCGAGCCGCAGGCCCAGTTCCTTGGCGAGGGCCTCGACCGTCGTCGACGGCGCCGCGTCGAACACTTTCTTCGGGCTGGGACGGCCGGAACCGGCCGGTTTCGGCCATTGTCCGAGGGCTTTGGCCAGCGCGATGGCTGCAGGATCGGCTGAAGCGGGCCGTATCGTCCCGAGATTCTGCTGATCCATCATAGTCTTATGCCTTAGCCCTGTCTGTTGTCGGTCAATGCCGCTGTTCTGATTTTTGTTCCAAGGGGTCTCGTTGGACCCGGGTTGGCCATTTAGGGTGTTCCGAACCGCATTGCGAGTCCCGAATCAGTGAGAGGCGGTTTCTAAATACCTCTGCTGAATGCATGGCGCTCTGCGCGGGCCCATTCCGAGCATCTGGGTGAAGACCCCAAAGCCGCCCGTCGCCCTGTTTCAAAACTGCGACAGTCGCACGAAACGGCTTGATCCTCCGCATGGCAGGCTGCTCGCCGAAGGTCCAGCTTGTGCACCTTGTCGGGTCCGGTTAGCCCGACGCATAATCGGTTCAACGATCAAGTCGGCTCGCCAGTGGTCCGTGCTCGGCTCGCCGTATGTGGAGGGAAACATGTCCGAGAAGATCTACGACGTCCCCGCAGAATGGGCGAAGCGCGCCTGGGTCGACCAGGCCAAGTACAAGGACATGTACGCCCGCTCGATCTCGGACCCGAACGGTTTCTGGGCGGAGCAGGCCAAGCGCATCGACTGGATGCACGCGCCGACCAGGATCGAGAACGTCTCCTTCGCGCCCGGCAACATCTCCATCAAATGGTTCGAGGACGGCGTTCTCAACGTCGCCCATAATTGCATCGACCGGCATCTCCACAATCGCGCCAACCAGACCGCGATCATCTGGGAAGGCGACGATCCCTCCCAATCCCGGCACATCACCTACAAGGAGCTGCACGACGAGGTCTGCCGGATGGCCAACATCCTGCGCACCCGGAACGTCAAGAAGGGCGACCGCGTCACCATCTACCTGCCGATGATTCCGGAGGCGGCCTACGCGATGCTGGCCTGCGCGCGGATCGGCGCGATTCACTCCGTGGTGTTCGCCGGCTTCTCGCCCGACAGCCTCGCCCAGCGCATCAACGACTGCCAGTCCAAGGTGATCATCACCGCCGATGAGGGCCTGCGCGGCGGCAAGAAGGTGCCGCTGAAGGCCAATGTCGACGCGGCGCTCGCCAAGGCAGACGGCGTCGACTGGGTCGTCGTGGTCAAGCGCACCGGCGGCGCGGTCGAAATGAATCCCTCGCGCGACCTCTGGTACCACGACGCCGCCAAGATGGTGACGACCGAGTGCCCGGTCGAGCACATGCACGCCGAGGATCCGCTGTTCATCCTCTACACCTCGGGCTCGACCGGCCAACCCAAGGGCGTGCTGCACACCTCCGCCGGCTATCTCGTGTTCGCCGCGATGACGCATCAATACGTCTTCGACTATCACGACGGCGACATCTACTGGTGCACCGCCGACGTCGGCTGGGTCACCGGCCACAGCTACATTCTCTACGGACCGCTCGCCAACGGCGCGACCACGCTGATGTTCGAAGGCGTGCCGAATTACCCGGATAATTCGCGATTCTGGAACGTCATCGACAAGCACAAGGTCAACATCTTCTACACCGCGCCGACCGCGATCCGCGCGCTGATGCGGAGCGGCGACGCGCCCGTGAAGAAGACCTCGCGCGCCAGCCTGCGCCTGCTCGGCTCGGTAGGCGAGCCGATCAATCCGGAAGCCTGGGAGTGGTATCACCGCGTCGTCGGCGACGACCGCTGCCCGATCGTCGATACGTGGTGGCAGACCGAGACCGGCGGCATTTTGATCACGCCGCTGCCCGGCGCCACGAAGCTCAAGCCGGGCTCGGCGACGCAGCCGTTCTTCGGCGTGGTGCCTGAGATCGTCGACGCCGACGGCAACGTGCTGGACGGCGAGACATCAGGCAATCTGTGCCTGACGCGGTCATGGCCGGGCCAGATGCGCACGGTCTATGGCGACCACGCCCGCTTCGAGCAGACTTATTTCTCGACCTACAAGGGCAAGTACTTCACCGGCGACGGCTGCCGGCGCGATGCGGACGGTTATTACTGGATCACCGGCCGCGTCGACGACGTCATCAACGTCTCCGGCCACCGCATGGGTACCGCCGAAGTCGAAAGCGCGCTGGTGGCGCATGAGAAGGTCTCGGAAGCCGCCGTGGTCGGTTACCCGCACGACATCAAGGGTCAGGGCATTTACGCATATGTGACCCTGATGGCCGGCATCGAGCCAACCGAGGATCTACGCAAGGAGCTCGTCACCTGGGTGCGCAAGGAGATCGGCCCGATCGCTGCGCCCGACCAGATCCAGTTCTCGCCCGGCCTGCCCAAGACCCGATCCGGCAAGATCATGCGCCGCATCCTACGCAAGATCGCCGAGGACGAACCGGGCAGCCTGGGCGACACCTCGACCCTGGCCGATCCCGGCGTGGTCGACGACCTCGTCAAGAACCGTCAGAACAAAAAGGCGGTCTGAGCCACATCGTCCTGTGCCCCGGACGCAGCGTAGCGCGCACTTCGCGGTGCGCTGCAGAGTCGGGGCCGATGCAACGGCAGACTCTGTGGCCTTCTAGATCCCGGCTCTGCGTCGCACCGCTTCGCGCTGCGCCGCGTCCGGGACACGAGATCGCATCCCCGCGTTAGCGCTCCCCCGAACAACGGCCGTTCACATCCTCACGCACTTGTCAGGCCGCGCCCCGGCGCCCGGGCATCTTTCCCGCCAAGTGTTGTTTTCAGGTCATTTACTTTGTTTCGAACATTTCCTTTGTTCCCCCTGCTGGCTGGCCCTTGGCGGCCGTGCGTGGAAACCATCCGGTTAACAGGCGCGGTTAAGAATGTCCCCTAACAAGGACTTGGCGAGCCGGCGATTGCCGGTTTTGCGTAATCTTGGACGGTCCGTTCGGGGCAAGGGGAAAATCGATGTCGATGAGGATTGCTGTGGCGCTGGCCGCCACCGTCGTGACTGGGGTCTTAACGTTGACGGCGGCGCAGGCGCGGCCGGAAATGGTGGGGACGAACCTGGCTGACTATTCGCCGGGCACCATCGTGGTCAAAACCAACGAGCGTCGGCTCTATCTCGTCCTCGATAGCGGCCACGCCGTGCGCTACCCGGTCGGCGTCGGCAAGTCCGGCAAGCAGTGGGCCGGCACCACCCGCATCGACGGCAAGTACCGCAATCCGGCCTGGGCGCCGCCCGCCGAGGTGAAGCGCGACAAGCCCAGCATCCCGGACGTCATCCCGGGCGGCTCGCCCCGCAATCCGATGGGCGTCGCGGCGATGACGCTGTCCGGCGGTGAATACGCGATCCACGGCACCAACGTGCCGGGCTCGATCGGCGGCTTCGTCTCCTATGGCTGCATCCGCATGCTCAACGACGACATCACCGATCTCTACAGCCGCGTCTCGGTCGGCACGACGGTGGTCGTGACGCGCTGATCGCCGGCATCAGGACGACACGGCAATAGCCGCGTCGTTCGACGCGGCTTTTTGTCACCAGAAGCGCCAGCTCCGCGCGCACCAGCCGTCGCGATGGCCGCCATTGTAGCTCCGCGCGTAACCGCCCGCGAGCAACGCCGCCGAGACATTGGTCGTGCGTTTGGTCGCGACGTCGGCGAGAACGCGACCATATTTGTCGGCACCGAGGTTGGTGATCGTCACGCCACCCTGTGCGAGCAGATCGCGCAATGCGCGGGCCGCGGCTTCGGCCTTGTCCAGTTCCTCCTGGCAGGATGCTTTCATCTCGGGTGCGTCGATGCCGCGCAGGCGAACGCGCACGATGAGATCGCGGCCGTCGCGCTGACGAACGCGTGCGAGAAAGGTGTCGCCGTCAATGGTGCGAACGACATCGACCGGCTCGCGACGATCGGGATGGCCGCCTTGCTGGAGCACAATCTCGGCGTCTCGTGATTGACCGTCGGTCACGTGAGGGAACTGCCAGTTCATCCCATGCCGGGACGTGAACACCACGGCCACCACGATTCCAACCACGAACATCCACGGCAACAGCCCTGAGAACCGGCGACCAAATGGCGAGCCGCTGTATGAAGGCCGATATGGATGGCTTGGATCGAAACGCGACATCCGCGCACGCTAGGGCTGAGTCGGGCAGTCCGGCAAGCGAGCCTCAAAAGACAAGCTTCAGAAGTCGGAAGCGATGCCCTTGCGCTCCCAATCGCCATAGCGGGTCGGTTCGGGTCCTTTTGGGCCCTGCAACTCCTTTGGCGCCGCCTCGCCGTCGTTCTTGGCTCGGGCTGCCGCAGCCTGACGGCGCGCTTCGGCCTCGGCCAGCGCGCGCTGGGCGGCCGGCGTAAGCTGCTTGCGGTCGGGAACGGGAGGCTGGTCACTCATAGGCGGCTTTCTAGCGCGGGACGGCCCGCGGCGCGACGCCCAATAACGCATTCCTGAAATTGCTCCGAAAGGGCTGAAAAACCCGGAAGCGATTCTTACATTTGGCATATTCGCGTGCCAGAGATCGCCTTCTCAAGGCATGCGCCCATTACGGCGAACTGCCGCTGCTCAGAACCTTGTTTCCGCATGCCTTCTCAACGTTTCGCTCCTCCATCCGAAGTGCCCGGTCTCGCGGCGCGGCGGATTGCCGCCGACATCGTCGACGGCGTGCTGCACAAGCACCGCACACTTGACGAGCAGCTCGACGGCAGCGGCGCCCATCCCGGACTGAAGACGCTCCCCGACCGCGACCGCGCGCTGATGCGCCGCCTGGTCGCCACCGTGCTGCGCCGGCTCGGCACGCTCGGCCATGTGCTGTCCCGCCTGCTCGACAAGGGCATTCCCTCCGACGCGCCGCGCGCGCAGAGCGCGCTGTTGATCGGCGCCGCCCAGATCCTCTGGATGGACGTGCCCGATCACGCGGCCGTCGATCTCTCCGTTCGCCTCGTGCAATCCGACCGGCGCGCCGCGCGCTATGCCGGCCTCGTCAACGCCGTGCTGCGCCGCTGCGCCCGCGAGGGCAAGGCGCTGGTGGACGAGGTTGCCGCGCAGTCGCTGGACCTGCCGCCCTGGATGGTCGCGCGCTGGAGCGCGCATTATGGCGAGACGGTCGCAAGGGACATGGCGCTCGCGCTCAGCCATGATCCGTCGCTGGATCTGACCGTGAAGTCGGACGCCGCGCAATGGGCGAGCCGGCTCCATGGCGAAGTGCTACCGACCGGATCGGTGCGCACGGTGCTGCACGGCGCGGTGACCATGCTTCCCGGCTTCGCCGAAGGACAATGGTGGGTGCAGGACGCCGCCGCTGCGTTGCCAGCCCGGCTGTTCGGCGACATCAAGGGCAAATCCATCGCCGATCTCTGCGCCGCTCCCGGCGGCAAGACCGCGCAACTGGCGCAGGCCGGCGCGCACGTCACCGCCATCGACCGCTCGCCTGCCCGGGTGGCACGGCTGCGCGAGAATCTGACGCGGTTGTCGCTGCAGGCCGAGACCGTCGTCGCCGACGCCGCGGAATGGGCCGGCCCTGCCGATGGCTTCGACGGCATCCTCATTGATGCGCCTTGCACATCGACCGGGACGATCCGCCGCCACCCCGATGTATCCTGGCTCCGGCAGGAATCCGACATCGCCGCAATGACCGCGCTCCAGCGGCGGCTGCTGCAAAAATCGGTCTCGCTACTCAAGCCCGGTGGGACGCTAGTTTATTGCACCTGTTCGCTGGAACCTGAAGAGGGCGAGCATGCGGTCGCCGCGCTGCTGACCGCGGAGCCCGGTCTTCGCCGGGTTCCGATCGATGCGTCCGAGGTGTCGGGGCTCAGCGAGATCATTACCGCCGAGGGCGATCTGCGCACCCTGCCCAGCCATCTGCCGAACGCCGATCCCAAGCTCGGCGGGCTCGACGGATTTTTCGCGGCCCGGCTCGTTAAATCCTGATTTTGCACTGGATTTTGCAAACACGGCACTGATTCGCGTCGTTCAAGGTGGTGTCGGCCGTCCGATTTTGGGATTAATAAGGATTCGTCGGAATCCTCTCCCCCATCAAGGCAAGGCGTGTCGGTCGCTCAACGCAGACGTATCTCGACGCTGGTGATGAACCGCTTCGCGCGGAACATGCTCGCGCGCGCGAGCGGCGGTTCCGTCGCCCTGTCGCGGGTTTGGCCCGGCCGCGCCGACCGGCTGATCATCGCGCCGCATGATCTACGCACCGCGGATGCGACCCGCGCCGCCGAGATCTATGCCGGCCGCTTCGTCTTCGCCGGCAAGATCGTCAATTGCCACGGCCGCTCGATCTTCGATCTCGAGCCGCCGTCGGAAGATTGGGAAGTTGCGCTGCTCGGCTTCGGCTGGCTGCGCCATTTGCGCGCCGCCGACACCGCGCTGACGCGCGCAAATGCGCGCTCGCTGATCGAGGACTGGATCGGCAACCCCGCCAGCAAGCGCCGTCCCGTCGCGCGACGCGCCGACGTGCTGGCGCGCCGCGTGATCTCCCTGCTGTCGCAGGCGCCGCTGGTGCTGAACGATACCGACAACAAATTCTATCGTCGGTATCTGCGCGCGCTGGCGCGCGAAATCCGCTTGCTGCGCTACACCATGGTCAACATCCCCGACGGAGTGCCGAAGCTCCAGGTGCTGATCGCGCTGTGCTATGCGGCGTTGTGCCTTGCCAACCAGGCAAGTCACATCCGCAGCACCTCGAAAAAGCTCTCGGATGAATTGCAGCGGCAGATCCTGCCCGACGGCGGCCATGTCTCGCGCAACCCGGGCGCGCTGATCGAGCTCTTGATCGACCTGTTGCCGCTGCGGCAGACCTTTGCCGCGCGCAACATCGCGCCGCCGCCCGCGCTGCTCAACGCGATCGACCGCATGATGCCGATGCTGCGCTTCTTCCGCCACGGCGACGGCAATTTCGCGCTGTTCAACGGCATGAGCGCGACCCCGTCGGACCTGCTCGCGACGCTGCTTGCCTATGACGACACCCACGGCGCGCCGATGTCGAACATGCCGCATACCGGTTTCCAGCGCCTCGATGCCGGCCAGACCACTTTGATCATCGACACGGGCCCGCCGCCGGCGGCCAGCGTCAGCCACGACGCCCATGCCGGCTGCCTGTCGTTCGAACTCTCCTCCGGCATCAGCCGCATCGTCACCAATTGCGGCATGCCGGCCACGGGCCGCGACAATTGGCGGCCGTTCGCACGCGGCACGGCGGCGCATTCGACGCTGACCTATCACGACACCTCGTCATGCCAGTTCGTGGAGATGTCGGCTATGAAGCGGCTCTTGCACGGCGCTCCGGTCACCAGCGGCCCCGTCGAGGTTGAGAGCTATCGCGAAATCGTGCAGAACGGCACCCTGCTCACGACGTCGCATGACGGTTACCTGACAAAATTCGGCGCGATCCACCGCCGCGTACTGATGATCGCCAATGACGGCGCGCGCATCGACGGCGAGGACACGTTGTCGCCGCCGCAAGGCGGGCGCTTCAAGGGTCCGGATGCCGATTTCGCGCTGCGATTCCATCTGCACCCGGCGGTGAAGGCGAGCCGGCTGTCCGACGCCCGCGGCGTCATGCTGGTGCTCCCGAATCGCGACGTCTGGACCTTCGAGGCGCTCGACGACAAGGTGGAGCTGGAGGACAGCGTATCCCTGGCCGGCAATGACGGCCCGCGCCGCACCGCGCAGATCGTGATCCGCCAGGACGCGCGGCAGGCGCCCTCGATCCGCTGGAGTTTTGTGCGCTCCACCGCCTCGCCGGCGGTCACGAATGCCCGCAGAAATGCACGGCGGGAGCCGGAACTTCCGCTGTAGACGCATGCGATTCGGCACCATCTGGTCGTTGTGATAGCGACCGAAAACTGCTATCGAGCCCTCGCTCGCGCGACTGGCGACCTTGGATGGAGCACCATCGGGAAGCGCGGGACACAGCTGCCGCGCGCCTGGGCATTACTCCTTCAGACAGAGGATCTTGCTCATGACTGACCATCCCCGCCGCGTCACCCGCGCACTTCTCTCCGTTTCCGACAAGACCGGCCTGATCGACTTCGCAAAGGCGCTTGCCGCGCACGATGTCGAGCTGATCTCGACCGGCGGCACCGCGAAGGCGATCGCCGCGGCCGGCCTCGAGGTGAAGGACGTGTCCGAGCTGACCGGCTTCCCCGAGATGATGGATGGCCGCGTGAAGACGCTGCATCCGAAGGTGCACGGCGGTCTGCTCGCGATCCGCGACAACAAGGACCATGCGGATGCGATGACGGCGCATGGGATCGCGCCGATCGATCTCCTCGTCGTCAATCTCTATCCGTTCGAGGCGACCGTCGACAAAGGCGCGGGCTTCGAGGATTGCATCGAGAACATCGACATCGGCGGCCCCGCGATGATCCGCGCCGCCGCGAAGAATCATGACGACGTCGCCGTCGTGGTCGAGGCGCAGGACTATCAGGCCGTGCTCGATGAGCTCGCCGCCAACAGCGGTGCAACCACGCTGAAGTTGCGCCGGCGCCTTGCCGCCAAGGCTTACGCGCGCACTGCCGCCTATGACGCCGCGATCTCGAACTGGTTCAATCGCCAGCTCGAGATCGACGCGCCCGATTTCCGTGCCTTCGGCGGCCGGCTGATCCAGTCACTGCGCTATGGCGAGAATCCGCACCAGACCGCGGCGTTCTATGCGACGCCCGACAAGCGGCCGGGCGTCTCGACCGCGCGGCAGCTCCAGGGCAAGGAGCTCTCCTACAACAACATCAACGACACGGATGCGGCCTATGAATGCATCGGCGAGTTCGACGCCAAGCGCACCGCAGCCTGCGTCATCGTCAAGCATGCCAATCCCTGCGGCGTCGCGGAGGGCTCCGACCTCGTCGGCGCCTACAGCAAGGCGCTGGCCTGCGATTCCACCTCGGCGTTCGGCGGCATCATCGCGATGAACCGCGCACTCGATGCTGACACCGCGCGCGAGATCACGAAAATCTTCACCGAGGTGATCATCGCGCCTGACGCTAGCGAGGAAGCGATCGCCATCATCGGCGCGCGCAAGAACCTTCGGCTTCTGCTCGCCGGCAGCCTGCCCGACCCGCGCGCGCCGGGCCTCACCGCCAAGACGGTGGCGGGCGGTCTCCTCGTGCAGAGCCGCGACAACGCCGTCGTCGACGACATGACCTTCAAGGTTGTCACGAAGCGCGCGCCCACTGATGCCGAGATGCGCGACCTGAAGTTTGCTTTCCGTGTCGCAAAACACGTCAAGTCCAACACCATCATCTACGCCAAGGATCTCGCGACCGTCGGCATCGGCGCCGGCCAGATGAGCCGGGTCGATTCAGCGCGGATCGCGGCACGCAAGGCTCAGGATGCGGCCGCCGAGCTGAAGCTCGCCGAACCGCTCACCAAGGGCTCGGTGGTGGCGTCGGATGCGTTCTTCCCGTTCGCCGACGGCATGCTCGCCTGCATCGAGGCCGGCGCCACCGCCGTGGTGCAGCCCGGCGGCTCCATGCGCGACGACGAAGTGATCAAGGCCGCCGACGAGCATGGCATCGCCATGGTGTTCACCGGCACGCGGCACTTCAGGCACTAGATCTGTCGTGTACTAAACTCTCGACGGGTCGTCCCGGCGAAGGTCGGGACCCATAGCCCAGGAAGTAGTTTGGTGTGCGGTACTGGCCGTGTCGCGGCAACGAGCAATCACGCGGTATGGGTCCCGGTCCCCGTGCGCAATTGCGCACTAGGCCGGGACGACGCTAATTTTCCCGCACCCGCATCAACAGCGCCAGACCCGCGACGAAGAACACCACCAGCACGGCCATGCCGGCCTTCTGGCTCGCCGTCACCGCGGTGATCACGCCGATCAGCAGCGGGCCGATGAAGGACGTCACTTTCCCCGTCAGTGCGAACAGACCGAAATACTGCGCGATGCGGTCCTTCGGTGCGAGACGGATCAGAAGCGTACGTGAGGCCGCTTGCAGCGGACCACCGGCCGCACCGATCAGGCAGCCCAGCACCAGATAAGCGCGCTCTGACGCGGCGGCGAACAATCCGCCGCCGGGCGCGGGCGGCGCGACCTTGATGAAGAGGATCGAATCCTTGTCGACCAGCAGGATCGCCGCCAGCGCCAGCAGCAGGACCAGCATGCTGCCGGCGATCACGCGCTTCGGCCCGAAGCGATCGTCCAGCTTGCCACCAAACCACGCGCCAAACGCGCCGGCGATCGCGAGCATGATGCCAAACGTGCCGATCTGGATCGTGTGCCAGCCGAACGTACCCGCGGCATAGATGCCGCCGAAGGCAAACAGCGACACCAGACCGTCGGTGTAGATCATGTTGGCGAGTAGAAACGCCGCAAGCGATTTCTGCTGCGGCAGCCCCTTGATCGATTGCTTCAGCTCCGACAGCCCCTCGTGCAGCGCCTCGCGCACCGGACGCTTCGCCGGATAGTCCGGCGTGAACAGGAACATCGGCGTCACGAAAACGATGAACCAAAGCCCGGTCAACGGTCCGGCGGCGCGGTCGCCCTGATGACTGACGGGATCGAGCCCGAACAGAGGCGTGAGACCGAGCAGCGTGCGACCGGTCTCGGGGTTCGCGGCGAGCAGGCCGAGCACGATGATCAGGCTGACGATGCCGCCGACATACCCCGTCGCCCAGCCGGTGCCGGAGAGCCGCCCGATGCGCTCCGGCGGCACCAGCGTCGGCATCATCGCATTGTTGAAGAGAGTGGCGAATTCCGCGCCAACGCTGGCGAGCGCGACCGCGGTGAGCAGCGGCGGAATGATCGAGGGATCGCCGGGCTTGCCGATCCACAGCGTGCAGGATGCCAGCACCAGCACTGCGCCGAATCCGGCGATCCACGGCTTCCTGCGGCCCGACGCATCGGCGATAGCCCCCAGCACCGGCGACATCAAGGCAATCGCGAGGCCCGCGGCAGCCATCGCAAAGCCCCACAACGATTGCCCGGTGGCGGGATTCGGCGCAATGCCGGTGGCGAAATAGGGCGCGAACACGAAAGTCGTGATCAGCGTAAAATAAGGCTGCGCGGCCCAGTCGAAGAAGATCCAGCTGACGACGGCGCTGCGCGGCGGATAGGTCCGCTGCGCGCCGGCGATCCGCGCATCCCGGGCGATCGTCGTCACTCCATAATCCTCATCACGAACAGTTTTGCCTCTGTCGGGGCAAACCGTATAGCATTGCAGCGCTGCATGTGAACTGCCCATGGCCATTGCGGAAGTTTGATGATGTCGTCTTTTTCGACACGGCGGACATTTTTCGCCTTCCTTGCCACTCTGGCGTTCGGACTTCCGACCGCGACCGCGCAGGATGCGCGGCGGGCCTATGTGCCGCCCGCGCTCGACACCGTGCACGCCGTTCCCGCCGAACACGGCATGGTAGTAGCGCAGGAGAAAATCTCCGCGCAGGTCGGCGCCGATATCCTGCGGCGCGGCGGCAATGCCGTCGATGCCGCGGTCGCGACCGGCTTTGCGATGGCCGTGACCTATCCGCGGGCCGGCAATATCGGCGGCGGCGGCTTCATGGTGATTCATTCCACCGAGCGCAACGAAGACATCACGATCGATTATCGCGAGACCGCGCCGGCTGCGACCACGCCGCAGATTTTCCTCGGCGCCGACGGCAAGCCCGATGCGGCGAAGTCGCGGGATTCTGCGCTCGGCGTCGGCGTGCCCGGCACCGTCGCGGGTCTTGCGCTCGCCCTGGAAAAATGTGGCTCGGGCCGGTTCACGCTGGCGCAACTGCTCGAGCCCGCGATCGTGCTCGCCCGCGACGGCTTCCTCGTCGGCGACGACATTGCCGACACGCTGCCGGGCTGGCACAAGCGGCTAGTGCGCTGGCCCTCCTCGGCCCGGATATTCTCGCGGCCTGATGGCACGCCGCTCAGCCAAGGCGACAGGCTGGTGCAGAGCGATCTCGCCGAAACGCTGTCGACTGTCGCCGTACAGGGCCCGCGCGGTTTTTATGAAGGGCCGGTCGCGGAAAAACTCGCCAAGGCCGTGACTGATGCGGGCGGCATCATGACGCCAGCGGATTTGAAATCCTATCAAGCGGTGATCCGCGCGCCGGTGCGCGGCACCTATCGCGGCTATGACATCGTGTCGATGCCGCTGCCGTCGTCGGGCGGCGTGGTGCTGGTGGAGACGCTCAATATTCTCGAAGGTTTTCAGCTCGCCGATCTGAAGCAGGGATCGCCGGCCTCGCTGCATCTGTTGATCGAGGCCATGAAGCGCGCCTATGCGGACCGGGCGCGCTATCTCGGCGATCCCGCCTTCGTCAACGCGCCGATCGGGACGCTCACCGGCAAGGACTATGCGGCCAAGCTGCGGGCAACCATCTCCGCGGATCGCGCCACGCCGTCGGAACAGCTCGTTTCCACTGCGACCTCACCGCATGAGGGCAGCAACACCACGCATTTTTCCGTCGTCGACGGCAGCGGCAACGCGGTCAGCAACACCTATACGCTGAACTTCAGCTACGGCGTCGGCCTCGTCGCCGACGGCACCGGCGTGCTGCTCAACAACGAGCTCGACGATTTCACCGCAGCGGTCGGCGCTTCCAATGCCTACGGCCTCGTCGGCTTCGAGGCCAATTTGCCCGGGCCGGGCAAGCGGCCGCTGTCCTCGATGTCGCCGACCATCGTCCTGAAGGGCGGGAAGCCGGTGCTGGTGACGGGCTCGCCGGGCGGCAGCCGCATCATCTCGGCCGTGCTCCAGGTGATCGTCAACGTCCTCGATTACAAGATGGACGTCGCGGCTGCCGTGGCCGCGCCGCGGCTGCATCACCAATGGTTGCCCGACGAGGTCCGGGTCGAGAGCGGCTTTCCCGATGATGTGCTGCTCGAGCTGAAGGCGATGGATCATCTCATCGTCACGCCGATGGGGCAGACATCGGCGAATTCGATCGCGGTGACCGCCAACGGGCCGCTCGGCGCGCCCGATCCACGCACCCGGGGCGCGGAAGCAGCGGGGCAGTAACTCTGTACTTGCATGGCGCGAAGGCCGGCGGCCGGCTTGCGCGCGCCCCCGCGCGTGCTACCACCGCCAGGCCAGAGAAACTGCCAAAGAAAACACTGTCGGGAATCGCGCATGACCACCGTTGATCCGAACCAGCGCATCGAACGCGCCGAGATCGAGGACACCAGCCTTCTTGCCTTCTATCGCGACATGAACGCGCCGGAGCGGCGGACGTTCTGGGCGTGCGCCGCAGGCTGGGCGCTCGACGGCATGGACTTCATGATCTATCCGCTGGTGATCGGCACCATCATCGCGCTGTGGAAGGTCGATGCGGGGTCGGCCGGGCTCGCCGGCACCGTGACGCTGCTGGCCTCCGCGATCGGCGGCTGGCTCGGCGGCTATCTCTCCGACCATATCGGCCGGGTCAGAACGCTCCAGATCACCATCATCTGGTTCTCGTTCTTCTCGCTGGTCTGCGCGGTCGTGCAGAATTTCGAACAGCTCCTGATCGCACGCGCGGTGCTGGGCCTCGGCTTCGGCGGGGAGTGGGCGGCGGGCGCCGTGCTGATGGGTGAAGCGATCCGGCCGCAATATCGCGGGCGTGCAGTCGGCTCGGTGCAGTCGGGCTGGGCCGTCGGCTGGGGCCTCGCGGTGCTGTCGCAGGCGATCCTGTTCTCGGCTTTGCCGGCGGAGACAGCGTGGCGCTGGATGTTCGTGATCGGCGCGTTGCCCGCGCTGCTGGTGTTCTACATCCGCCGCTCGGTGACCGAGCCGGAGATCGCGGCTGAGGCCCGCGCCAAGCAGGCCGCGAGCGGCAATCGCCCGGCGCTCTGGGAGATTTTCTCGGGCCCGATCCTGAAGACCACGATCCTGGCGTCGCTGATGGCCACGGGCTGCCAGGGCGGTTATTACGCCGTCACCTTCTGGGTGCCGCAGTTCTTGACCAAGGAGCGGCATCTGTCGATCGTCGGCTCGACCGGCTATCTCTCGACGCTGATCATCGGCTCCTTCATCGGCTATCTCACCGGCGCGTGGCTCGCCGACCGGATCGGACGGCGCAATCTCTTTCTGACCTTCTCGATCGGCGCGATAGCGGTTGTGCTGCTCTACACGCAGCTGCCGCTCACCAACGAGGTCCTGTGGGTGCTCGGCTTCCCGCTCGGCTTTTGCCTCGGGCTATTTCTCCGGCGTCGGCGCGTTCCTGACCGAGCTTTATCCAACGCGACTGCGCGGCTCGGGCCAGGGCTTTTGCTACAATTTCGGCCGCGGCATCGGCGCGCTGTTTCCGTTCCTGGTCGGAGCGCTATCGGCGACGACGTCGCTTGCGAATGCGATCGCCATCTTCGCGGTGGTGGCTTACGCGCTGTTCTTCATCGCCGCCTTCGCGCTCCCGGAGACGCGCGGGCGCGTGCTGCACGCGGACTGATGAAAGCTAACTATCGACCGACCTGATACGGCCCGCCCTTTTCGAGGGCGCGGCTGTACGCCGGCCGTGCATGAATGCGCTCCAGGAACGCCATCGCGTTGGGATGGCCGAGCTCCAGCCCGCCGCGCGCCTGGGCTGCCTCAAGCGGAAAGCTCATCTGAATGTCGGCGGCGGTGAACTCGTTGCCGGCGAACCACTTGCTCTTGCCGAGCTCGCCTTCCCAATAGTCCATGTGCTGCTTCAGCTGCGGATTGACCAGCGCAGTAAGCGCCTGGTTCGAGACCTTGCGCACCAGCGGGCGGAGCAACGCCGGCGCGCGCTTCGGCATCAGCGTGAACAGCAGCTTGAGCAGCAGCGGCTGCATCGCCGAGCCTTCCGCATAGTGCAGCCAGTAGGTGAAGCGCAGCCGCTCCGGCGTGTTCGGCGGCGGGACCAGCCGGCCGTTGCCATAGGTGGCGATGAGATATTCGATGATCGCGCCGGATTCGGCGATGGTGTTGCCGTTGTCCGTGATAACGGGCGACTTGCCGAGTGGATGGATGGCGCGGAGCTCCTTCGGCGCGCGCATGTCCGGCTGGCGCTGATAGCGCACGATCTCGTAAGGCACGCCCAACTCTTCGAGCAGCCACAGCACGCGCTGCGAGCGGGAATTGTTGAGGTGATGAACGGTCAGCATCGCGTGGTCCCCGGGGCTAGGCATGGTTCGATCGGCCGCGCGTTCGTGCCAGCCCGGGAACGCAATGTCGAGCCATCCGGTCGAGTATTTTAACCCGGGTATATTGACCTTAGCAATTTACCCGGGTATTAAAGCTGCCATCGCGACCAATATGGCAATGATTCCAATGCAGAAGACTTTCACCGCTTTCCAAGGGCATCGCCGTCTGGTCTCCGGGCCAGCAGGAGAGGTCGCGCTGGTCATCAAGAGGATGACGGAGCGGCCGGACGAGCCCATCATCATCTTCGAGGACGCCACGGGCAGATCGATCGACTTCGATCTGCGCGGCGGAGACCGGGAGGTGCTGGCGCGGCTGGCGAAGCTTGTGCCGCCCCCGGTTGAGGACACCGCATCGCCGAGCGAGCCGCGCGGTCGCGGCCGGCCGAAGCTCGGCGTGGTCGCGCGCGAGGTGACGCTGCTGCCGCGGCACTGGGAGTGGCTCAGCGCGCAAGCAGGCGGCGCCTCGGTCGCACTACGGAAACTTGTCGAAGAGGCGCGGCGTGCCAGCGGCGACAAGGACCGCGAGCGGCAGGCGCGCGATGCGGCCTATCACTTCATGTCGACCATGGCCGGCAATCTGCCGCAGTTCGAGGAAGCATCGCGCGCGCTGTTTGCGGATGATCGGCGGCGTTTCACCGGACTGATCGCAGATTGGCCCGCCGACATCCGCGACCACATTGTCAAGCTCGCCTACAGCGACCGCGCTTAGGTGCGCGCCTTCTCACAACCCCATCGACGGCCAGGCCACGCGCATTGCGCGTGGCGACGGTTTCGCAGGCCCTGAAAGGCCAATCCATGTCCGCAGCCAAGCCGCTCTGGAAAAGTTTTCTGCGCTTCCTCGCGCCGTTGATGCTGAGCAACGCGCTGCAATCACTGTTCGGCACCGTCAGCAACGTCTATCTCGGCCAGATGATCGGGATCGACGCGCTTGCATCGGTCTCGGTGTTCTTTCCGGTGATGTTCTTCCTTTTCGCCTTCGTCATGGGGCTGAGCACCGGCGCCACGGTGCTGATCGGCCAGGCCTATGGTGCGGGCGAGCAGGGCCGGATCAAGCTCATCGTCGGCACGACGCTCGCAATCGGCCTGCTGCTCTCGATTGCAATTGCACTGATCGGCGGCATCTTCAGCCGGCAATTGATGATGATGCTCGCAACGCCCGCAGACATTCTCGACCAGGCTAGCGCCTATGCCCGCATCATGCTGCTCACCATGCCGCTCGGCTTCGTCTTCCTGCTGATGACGGCGATGATCCGCGGCGTCGGTGACGCGCTGACGCCTTTGCTGGCGCTGGCCTTGTCGACCGCGATCGGCTTGATCCTGACGCCGATGCTGATCCGCGGGTCGTTCGGATTGCCGGCGGCCGGCATCACCAGCCCGGCCTGGGCGGCAGCGATCGCCAACGCGCTGACGCTGGTCGCGCTGGCGGCCTATCTGCTGCGGAGAAAACATGCCTTGGCACCGGACGCTGCACTGCTGCGCCATCTGCGGCTCAATCGTGTGGTGCTGGGACAGATCCTCGGCATTGGACTGCCGAGCGCGATCGGCATGGTGGTGATGGCGATCGCCGAGCTGGTGCTGCTCGGCCTCGTCAACGGCTTCGGCTCGAACGCCACCGCAGCCTATGGCGCGGTCAACCAGGTGATGGGCTACACGCAGTTCACGGCGATGTCGATTTCGATAGCAGTCTCCATCCTCGGCGCCCAAGCGGTCGGCCGCGGCGACAGAGCGGGGCTCGACGGCATCGTGCGCACCGGACTTGCGTTCAACATCGTCCTGACGGGCGGACTGGTGGCGCTGATCTATCTCGCGCCGCGCGCCGTGCTCGGCATCTTCATCACTGATGACACCGTGCTCGAGCTGGCGAAGAGCTTGCTCAACATCGCACTGTGGAGCTCGGTGCCGTTCGGCCTGGCGACGGTATTTTCCGGCGCGATGCGCGCTGCCGGCGTGGCACTGACGCCAATGCTGCTCGCGGTCTTCGCCATTATGGCGATCGAGCTGCCATCCGCAGTGATCCTGAGCCGCACGATTGGCCTTCAGGGTGTGTGGGCCGCCTATCCGATCGTGTTCTGCGCCATGTTCCTTTTGCAGATGGGCTATTACCTTCTGGTGTGGCGCAAGCGGACGATCCGGCGCCTGACCTGACCAAATCATCAAGAGATTATGACCGTCATTAAACGGTAGACCCGCGGCGCGCGCTGCGCCACAATGCGAAAAAAGCGACGTCAGGGAGCATGATTTTGACCCGCACAGCCCCGCAATTCCTGTTCGATTTCGGCAGTCCGAACGCCTATCTCAGCCATCTCGCGATCCCCGCCATCGAGCAGCGCATCGGCGTCAAATTCGAATATGTGCCGATCCTGCTCGGCGGCATCTTCAAATCGACCAACAACAAGTCCCCCGCCGAGACGCTTGCCGGCATCAAGAACAAGCGCGAATTCCACGCGGTCGAGACCGAGCGCTTCGTCAAGCGCTTCCAGGTGCAGCCCTATGTCATGAATCCGTTCTTCCCCGTCAACACGCTGAACCTGATGCGCGCAGCGATCGCGGCGCAGCTCGAGGGCGTGTTCGAAGCATATGTCGAAGCCGCCTTCCATCACATGTGGGGCGAGCCGAAGAAGATGGACGATCCGGAAATCGCCGCGAAGGCGCTGGCGTCCTCCGGCCTCGACGCGCAAAAGCTGTTCGCTCGCGCCGGGGAACCGGAGGTGAAGGGCAGACTGATCAAGAACACCGAGGAAGCTGTCGCGCGGGGCGCGTTCGGCTCGCCGACCTTCTTCGTCGGCAACGAGATGTTCTTCGGCAAGGAGCAGTTGCGCGAGGTCGAGGAGATGGTGTCGGGGAAGTGATTTTCTCGAAGCAGGGAAACCGAACAATGTCCTCGACGTCATCTTGGCGAAAGCCAGGACCCATAACCACCGGATCGCGTTTGGCGATAGGCGGGGGCTCCGACTTGTCCGACAAGAGGCAGTCGGGGTAATGGGTCCTGGCTTTCGCCAAGACGACGAAAAAGAACCAACAACAAGGACAATCCCATGCGTATCCTCGTGGTCGGCGCTGGCGCCATCGGCGGCTATTTTGGTGGCAGGCTGTTGCAGGCCGGCCGCGACGTCACCTTCCTGGTCCGGCCGCGGCGCGCCAGCGAGCTCGCGAGCGCCGGCCTCGTCATCAAAAGCCCGAACGGCGACGTGACCTTGAAAAATCCGCCGACCATTCAGGCCGACGCGCTCAAGGACAAGTTCGACGTCGTGCTGCTGAGCTGCAAGGCCTTCGACCTCGACGACGCCATCAAGTCGTTCGCGGCAGCAGTCGGGCCCAATACGGCGATCATCCCGATGCTCAACGGCATGAAGCATCTCGATATCCTCGACGACAAGTTCGGCAAGGAGCGCGTGCTCGGTGGCCTCTGCGCCATCGCCGCGACGCTCAACGAGAAGCGCGAGGTGGTGCAGCTCCAGCCGATGCAGTCGATCAATTACGGCGAGCGCGACGGCGAGCTGTCGGATCGCGTCAAGGCGATCGACGAGGCCTTCAAGAGCGGCATCGCTGGGGCCACCGCCAGCCAGAACATCATGCAAGACATGTGGGAAAAGTGGGTGTTCCTGTCCTCGCTGGCCGCGTCCACCAGCCTGATGCGCACCTCCGTCGGCAATATTCTCGCCGCTCCCGGCGGCAGGGATTTCCTGCTCGGCATGCTGGACGAGACCAGCGCGATCGCCACCGCGTCGGGCTACACGCCGGGCGGGCCGTTCTTCGAGCGCGTGAAGGGCAACCTCACCACCGAGGGTTCACCGATGACGGCCTCGATGTTCCGCGACGTCAAGGCGGGCCTGCCGGTCGAGGCCGATCACGTCATCGGCGACCTCATCGCTCGCGCCGATGCCGCCAAGGTGCCGGTGCCGAAGCTGCGCATCGCCTACACGCATTTGAAAGCGTATGAGAAGCAGCGGGTGGGGTAGCCGCAGCTTCCGCTATTTGAAATACGCGAGATAGTGCGAGACGGCGGTGATTTCCTCATCGCTCATGTGATAGGCGACATCGGCCATCGCAGCGCCACCGCCGCCGACGCGCTGGCTGCTCTTGTAGTCGTGCAGCGCCTTGACCAGGTATTCCTCGCGCTGGCCCGCCAGCCGCGCGACGGCCTTGGTGCCGGCAAAGCTATCCGTATGACATGAGGCGCAGCGGCGGCCGGCGGCAACTTGGGCGCCCTTTTTCGACAGGTCCGGATCCTTGTCCTCCGCCGCTGTGGGCGGCGTCAGCGCGGCGAAATAGGCGCCGAGATTGCGGACGTCCTCGTTGGTGATTTCCTCGGCGATGGGTTGCATCTGGTCGTTCTTGCGCGAGCCGGCGCGGAAAAACACGAGCTGCCATTGCAGAAATTGATCGGGCTGGCCCGCGAGCGAAGGAATGTTCTCGGTCTGCGAGATGCCGTTCTCGCCGTGACAGCCGGCGCAGACGGCGGCCTTCTCCTTGATCGCGGCATTGTCGGCGGCGCTCGTGGGGAGAGAACCGAGCGCGAGGAGCGCGACCGCGCTGATTGCGTGCGAGATGAACTGCCGGCGCATGATTGGAATTCCGATCTATCGAACGCGTCATTCCGGGGCGAAGAAGCGCGAGCTATGATGCGCAATGACGCATCTGAGAATTCGATAACCCGCGTTCGTGGCCAAGGGTTCCGGACTTGCGCGCAAGCGGTGCGCGATCGGAAACGACAGCGTGCGAAATTGAAATGAGAAAGGCTGCGGCGCCCTCTCGGCACCGCAGCCTCGCGTCGTCTTACGCTACTTCTTGCTGTAGCTGATGCGGTAGATCGCGCCGGCCCAGTCGTCGGCGACCAGGATCGAGCCGTCCTTGGCGAGAATGATGTCGTCGGGACGGCCGAGATAGCCTTGGTCGCCCTCGATCCAGCCGGAGGCGAACACCTCCTGCTTGGCGTTCTTGCCGTCGGGACCGACGATCACGCGCATGATGCGGCCGCCCTGGTACTTGTGACGATTCCAGGAGCCGTGCTCGGCGATCAAGATGTTGTTCTTGTACTCGGCCGGGAATTGGTCGCCGGTATAGAACTTCATGCCCAGCGGAGCGACGTGAGCGCCGAGGTTCAGCACGGGCGGCGTGAACTCGGAGCATTTGTGGCCCATCGCGAACTTGGTATCCGGCAGATCACCCTGGTGACAGTAGGGATAACCGAAGTGCTCGCCGATCTTGCTGATCATGTTCAGCTTGTCTGAGGGCAGATCGTCGCTGATCCAGTCGCGGGCATTCTCGGTGAACCAGAACTTGCCGGTGCGCGGATCGACGTCGCCCCCGACCGAGTTGCGAACGCCGAGCGCATAGATTTCCGCATTGCCGGTCTTGGGATCGACCCGGCGGATCTGCGACACGCTGGTCGGGGGAATGCCGATGTTGAAGGGCGGTCCGAACGGAATGTAGAACCAGCCTTCCTTGTCGACCGCGATGTATTTCCAGCCATGCGCGGCATAGGACGGCATGTCGTCATAGACGACCTTGCCCTCGCCGGGATTGTCGAGCTTGTTTTCGATGTCGTCGTAGCGGATCAGCTTGTCGACCGCGATGACGTAGAGGGCACCGTCCTTGACGGCCAGACCCGTGGGCATGTTCAGGCCCTTGAGGATCGTCTTGACCTCTTTCTTTCCGTTGTTGTCCTTAATCGCATAGACGTTGCCGAGGCCGAATGAGCCGACGAACAGCGTGCCCTTGTCACCCCAGGCCATCTGCCGCGCGGCCAGCACGCCGGAGGCGTAGACCTCCATCTTGAAGCCCGGCGGCAGCTTGACCTTCTTGACGATATTGGCGAGCTCGGCGTCGGACGCGCCGGTGGGCGGACCCGACGGCGGCGCCAGGCCCTTCTGCGCCTCGGTCTCGTCGCCGAGAAACCAGTCGTCCGGCGGATGGGTCCAGAACTCCTTGGTGCCGGATTCGTATTTCTTCAGCGGCTTGTTCTTGTCCTGCTGCTGCGCGTGACCGACGCTTGTCCCCGCGAGAAGGGCAACCGCTGCAAGCGCCAGGACGGATTGAAAGACGGATCGATGGAATTTCATCGCGTCACTCCCCTAAGGCAGCCATCAGGGCTGCACATTTATTTTAATTTGCTATCGAGAGGCGAAGTTCGGACTCTGTCGAGAGGACAGACGCAGAAGGTTAGCACATCTGCGAGCGGTGAGAAGCGCGCCGCGTGCGCTGCGATAGCGCTCAGTAAAAATTGAGACGGAAAGGCAATGATCGCGAATGCCGCGACGACAACGCTCTCGCTGCAGCGCAGAATCGAGATCATGCGCGGCTAATTTGCAGGCAGCAGGAGGTCTGGAACAAAAAAACGCGAAAACAACCCCATGCAAAGTAGAACGGCTCCGGCCATCTTGCTGCCGGTGACTCCGGGTAGACATCTGACGAATCGAGCGAATTAGCAAAGGTGGCGGCTACGGGGCGACGGGGTAAGGACCATCGTCGAAAATGGTCTCATGATAGCCTTTCGACCCGACATCGCGCGCCAGCGTGCTGCGAAAATCGCGGTCATCGCGAAGGCATTTCAGGACATGCGCAAAGTCGAATTCGGGCCGCCAGCCGAGTTCGTGCCGCG
>NZ_JADPJF010000151.1:576986-581430 GCF_023073295.1 Bradyrhizobium sp. 23 | reverse complement strand
CGCTCGTTGACATAGACGCGGTCAATCGCGGGGAACAGCCGCCAGTCTCGCGCCGCATAGAGCTCCGCACAATCCGGACAGAGCTCGTGCACCACACCGGCCGCGTCGCGCGCCAGTGCGGCGAGATGGCGCTGCTCGAACGGGCTCGTGGCCGACAGGATGTAGCGGGCAAACCCGATGTCCGGCGCGCGCTCGGCGGCGAGCAGATGGGCGCTCACCGCGTCCGCGATATCCAGCCGGCGATAGAGCAGCTCGTTGGCCTGCGCATTCTCCGGCGCGTAAGCCGACCGCATCGCCGGATCGTCATCGTCTTCCAGGAAGAAGCGCGAGGTCCTCAAGACCACGACAGGCAGGCCGCGCTCGCGACAGAACAGCTCGCAGAGATTTTCGGCCATCAGCTTGGTCGTGCCGTAGATGTTCTTCGGAATCGGCGGCAGGTCCTCGGTGACCCACACCGCGGCTTGGCCCGCCTCGGGGCGAAGCTGCGAGCCAAACGCGCTGGTGGTACTGGTGAAGACAAAACTGCGCACGCCGGCGGCCACGGCCGCTTCAAGCAGGTTGAGCGTGCCGGTGACGTTGGTGTCGACAAAGTCTTGCTTGCTGTGGGTCGCCACATGCGGCTTGTGCAGGGTCGCGGTGTGGATCACCGCGGTGACGCCGTCCATCTGGGCCCGGACGAAGTCGGAATCGACGATCGAGCCCACGGCATCGGTGAAGGGCGATGGCTTCAGGTCGATCCCACGCACAGACGAATCGCGCCCGCGGAGCGTGCGGAGAAGACCCTCGCCGAGATGGCCCGCGCTGCCTGTGACCAGAATTGTCATTCGAGACCCAAACGGCCGCCAGAGGCGTGGAAAACCACGTGCCCATCCGGCTCACTGGATGCTTTGGGAGAAAATTGGAGCGGGCGAAGGGGCTCGAACCCTCGACCCCGACCTTGGCAAGGTCGTGCTCTACCACTGAGCTACACCCGCATCCTGTGTCGGTCGCATGACTGCGCCGGCAACGGCTGTCGTATGCCAAAAGCGGGAGGGGAATGCAACAGCTACCGGCGGCATAGATGCGCAATCGGAGGCCCGATATGGACCCGAACGCGGCCAAATGCCCCAAAAAAGGCTCCGGAACCGGCGAATCGGCCCACACGGATTGAAATTCGGCCGTCCCGGCCCAATTTAGGGCCAACAGCGAAGCATATGAATTGGCGACGTGCTAAAGACCCGCCAATTCCAGACATCAGACGAGGGGATCCCGTGACGATCATCGACCAGGGTAACGGAGCAGCGGGCCCGGCTGCCGCCGATCTGATCAAGGACACGACTACCCAGACCTTCGTGAAGGACGTCATCGAGGAATCGAAGCGCCAGCCGGTGCTGATCGACTTCTGGGCGGAGTGGTGTGGCCCCTGCAAGCAGCTCACGCCCTTGCTGGAAAAAGCGGTCAAGGCCGCCAAGGGCAAGGTCAAGCTGGTCAAGATGAACATCGACCAGCACCCGGCGATCCCGGGCCAGATGGGCATCCAGTCGATTCCGGCGGTGATCGCCTTCGTCAACGGCCAGCCGGCCGACGGCTTCATGGGTGCGGTCCCGGAGAGCCAGCTCAACGCCTTCATCGAGAAGCTGACCAAGGGCGTGACCGCGCCGGGTGAGCCGAATATCGCGGAGATCCTCCAGGAAGCCGAGGCCGTGCTCGCAGAGGGCGATGCCGCCGCGGCCGCCCAGATCTACGCGGAGGTGTTGCAGCTCGAATCGACCAACATTGCGGCCCTCGCCGGGCTCGCGAAATGCTACGCCGTCTCCGGCGCGATGGAGCAGGCCAAGCAGACGCTCGCCATGGTCCCGGAATCCAAGCGCAACGACCCGGCTGTGAAAGCCGTGCAGACCGCGATCGATCTGGCCGAGCAGGCGGAACAGCTCGGGCCCGTCGCCGAGCTGGAACAGAAAGTCGCCGCAAACCCGCTCGATCATCAGGCCCGATTCGACCTCGCGATCGCGCTCAACGCGCAAGGCAACCGGGCAGCGGCCACCGAGCAGCTGCTCGCGATCGTCAAGCGCGACCGCAAATGGAACGACGACGGCGCCCGCAAGCAGCTGGTACAGTTCTTCGAGGCCTGGGGCGGCACGGACGATGCAACCGTCGAGGGACGCAAGCGCTTGTCGATCATCCTGTTTTCCTGACGCGCGCTGGCAAGGCCAGGGGACCCGGCAGATGCCGATCAACATCGAATATCGCGGGCCGGCCGACCTTCCGGAGATCCTTCCGGTGTTTCCGCTGCCGGGCGCGCTGCTGCTGCCGCGCGGGCAGATGCCGCTCAACATCTTCGAGCCGCGCTACCTCGCGATGATCGACGATGCCTTTCGCGACGGCCATCGCTTGATCGGCATGATCCAGCCCGACATCGCGCATTCGCCCAAGAATTCCGACAAGCCGGCGCTGTTCCGTGTCGGCTGTGTCGGCCGCATCACCCAGCTCGCGGAATCCGGCGACGGCCGCTACATCCTCGAGCTCACCGGTGTCTCGCGCTT
The DNA here is from genome assembly GCF_023073295.1 of Bradyrhizobium sp. 23. Classification (NCBI taxonomy): domain Bacteria; kingdom Pseudomonadati; phylum Pseudomonadota; class Alphaproteobacteria; order Hyphomicrobiales; family Nitrobacteraceae; genus Bradyrhizobium; species Bradyrhizobium sp. 23. The sequence continues at coordinate 578,908 of NZ_JADPJF010000151.1, read as the reverse complement.
CAAGGTCGTCGAGGAGCTTGAGGTTCTCACCGCCTACCGGCAGTGCAAGGTGGATTTCTTTGCCTTCGTCGACGACTTCACGCCGCGCATGGGCGAGGAGGAGGTCGATCGCGAAGCACTGCTGACGGTGCTGGCGGACTTTCTGAAGGCCAACAACCTCAAGGTTGACTGGGAGGGCGTCGAGACCGCTCCCAACGAAGCACTCGTCAACGCGCTGGCGATGATGTCGCCCTATGGCGTGGCCGAGAAGCAGGCGATGCTGGAAGCGCCCGACCTGAAGACCCGCGCCGAAATTTTGATCGCGGTGACCGAGATGGACCTCGCGAAGAAGCGCACCAGCGGCGATCCGCCGCTGCAGTGAGGGTAGGAATGCTCATGCAGCGTGGTAGGCCGCTTCGGCACCTCGCCGCAGCATGCTGGTGATGCTGGATGCAGGCATCGGCCGGCTGAAATAGTAGCCTTGTGTTTCGACGCAGCCTTCCTCACGGAGGATGTCCAGCTGCTCTTTCGTTTCGACGCCTTCGGCGGTCGTTATCTTGCCGAGGCTGACAGCAAAACGAACCACTGCCCGCGCAAGATGGTGCGCCTCTGCGCTCGGGCTGGATAGTTCGCTGACGAAACTGCGGTCGATCTTGATTTTGTCGAACGGGAATCTCTGCAGAAAGCTCAGAGACGAATAGCCGGTGCCGAAATCGTCCAGGGCAACTCGCACGCCAAGCTCGCGCAATTGTCCGAGCACCGCGAAAGCAGCCTCGCTATCGTGCATGATCACCGTCTCGGTGACCTCGAGCTCGAGCCTGTGTGGCGCCACTCCCGAACTCGCCAGCGCGCCGACAATGACAGCAACGAGTTCCTTGCTCCTGAATTGAGCGGGAGATAGGTTGATAGCGATCCTGACATGCGCAGGCCAATTGGCGGCTTCCGCACAGGCGGTCCGCAAGACCCATTCTCCCAGCGGCACGATAAGGCCTGTCTCCTCCGCAAGCGGGATGAATTCGCTCGGCGTGACCAGTCCTCGCTGTGGGTGATGCCAGCGGAGCAGGGCCTCGAAGCCGCGGGTCTCGCCGGTAGCGGCGCTGACGAACGGCTGATAGTGGAGCTCGAACTGACGATCGGCAAGGGCATCCCGCATATCGTGCTCCAGGTTGCGTCGCGCGTGCATGAGCTCGTCGAGTTCCGGCTCGAAGAAGCGGTATGCGCCACGTCCGCCACTTTTGGCGGAGTAGAGGGCGAGATCCGCGCTCTTCATGATCACGTCGGAATCGCTGCCATCGCGCGGCGCGATGGCGATTCCGATGCTGGTGCCGACCGTGACCCGGTGATCGCCGAGATCGAAGGGCTCGCAAAGCGCCCTTCCGATGCTCTCGGCCAGGCCGGCAGCCTCCACGGCTGGATTGGTGACGTAATCGATCACTGCGAACTCGTCGCCGCCCAGTCGAGCGATCAACGCGGTTTCGGTGGTGCATTCGCGCAGGCGCGCGGCGACGGCGCGGAGCAGGGAATCCCCCGCCGGATGTCCAAGCGTGTCGTTGACTTCCTTGAAGCGGTCGAGGTCGAGCATGAGCACGGCCAAGTCGACGCCACCGTTGCGAGTAACTGCGATGGCATGCTCCATCCGCTCCCTGAGCAGCACGCGGTTGGGCAGATCGGTCAACGCGTCATGTTGCGCCATATGAGTGATTTTGGCCTCAGACCGGCGCTGCTCGGTCACATCGAGATGTGTGGCAACCCATCCGCCACCGGCCATTGGCTGCCGCGTCACGCAGATCAACCGACCGTCGGCAAACTCGTCGATCCTGCTTGAGACCGCATCGAACGGCAGCGCGGCCAGCTTCGAGATGAATTGCTCGGCAGCCCCCTCGCTGAGATCGCCCTTGAGGATTCCGTTCACGATGCGATGCCTGATGATGTCGGTGTGCGAC
>NZ_JADPJF010000151.1:557110-576903 GCF_023073295.1 Bradyrhizobium sp. 23 | reverse complement strand
TCCGCAGCAGTTCCGGCGGCAGCCGATAGAGTCGGGCGTAGCGCTCGTTGCAGACGACAAGCCGCTTCTTGGCGTCAAACATGCAAAGGCCCTCAACCATGTGGTTGATCGCGGTGTCCAGCCTGAGCGTCTGATCCTGCAACTCTCTCTGCGAGCCTTCGAGCTGCTGCCGGGCGATCGAAAGCTGGCTGATGATCTCCTCGAATTTGCTGGTTCTACTTGCCAGGCGGCGGTCGGCGAGTACGCCGATCAGGCTCATCCCAAGTACAGATAGTGCCACGCCGGCGATGGCGAGAGCGAGGAAAGTCGGCGAAAGCGACAGACTGTCGGTTGAACGCGTCGGATCTGGAACGATCTGCACGGCACCCATCGCCGTGAAGTGATGCGAGACGATAGCAAGGGTCAGCAGGACTGCCGCCAACAGTGCGCCCCAGGAGTTCTTGTACCTGACTGCAACAACGAGGGCGGCACAGCCGAGGCACATGCCCAGAATGACCGAGGCAAACACCAGATCCAGCGACCAGGTGACGCGGCCCGGCACTTCAAGTGCCCACATTCCGAGATAGTGCATGCTGGCGATGCCGCCGCCAATGACGACACCGCCTGCCGCGGCGCGCCACCGGCCGGAATAGCCGGCCGCAATGCCGAAGCCGCCCGACGTCAACAGCATTGCCGTAGCAAGCGAAAGCGCCGTCAGTACGATGCCGTAACCGGTCGTAACGCCGGGTTCGTAGGCGAGCATCGCGACGAAATGCGTTGCCCAGATCCCATATCCGATGGCAGCGCCGGCAATCCCGATCCAGATCAACCGCGTTCTTGCGGGCGCCACGATCGCACGATGAAAGATACTGACCGCGACGCTACTCGCGAGCAAGCAGACCAGACCGGCGAGCAGGACAAGCCGCCAATCGTGCTCGACGGCAAGGCAAGCGAAAACCCGAAACATCCCAGCCGCTCCATCGTGGATATTGCCGATAGTGTCCGTGCTAATCCGCCTTCGCGTTAATTTTGTGCAACGCCTGATTGCATGCTTATTGGTTGCTTAACGTGGTCAGTGCAATTTGAAATCTGGCGGGCGCCCGCGCAGGACAATGCGCGCCACCGGTCGTAGAGCCAACCGAGAGCACTCTGGAACCGGCAGCGAGGCCTGGAGCGGAGGAAGGCGACACCGATTGGCGGGGGAGGAGACGCGCCGAACCGAAGCTTCGGTTCTGACACAATCAGAACCAATAGTGCTCTAGAGGTGATGACGGATGCGCTTACGTCCAGTGATCATCGCGCTGATCAGATTCTCGCGCTGAAGACGCCCCATCATCAGCACGCCCAAGACGTGCAGCACGATCAGGACGATGACCGCGTCGGATGAATAATGGTGAGTGTCCTCGACCCACCAGACACCGAAAAAGGTCACGGTCACCGACATCGCGCCCGTGATCGTCGAGACCGCCAGCGAGACCAGCAGCGCCACCAGCATCAACGTGCCGGCTGGATTGAGACCGATATAGCGGCCGGTGATGCCGCGGCGCAGATTCCAGAGATAACCCGGCGCGGCCCGAAGCCTGACGCCGACCATGCGAAAGCGCGAATAGCGGCTTCCCCAAAAACCCCAGACCAGACGGAACGCAAGAAGGCCGAGTACGGCATAACCGACGATGCGGTGAAGTCGGTCATAGACGGTCGGCGTGAACCACGCGGCCAGAACGCAAGCCGCGAGCGCCCAGTGCCAGAGCCGCAGCGGGAGGTCCCAGACCGCGACTGTCCGCGCGGCGGTTCGATCCGCGGGGGTCCGGTCGGACCCCCCGCGAGCGTGCGGCACCGTTTCTTCGATCAAGCGAGGACCACCCTCAGGCGTAGCATTGCGCAGACACTTCGCGCGGTCTACTTCGCAATCGTGTGCTTCAGGCTGAGATCTTCTGGGCTGTAGAACAGCTCGTAAAGCTTGCCTTCCTTGACGCCGTAGACCTCGTAGCACGAGCCTTCGATCTTGGAGCGCCGCACCTCGTAGCCGAGCGCCTTGGCCTTGGCTTCGGCGTCGCTCGCCGGCTTCCACGACGCCTTGTCGAGCTTGGTGCAGTCCTTGAAACCATCGGCCAAGGCTGCCGATCCCATGCCAATCCCGATCGTCAATGCAACGGCAACAACACGAATAACCTTCACGAACGTCTCCTCTTCTGTCGTGGGCGCTGCGCCGGCAGGCGAAGCGGGACCGAAGGAAGCAAAGCACATGATGAAGTCAATGCGGTTCGCGGCCAGTTCGCTTTAGAGTTATTCTAACGATCCGAAAAAGTTCAGCGCTCTCCGTATGCAGCGCGCATTTGAGACGACACTGCGGCCTTACGTCTCACGGTTTGACAGCAGGCTGATCCCGACGCGCAAGCTCAGTAGCCAGCAACCGCCATGACGACGACGGCGGTGAGCGCCATCCATCCAAAATGCCGGCCGCTTGTGGCCCATGCGTTGGCGAGAGCGGAGAAGCCGAACACACCGGCCATGGTGACGACGATCCAGTGACGCGCTGGCTCCGATTGCATCCAGGGCGCCGCGATCAGGAGCACACCGCCGCCGATCCAGGCGACGGTCGAGGCCTGCCAGACCAGGCGGATCAGGGTGCGGAGCCGCTCCGGCTCGATGCGGGCGCGGGCAAAGACCTTGGTCTCGCCGAGAATGCCATGAATGAGGGCCACGGCAATGGTCAAGACCCCGGCGCACTGGAGCAAGAGATCACGCATCGTCAAAGCTCCCTGCAAATATGGTCCATACAGTTATGTATGGTGGGATAGGCGCTGGCCTGCCGGCTGTCAATACACTAGTGTATGTTTGCATCCGGAACCCGACATGGCCGAACAGCTGACCGCCGACGACTGGATCAAACAGGGACTGAAGGCGCTCGCGCGAGACGGCTTCACCGCGCTGAAGGCCGATCCGCTGGCAAAAGCCATGGGGGTCTCGCGCGGCAGCTTCTATTGGCATTTCGCCGATCTCGGCGCATTCCATGCTGCTCTCTTGAAGCGCTGGCGCGAGATCGCGGCCGAGCAGATCATCGCCGATGTCGAGGCGGACAGCGACGAGCCGCTGAAAGCGCTGCTGCGCAGGACTTTTGGCGCGCGGCTCGACCTCGAGCGCGCGGTGCGGAACTGGACGGCCTTCGATGCGGCGGCACAAACGGCGGTGCGTGCCATCGACCGGCGCAGGCTCGACTATATCGAGGAGCTGCTGAGGAAGCGCGGGTTCGAGGCGGCGACAGCGCGAGCCCGCGCGCAAATCCTGTACTGGACGTTTCTCGGCTTCGCCCTGTCGGGCCCGCCAGCGCCGGCCGCGCGGCTTGAGGGCCTGCTCGACGAGATTCTGCGGATGGTTGCCGCTTGAGGCGACGCGATGGGCTGCTACGATTTTTTATGCTAGAGGCAACCGACCGTCGGAGACCCCCATGAACGCGCCCACCGAACGCCCCGAAGCCAGCGTCGATCCCAAATTGCTGGAGATTCTGGTCTGCCCGCTGACCAAGGGTCCGCTGGAGTTCGATGCTGCAAAGCAGGAGCTGATTTCGCGCAGCGCCAAGCTCGCCTATCCGATCCGCGATGGCATCCCGATCATGCTGCCGGAAGAGGCCCGCAAGATCGATTGAGGGACTTGTGGCCCGATGAGAGACTTGTAGCCCGGATGGAGCGCAGCGAAATCCGGGGTTCCTCGTATGACGCAGCGGCCCCGGAATACGCTGCACTCCATCCGGGCTACCGAAAATCCTACAGCGCCTCGCCCTTCAACAGCCGCGGTATCTCACCGGTCAAACCCGCGGCTTGGCGGATAAAAAGATTCTTCAGCGGCGGGGCGCGATCGACGAGGCCGAGGCCGATGTCGCGGACGGTGCGCAGCAAGGTGGACTGGTTGGAGAACAGGAAGTTCAGCGAGTTGGTGGCAACGCCCATGGCCATGGTGTCGAAGCGGCGCCAGCGCTGATAACGTTCGAGCACGTCGACGCCGCCGATATCCATGCCGAGCCGCGCGGCATCGACCACGACCTCGGCCAGCGCGGCGACGTCCTTCAGCCCCATGTTGAGACCCTGGCCCGCGATTGGGTGGATGACGTGGGCGGAATCGCCGACCAGCGCGAGGCGCTGGGCAATGAAGGAGCGTGCGACGAAATAGGACAGCGGAAACGCGCGCGGCTTGTCGAGCGCCTTCACCTCGCCGAGATGCAGGCCGAAGCGCTGCTCGAGCTCGCCGTGAAATTCCCCATCGCTCAACGCAACGATACGCGCGGCTTCGCTGCGGCGCTCGGTCCATACCAGCGAGGAGCGCTTGCCCGAAAGCGGCAGGATAGCAAACGGACCCGCCGGCAGAAAATGCTCTTCGGCGCGGCCTTCGTGATCGCGCTCATGGCCGACAGTGACGACGATGCCGGATTGATCATATTCCCAGCCGTGGGTGGCGATGCCGGCGCGCTCGCGCAGTTTCGACTTCGCACCGTCGGCCGCAACCAGGAGGCTCGCTGCAATCACGCTGCCATCACCGAGCGTCACGTCGATACCTTCGGCCCGCGCGTCGTAAGACGACACTGTGGTCGCGCGGAGATCGATGCCCTCGGCCTCGGCGCGCACCACCAGCGCATCAATGAGGCGGCGGTTCTCGACCATATGCGCGAAGGGCTCACCCGGCGCGACGTCGCCGGCAAAGTTGAGGAACGCCGGACGGGTGGCGTCTTCCAGCTTGGAATCGGTGACAATCATGTCGAGGATCGGCTGCGCCTCGCCCCTGACGTCGTCCCAGGCGCCGATCGCCTCGAACAGGCGGCGGCAGGCGGCCACGATCGCGGTCGCGCGCGGGTCCCGGCTCGGACGTGTGGAGAGCGCGGGGTCGGCGACGATGACGGGGATCTCGGGGCCGAGCCCCTGGCGCAGCGCCAGGGCCAGCGCCAGGCCCGCAAACGCGCCGCCACCGATGACAATGCTACCCTGTACCGACATACCCAATTCCCGGCTAAATCCTGGCCTTGCTAGCAGACTTGAGGTGGGCGAAACAGTGCGGTGAAACAAGGGCGGATAGCCCCCATTGTGTCGATCCGGAGCAGCGAACCCCGGGGCGGCAAGGCGAAAGCTGAAATCCATGTCCAAGAGCCTGATCGACCTCATCTCGATCCTCGACCTCGAACAACTCGAGGTGAATCTGTTCCGCGGCAACAGTCCGAAGACCAGCTGGCAGCGGGTGTTCGGCGGCCAGGTGATCGGACAGGCGATGGTTGCAGCGTGCCGCACCGTCGAGGGCAGGCTGCCGCATTCGCTGCATTGCTATTTCATCCTGCCGGGCGATCCGCAGATCCCGATCATCTATCAGGTCGAGCGCCTGCGCGACGGCAAGAGCTACTCGACGCGACGCGTCACCGCGATCCAGCATGGCAACGCGATCTTCTCGATCATGGTGTCGTTCCACGCGGAGGAAGAGAGCGCGTTCGATCATCAGGACAAGATGCCCGACGTGCCGCCGCCGGAAAAGCTGACGGCGGAGGAAGTCGCGAAGCAGCCGATGTTCAAGGAGATGCCGGAGTTCATCCGCCGCTATTATGAATCCGACCGTCCGATCGAGCTGCGCCCGGTCGAGCTCGGCCGTTATTTCGGTGAGAGGATCGAGGACGGCCGCATCCATGTCTGGATCAAGACCGCGGCAACGCTGCCGGACGATCCGGCGCTGCACATGTGCGCGCTGGCCTATGCGTCGGACTTCTCGCTGCTCGATGCGATTATGGCGCGCTACGGCCGCACCCTGTTCGACAAGCGCATGATGCCCGCGAGCCTCGACCACGCGATGTGGTTTCACCGCCCGTTCCGCGCCGACGAATGGCTGCTCTACGCACAGGATTCGCCGAGCGCGCGAAGCGGCCGCGGCTTGACCCGCGGCTCGATCTTCAAGCCTGACGGCACGCTGGTGGCCTCCGTCGCGCAGGAAGGCTCGGTGCGCGAACGGAGAGCCTAAGAGGCACAAGCACGATCGATCGCGCTTGTGCCTTTCGAGGTCAGGCCCGGAGCGATCCCCGCGGAGCCAGAACCGTCTCCGACGCGAACCAGTTCATGATCCAGCGATAGACCCACGGGATCGGGATGATGAAGCCGCACAGGAATGCGGCCACGATGCCCCGCCAGAGAATCCCGAGACCGCTGCCGTTGAACACGATCTCGCGCCGCGTGCCTTCGATGCTGCGGCAGAACCAGCGCATCTGAGCCGCGGCGACCCAGGCCCAGCCGATGATGGTGATGATGGAAATCGCGAACAGCAGGCTCCAGCCGACATAGGCCCAAACCGTGCCGGTGAAGCTCAGGCCGAGCGGCTGCCCATTGGAGGCGAGATTCGCGACCATCCATTTGATCAGGAGCCAGTACAGAACGAGCTGGGCGATGAACAGCAAATTGCTCAGCAAGGGAACGCCGATGTAGCCGATCACGACCGCCAGAACGATGAAGCCGAAATACCAGGGCACCAGCGCCATCGCATTGCCGGTGAAGCTGAGATTGGGCCGCCCGGGGACCTTCACGCAGGACACGATCCATTTCGTGTACCAGACGAACACCCACGGCACCGGGATGATGAAGCACATGCCGATCAGCATCACGATGCTGCGCCAGGTGAACTCGAGGATGCCGAAATCGACCGCCAGCGATCCTCCGGCGCCACCGCCGCCGTAGCCCCCGGAGCCCATCATCGGCGGGCCGCCAGCCGGCATCATCGGGGGCGCACCGCCCCCGCCGATCAGGCCGGGGATTTCGGCCGCCTTCTGCCAGCCGGCCATGCCGTCCGACCACACCAGCGTATCCGGACGCACGACTCCCTGGGCGACGAGGTCACGGAATTGCCCTTCCGGATAGGGCCCCTGCTGCTTGCCCTCGGATGCGTAGAACCAACTCGCCATGAAGCGTCCCCCTCGAACATAGTTTTGTACCGGCCGCGACGCTTGGGTTCATCGCATCCATGCCAAAAACGCATTGTGGAGGATGAACGGCTGCCCTGTACAGAGGCGGCCGTTCACATGGCCCAACGATTTTCCGCTTCAATCTGCAAGTTTTTTATGCCATTTGCCCGGAAAGATGCCAGATTGACGCTGCGCCGGGGACATACGGCGCGGCGCATCCCGGGGAATAGGCCTGACCATGAAACTCGTCGTCGCGATCATCAAACCCTTCAAGCTCGATGAGGTCCGTCAGGCCCTGACGGCGATCGGCGTCCACGGCATGACCGTGACCGAAGTGAAGGGCTATGGCCGCCAAAAGGGCCACACCGAGATCTATCGCGGCGCCGAATATGTCGTGAATTTCCTGCCGAAGCTGCGGATCGAGATCGCGGTTGCCTCCGATATCGCCGAGAAGGCCGTCGCGGTCATCACCGCGACCGCGCGCACCGGCCAGATCGGCGACGGCAAGATCTTCGTCACGCCGATCGATCACGCGACCCGCATTCGCACCGGCGAGACCGACAGCGACGCGCTCTAGATTTTTGCTTTGACGCGTTTTCTTTTCGCGAACCGGTAACCGCTTCGCTCGACAACGCTCTTCTTCGATCGCACCGGGCAACGGCGCCACGGCGTGCGACACAATCAATAGCTGGGGGAAACGACATGGCGGGATTGTTGCGCCGCGCGGCTGCTATCGCCGCGCCGATCGGGCTTGGGTCGATCATGGCTTCGCCGGCGCGTGCCGCGGGCTCCGAGATCAACACTGCCGACACCGCCTGGATGATCGTCGCCACCGCGCTGGTGCTGATGATGACGATCCCGGGGCTCGCGCTGTTCTATTCCGGCATGGTGCGCAAGAAGAACGTCCTCGCCACCATGGCGCAGAGCCTCGCCGCAGTGACGATCATCTCCATTCTCTGGGTCGCGTTCGGCTATTCGTTGTGCTTCGTCGGCGACGGCCCGTGGATCGGCACGCTCGACCGCTGGTTTCTCTCCGGTATGACCATGGACAGCGTCAACCCGGCGGCGAAGACGATCCCGGAAGCGCTGTTCATGCTGTACCAGATGACGTTTGCGATCATCACGGTGGCGCTGGTCGCGGGCGCGGTGGCCGACCGGATGCGGTTCTCCGCTTATCTCCTCTTTTCCGTGGCCTGGTTCATCTTCGTCTACATTCCACTCGCGCATTGGGTGTGGGGCGGCGGCTTCCTCGCCGGAATGGGCGTGCTGGATTTCGCCGGCGGCCTCGTGGTGCATCTGTCGGCCGGCACCGCCGGCCTCGTCGCGGCGAAGGTGATGGGACGCCGTCATGGCTACGGCACGGAAAATCTCTCGCCATTCGATCTGTCGCTCGCGGTGATGGGCACCGGCCTGTTGTGGGTCGGCTGGTTCGGCTTCAACGGCGGCTCGGCGGGCGCAGCCAATTCTCGCGCGGTGATGGCGATCATCGCGACCCATCTCGCAGCCTGCTCCGGCGCGCTGACCTGGGGCGCGATCGAATGGTCGACGCGGCGCAAGCCGTCCGTGCTCGGCATGATCTCCGGCGCGGTGGCCGGCCTCGGCACCATCACGCCGGCCTCGGGATTCGTGGCGCCCTGGCACGGCATCGTCATCGGCGTGATCGCAGGCCTCGTCTGCTACTGGGCCTGCACCTGGCTGAAGCACCGCTTCGACTATGACGATTCGCTCGACGTGTTCGGCGTCCACGGCATCGGCGGGATGACCGGGACCCTGCTGGCCGGCGTGTTCGCAACGAGCGCGATCGGCGGCACCGCCGGCCTGCTCGAAGGCCATCCGCAGCAGCTTCTTATCCAGCTCTACGGGGTCGCCGTCACCTTCGTCTGGTCGGCAGGCATGAGCTTCGTCCTGCTCAAGCTGGTCGGTCTGTTCGTGCCGTTGCGGGTCTCCCGCGAGCACGAACTCGAGGGGCTGGATATTTCGCAGCACGGCGAGGCGCTGCAGTAATTGGGCTTGCGCACACATAAGCGTATGCTTATGTGTCGCCATGATCGAAGCCGACATCTTCAAAGCGCTGGCCGACCCGACCCGCCGCAAGGTCTTTGAGAAGCTTGCCGGCGGAAGCCTGAATGCCAGCGCCTTGCGCGACGGATTGGAGATCAGCCAACCGGCGATGTCGCAGCATCTCGCGGTGCTGCGCGGCGCGGGCCTGGTGCGCGAACAGCGGCAGGGCCGCTTTGTGAATTACGAAGTCGATCCCGAAGGAATCTCCGCGATCGGGGCCTGGCTTGCGCGCTACCGCGCCTATTGGCCGAAACGCATGGATGCCCTCGCCGATCTCTTGAAGGAGATGGATCAATGAGCGACGCCGTGAAGCCTGATCCCTCCGACGCAGACTTGGCGCTCAAAACAGACCTGGTGCTCGAATATGAATTCGATGCGCCGCCGGCCAAGGTCTGGCGCGCGGTGACCATTCCGGCTTTGCGCGAGCGCTGGTTGCCGGATTGCGATCTTGCGGGCGCCGAGCCGGAATCAGCGATCCCGGGCCAGGAGGTGCGCTACCGGCTGCGCGATTCCGAACCGCCGTTTCGCGAAAGCCATGTCATCTTCCGGATCGAGCCGAACGAGGATGGCGGCACCCGCTTTCGCATCATCCAGCAAGCCTGCGAGATCCGTATGAAGCTGCCGCAGCCGGCCAACAGCAATGGCTGCCTGATGCGCGCGGCCGCCTGACACCAACACCACTTCATCACCCGCAGAAAATGGAGGTCGCCGATGCGCGACATGCTTCAGCTCGTCCCTATGGTCGTCGAACAATCCGCCCGCGGCGAGCGATCCTTCGACATCTATTCGCGCCTGTTGCGCGAGCGCATCATCTTCCTCAATGGCGAGGTCAATGATGCGATGTCCGGACTGGTCTGCGCGCAGCTCCTGTTTCTGGAGGCGGAGAATCCGAACAAGCCGATCAATCTCTACATCAATTCCTATGGCGGCGTGGTCACCAGCGGCCTTGCGATGTACGACACCATGCAATTCATCAAGGCGCCGGTGCATACGCTGTGCATGGGCACCGCGCGCTCGATGGGCTCGTTTCTGCTGATGGCCGGCGAGCCCGGTCACCGCGCCGCCCTGCCCAATGCGAGCCTTCACGTGCATCAGCCGCTCGGCGGCTTTCAGGGCCAGGCGTCCGACATCCTGATCCACGCCACCGAAATGCAGGAAACCAAGCGGCGCATCATCCGGCTCTATGCCCAGCATTGCGGGCGCCCCGAACCGGACGTGGAACGGACCTTGGACCGCGACCATTTCATGACCGCGCAGCAGGCGGTCGACTGGGGCCTGATCGACCGGGTCTTCGCGGAACGCAGCGCCGCCTGACGGTCCCTGCCGGGGACCCGTCCGGCAAGCCTCGCCCGCTCAAGCAGGTTGGCCGGTTGCGCGCATTCCGTGAGCACAAGTGCGACGGGCCCGATATTTCGCGGCACGACAAGCCCTGCAATAGGCGCGCGCCTTACGGAAATACCTTTCTGCTGCCCTACGTGTGAGCACCAATGTGTCGACAGCCTGTCGTGCCTGTATTTTAATCAGGCATGGTCAGGTATTGAGCGCGGCGTAATGGCGCACTGCACGGCACTACGCGTCAAACGCGAAAACACCCGTTTTCATAGTCCGTTAGGCAACACGCCCGATCTGGCACGGCATTTGATTCTAAGGGTCCTGGCTGTGCCCGCGTAGTGAACTTTCTCCCTCGTGGCGAACCAGTCGAGAAGCGCCCGGCCACGTCCGGACCGGGCCCAAGCGGGGATAGGACCCATGAAAATTGTTATGGCGATTATTAAGCCATTCAAGCTGGAAGAAGTCCGTGACGCCCTGACCGCCATCGGCGTTCACGGTCTCACGGTGACGGAAGTCAAGGGATATGGCCGCCAGAAGGGCCATACGGAAATCTATCGCGGCGCCGAATATGCCGTGAGCTTCCTGCCCAAGATCAAGATCGAGGTCGCTGTCGCCTCCGACCAGGTCGACAAGACCATCGACGCCATCACGACCGCCGCGAAAACCGGACAGATCGGCGACGGCAAGATCTTCGTCATCAATCTCGACCATGCGGTTCGCATCCGCACCGGCGAGGCCGATGCTGCGGCCCTTTGATTTCGCGCTCAATCAAAATTCAATCAGGAGTAAATGAAATGACGTTTAAGCGTCCCTATGGCGCGGGATTGGCGGCTCTCGCAGTCGGCCTGTTCGCTGCGACCGCAGCCTACGCCGAGCCAACGGTCAACAAGGGAGACAACGCCTGGATGCTGACATCGACAGTGCTCGTGCTGTTGATGACGATCCCCGGCCTCGCGCTGTTCTACGGCGGCCTCGTCCGTTCCAAGAACATGCTCTCCGTCCTGATGCAGGTGTTCTACACCGTCTGCGTCGTCACCGTGATCTGGGCCGTGTACGGCTACAGCCTCACCTTCACCGGCGGTTCCGACTTCATCGGCGGCTTCTCCAAGGCCTTCATGATGGGCGTCACCACCGACTCGAAGGCCGCGACCTTCTCGGTCGACGCCAACATCTCGGAGCTCATCTATATGTGCTTCCAGATGACCTTCGCGGCGATCACGCCCGCCCTCATCGTCGGCGCCTTCGCCGAACGCATGAAGTTCGCGGCGCTCGCGCTCTTCGTCCCGCTCTGGGTCACGCTGATCTACTTCCCGATCGCGCACATGGTCTGGTACTGGCCCGGCCCGGACATGATCCAGGACGCAGCCAAGGCTCTGGCTGCTGCGGCTGATGGCGCGGCGAAGACCGCAGCGCAGGCCAAGCTCGATGAGATCAACGCCGACGCAGGCTGGATCTTCAAGAAGGGCGCGATCGACTTTGCGGGCGGCACCGTGGTGCACATCAACGCCGGCATCGCAGGCCTCGTCGGCGCCCTGCTGATCGGCAAGCGCGTCGGCTACGGCAAGGAGCTGATGGCTCCGCACTCGCTGACGATGTCGATGATCGGCGCCTCGCTGCTCTGGGTCGGCTGGTTCGGCTTCAACGCCGGCTCCAACCTCGAAGCCAACGGCGGCGCAGCCCTCGCCATGACCAACTCCTTCGTCGCCACCGCAGCCGCCGCGCTGTCGTGGATGTTCGCGGAGTGGATCATCAAGGGTCACCCGTCGGTGCTCGGCGTCATCTCCGGCGCTGTCGCGGGCCTCGTGGCCGTCACGCCTGCCGCCGGCTTCTCCGGCGTGATGGGTGCGATCGTCCTCGGCCTCGTGGTCGGCGTGGTCTGCCTGTTCTTCTGCACCGTCGTGAAGAACGCGCTCGGCTACGACGACTCCCTCGATGTGTTCGGCGTGCACTGCGTCGGCGGCATCATCGGCGCCCTCGGCACCGGCATCCTCGTCAATCCGGCGCTGGGTGGTGCGGGCATCATCGACTACACCGCGATCCCGCCGAAGGTTGCCGATTACGACTTCGCGGCGCAGATGATCTCCCAGGTCTGGGGCGTCGGCACCACGCTGGTGTGGTCGGGCATCGGTTCGGCGATTCTCTACAAGGTCGTCGATGTGATCGTTGGCCTCCGCGCCAATGTCGAGAGCGAGCGTGAAGGCCTCGACATCACCGAGCACACAGAGCGCGCCTACAACATGTAAGTCTCCTCCCGGGCGCGGCCTCCTCGGAGGTCGCGCTCACAACTACGGTTTGGGGCACATACCCGGCAATGTCCCGACCGTTGAGGGGCTCCAGCGCAAGTTGGAGCCCCTTTCTTTTTGGTCCCGTGCCGCTGGGCCGTCATAAGTTAAATTGCATTGCTGCGAGCTTGCTGAATATCATGCTCCCCGTTTGGAGCAGGATTTCATGCGTCTGCCCTATTGCCTAGTCTGGTGTTTCCTGTTGCTCGCTTTGTCGAGCCTCGATGCCCGCGCGGACAAGCGCGTCGCGCTGGTGATTGGCAACGGCGCTTACCGAAACGTTCCCCCGCTCGCCAATCCGACCAACGATGCGGCCGATGTCGGCGCGGCCCTCAAGCGATCGGGGTTCGATCCTGTTGTCACGACCGACCTCGACCAGTCCGCCATGCAGGACACCATTCTTCGCTTCGCGCGTGAGGCCCGCGGCGCCGATGTCGCCCTGTTCTATTACAGTGGGCACGCGCTCCAGTTCGCCGGCGTCAACTATCTGGTGCCTGTCGATGCCGTCGTTCGCGACGAGGTCGATCTGCGCCGTCTGGTGCGCGCCGACGAGATCCTGGCGGATCTGCAGCAGGCCAAGAACCTGCGCATCCTCGTGCTCGACGCCTGCCGCGACAATCCATTTGCCGACGAGTTGCGGCGAAACGTCGGACAGGGCCGTGGCGTCACCGTCTCACGCGGCCTTGCCAAGATGGAAAGTCCCGAGGGCACCATCATTTCCTACGCGACACAGGCCGGCCGGACCGCCGACGACGGCAGCGGCCGCAACAGCCCCTACACCAGCGCGTTCCTGGAGCACATCGGCGACAAGGGCAACGTCAACACGGTATTTCAGACGATCAGCGCCGGCGTCTACCAGCGCTCCAAAGGCTCGCAAGTACCGGAGCTGTCGCTGTCGTTCTTCGGCGAGTTCTACCTGAACGGCAAGCCCGAGACGGCGGCGTTGTCGCCTGCGACGCCTCAGGTCGATCCCTGCGCGGAGGCCGGAGACCATTGGCGTAGCGCGGAAGCGCTGGGAACGCTCGCGGCATTCAAGGATCACCTCGCACGCTTCCCGGCCTGCGCGTTCGCAGATCTGGCGAAATCGCGCGTCGAGACCTTGGCGAAACCATCAGACACCGCCAAGCGCGTAACCGCATTCGATGGAACCTGGATCGCGAAGGAGACTTGCGAGAACAAGCCCCCATTTCCCGAGGCCTATTTCCAGTATGCCCTGCGCGTCAAGGATGGCGTGCTGCACACTCTCTCCGGGGAAGAGGGCAAGCCCGGTGCCACAATCTATGACGGGAAGATCGAAGCGGATGGCAGCGCGACTGTCACCGTCAACGGGCTGATTGGCGAGAAGGATCCGCTGCGCCGCACAGCCGGCGCGCCCTATCAGTACAAGCTCGCACTCGAGCTGAAAGGAACCACCGGCGCCGGCGTCCGCACCGATACCAGCCGACCGTGTCGGATGGAACTCTCCAAGCTGACGACACAGAGCCCCGCTGCAAGTCCGGGCCAACCTGATTCGAAGCGGGCGCCCAAGCGCGAGGACAAGACGGCCGTGCTGCCGCCAGATCAGGCCGGAGCAGGGCAACCGCGGCAGACCGGAAGCGGCATGAGCTGTTCGTTCATGCGAAGCAGGTGCGCCACGGCATGCGTCGGTATGGGTGGCCGCGCGGATTGCGCTTCAACCGCTTGTCCACGGCTGGAAGCCGAGTGCATGAGCAGCGGGTGCTGGCGCGGCCGGGGATTCAACGGCTGCGGACTTGCCAAGAGATAGATGCACGAACCGGCTGCAGGAGGTCTGTCTTGGTCCGTCCAGGCGAAAGAAAAAGATTGCCATTCCACACCGCCCGCGCAGAAATATCGACCACAAGAAACAACAATCGGGAGGTCGTCATGCGTTTGGAAGGCGGATGCTATTGCGGCGAAGTGCGCTATGTCGCCGAGGGCGACCCGATGATGCAGGCGCAGTGTCATTGCCGCGAGTGCCAGTACATCTCGGGCGGCGCGCCCAACACCTTCATCGCGATGCCGGCGGCTGGCTTCAGCTACATCACCGGGCAACCCAAGCAATTCGCGCGCAAGGACCTCGAACGCGCCGTCACGCGCGAATTCTGCGCTCAATGCGGGACCCATCTGGTGACCAAGGTTCCCGGCCTGCCGGCGGCGATCCTGAAGGTCGGCACGCTGGACGAACCTGCGCAGTTCCATCCGCAGATGGCGATCTACACCTGCGACAAGCAGGACTTCCACGCGATCCCCGCGGGCATGGCGACATTCGAGAAGCTGCCGGGGCATTAGGGCGCCTATCCGCCAAAGCCGTCATAAGCCGTCATGCCCGGGCTTGTCCCGGCATCCACGTTCTTGGACGCCGTCGGAAAGGCCGTGGGTGGCCGGGACAGGCCCGGCCATGACATCGCCAAGACGTCCACCCCCTCGCAATGGCATGACCAGCTCCGAGAGCCGCCCGTGGCCTCATTATTCCTGCTCTGGACCGAGGCGGCGACCGATGGTTAATCGCGTCTTAACCTCGCCCTATCTATGGTGAACTGAACCGCTTCCCGTCGGCGCCGTGCTGCGACCGGCTGTTCCAAGAGTGCTGGCGTCCAGAATGGCTATGACCGCTTCATCCCGTGCGCCGCAGGACAGTGGAAGCTCCGATAGCGAACGCTCTCCCTTCGTCCGGCTGAACGAGCTGCTGGCACCGCATCAGCCCGGCAAGCCTTTGATTTCGCTTGCCGTCGGCGAGCCGCAGCATCCGGTGCCTGATTTCGTCGGCCCGGTACTGGCCAAGCACATCGCCGATTTCGGCCGTTACCCCGCGAACAAGGGCACCGACCCGTTCCGCTTGGCCGCGGGCGCCTGGCTGTCGTCGCGTTTCAAGCTGCCGCGACCGCTCAATCCCGAGAGCGAGATTCTCGTCCTCAATGGCAGCCGAGAGGGGCTGTTCCTCGCCGCCATCGCGGCTGCGCGCTATGTCGGCCCGCGTCCCGGCAAGCCCGCGATCCTGATGCCGAACCCGTTCTATCCGGTCTATGGCGCCGGCGCCCGCGCCGCTGCTTGCGAGCCGGTCTACCTGCCGACCACCGCCGAGAACGGCTTCCTGCCCGATCTCGACGCCATCGACGAGGCGACGCTGGCGCGCACGGTGGCGTTCTATCTGGCCTCGCCCGCCAACCCGCAGGGATCGGTGGCCTCGCGCGATTATTTCATTCGCCTGAAGCAGCTCGCCGACCGCTACGGCTTCGTGATCCTCAGCGACGAGTGCTATTCGGAGATCTACACCCGCGAAGCGCCCGGCAGCGCGCTCGAATGCGCTGGCCCTGATTTCACCCGCGTGGTCGCGTTCCAGTCGCTGTCCAAGCGCTCGAACCTGCCGGGCCTGCGCGTCGGCTTCGCCGCCGGCGACAAAAAACTCATCGGCATGTTCCTCGAATTGCGCAACATCGCGGCGCCGCAGGTGCCGGTCCCGTTGCAGCATGTCGCGACCGTTGCTTACGGCGACGAGGCGCATGTCGAGGAGAACCGCAGGCTCTACCGCATCAAGTTCGATCTCGCCGACCAGATCATCGGCAATCGTTACGGCTATCGCCGGCCCGATGCCGGCTTCTGCGTCTGGCTCAACACGTCCGAAATCGGCGACGATGTGTCTGTGTGCCTGAAACTCTTCAAGGAAGCAGGCGTGCGCGTGGTGCCCGGCAGCTATCTGGCGCGGCTCCAGCCCGACGGCTTCAATCCCGGCGCAGGCTACATTCGCCTTGCGCTTGTGCAGGATGGCGAGACCACGGCGCAGGCGCTGCACCGCCTGGTCGAGACTCTGGGTTAGGCGGGGCCCATGAGCATGTCGACAATCGAACGTGTCATTCCCTTGGTCAGCCATCTGCCGCCCTCGATCCGCGAGGGGCTGGCGCGGCGCGTGCGCGAGCTCAGCGGTCTCGGCCTGATCGCATTGTCGGGCGCCGCCTCGGCGGCGCTGATGACCTGGTCAGTGCAGGATCCCAGCCTCAGCCACGCAACGTCGCGGCCGATCCGCAATATTCTCGGCTATGCCGGCGCGATCGGCGCCGACCTTGCGATGCAGATCCTCGGGCTCGGCGCGATCATGCTGGTCCTGACCGTCGCGGTCTGGGGCTGGCGCATGCTGACCCATCGCCCGTTCGACCGCGAGGCGCTGCGGCTCGGCTGCTGGATTCTCTGCACGGTGATCGCGGCGGGCTTCGTCAGCTGCTGGCCACATGGCGGCGCCTGGCCGCTGCCGACAGGCCTCGGCGGCGTGGTCGGCGATGCCCTGGTTCGCGCGCCCGCGGTGATCTTCGGACCGCCGGGCATGATCTATCGCATCGTGCTCGGCACGATCCTGTTCGCCGCGATGGCGGCGACCTTCCTGATCGCCTGCGGCCTCGGCGCACGCGAGCATGACGACGAACTCGCTGAGATCGAGGACGATGACAAGCCGCTCGACCTGGACGAGGAGAGCGATCGCGGTTCGGTATCGCTGGGCTGGCTGTTCCACGCCTTGATGAGCACGAAGGCACGACTGATCTGGTTGCTTGGCGCGGCCTACCGCTCGCTGGTCTCGAGCGGACCGAAGACCAAGGCCGTTGCCTTCAGCCGTCAGGAGCCGAAGCTCGGTGGCGGCCGCGCCGCGCCGCCGATCTCGCCGCAGTCCGAAGACGAGCACGACGAGGACGAGCACGAAGAAGACCACGAGGAGGAAGAGGAGGAGGAGCCCGCCGCGCGCGCGCCGCGCAAGAAGGCTGCTCCAAAGGCTGCTTCCAAGAAATCTTCCGACAAGTTCGAGCTTCCGTCCGTGTCGGTGCTGGCCGCGCCCAAGGCCGGCGATCGCCAGCCGCTCAGCAAGGCCGAGCTGGAAACCAATTCGCGCGCGCTCGAAGGCGTGCTGCAGGATTTCGGCGTTCGCGGCGAGATCGTGAAGGCCCATCCGGGTCCCGTGGTCACGCTGTACGAGCTGGAGCCGGCGCCGGGGATCAAATCGTCGCGCGTGATCGGACTTTCCGACGACATCGCCCGTTCGATGAGCGCGCTCTCGGCGCGCGTCGCCGTCGTGCCGGGCCGCAACGCCATCGGCATCGAGCTGCCGAACGCGCATCGCGAAAAGGTCTATCTGCGCGAGCTGCTGGTCGCCAAGGAGACTGTCGATTCGGTTGCGAAACTGCCGCTCTGCCTCGGCAAGACCATCGGCGGTGATCCCGTCATCATCGACCTCGCACGCACGCCGCACATGCTGATCGCCGGTACCACCGGCTCCGGCAAGTCGGTCGCCATCAACACCATGATCCTCAGCTTGGTCTATCGGCTGCGCCCGGACCAGTGCCGCCTGATCATGGTCGATCCGAAGATGCTCGAACTCTCCGTCTATGACGGCATTCCCCATCTGCTCACGCCCGTCGTGACCGACCCGAAGAAGGCGGTGGTCGCGCTGAAATGGGCCGTGCGCGAGATGGAAGAGCGCTACAAGAACATGGCCAAGCTCGGTGTGCGCAACATCGACGGTTACAACACGCGCTTGCTCGAATTGAAGGCCAAGGGCGAAGAGCCGACGCGCACGGTGCACACCGGCTTCGACAAGGAAACCGGCAAGGCGATCTACGAGGAAGAGAAGCTCTCGCTCGACCCGCTGCCCTACATCGTCATCATCGTCGACGAAATGGCCGACCTGATGATGGTTGCCGGCAAGGACATCGAAGGCGCGGTGCAGCGCCTCGCGCAGATGGCGCGCGCCGCCGGCCTGCACGTGATCCTCGCAACGCAGCGTCCATCGGTCGACGTCATCACCGGTACCATCAAGGCGAACTTCCCAACCCGCATCGCCTTCCAGGTGACGTCCAAGATCGACAGCCGCACGATTCTCGGCGAGATGGGTGCCGAGCAGCTGCTCGGCCAGGGCGACATGCTCTACATGGCCGGGGGCGGTCGCATCAGCCGCGTGCACGGACCTTTCGCGTCGGACGAGGAAGTCGAGAAGGTGGTGCGCCACCTCAAGACGCAGGGACAGCCGGAATATCTCGAAGCCGTCACGGCCGAAGAACCCAGCGAAGACGAGGACGGCGCGGTGTTCGACGCGTCCGCCATGGGCGCGGATGGCGGCGGCGATTTGTTCTCGCAGGCTGTTGCGATCGTCAAACGCGACCGTAAGGCCTCTACCAGCTATATCCAGCGCCGCCTGCAGATCGGCTATAACCGCGCCGCATCGCTGATGGAGCGCATGGAACTGGAGGGCATCGTCGGACCCGCCAACCACGCCGGCAAGCGCGAGATCCTGGTCGAGGAAGAAGACAGCCATATGTGAGGCGAGCCGCCTCAAACCATCATTCACGCAAAAACGTTATCTGCTTTTGGCCGAAATCACGCTAAAAGGGCGCCCAGCCACACAGGACGACGCGTTGATCAGACATCCGGACATTCGATTCGCTGCCATTGTCGCCGCGCGGAGCGCGCGCATGGCCGGCGTAATTCTCGTCACCGCCGCGATGGTGATCACGGCGTCGTTCGCGCAGACCGTTCCCGTGCCGAAGCCTGCACCGAAGGGCCGCGACGGCGGTCCGGCCGTTGGAGGGCCCGCGGTCACCGGCGCGACCCAGACGCCGCCCAATCCGGTGATTCCGGATCCACGCCGCAACGTGCCGAGCAGCATCTTCCAGACCTTCGATGCGAACCAGAAGGCCCAGGCCGCCAAGGTCAGCGCCTATTTGTCGTCATTGTCGACGCTGGTCGGGAATTTCGTCCAGGTCGGCCCCGACGGCAGCAAGACGCAAGGCGACTTCTACATCCAGAAGCCGGGCAAGGTGCGCTTCGAATATGACGCGCCGAGCCCGATCGACATCGTCGCCGACGGATCGTCGCTGGTGGTGCGCGACCGCAAGCTCGCGACGCAGGACGTCTATCCGCTGTCACAGACACCGCTGCGTTTCCTGCTGTCCGACCGCATCGACCTGATGAAGGACACCAACGTCGTCAACGTCTCGGCCGACGACGTCTTCGTCAGCGTCACCATCGAGGAGAAGCAGGCGCTGGTCGGCACCAGTCGCCTCTTGCTGATGTTCGGCGCCAAGGACGGCCAGTTGAAGCAGTGGACCGTCACCGACCCGCAGGGCTACGACACCACGATCGCGGTCTATAATCTGGATACGAGCAAGAAGCTCGATCCCGGCATGTTCAAGATCGATTTTACCAATTACGGCCCGTCGCCGGGCTGAGACTTACTCGCTGCT
>NZ_JADPJF010000151.1:540665-557002 GCF_023073295.1 Bradyrhizobium sp. 23 | reverse complement strand
GGGCATCCACGTTCTGGACCTACAATCTGGACCTACAAAAAGGCGTGGATGGCCGGGTCAAGCCCGGCCATGACGGATGGAGTTTGTTAGATCAATCTCATGCGTTTTTCCCTGACAACCTGGAACATCAATTCGGTGCGGCTGCGCATCGATCTGGTCGCAAAATTTCTCAAGAGCGCGCGGCCGGACGTGCTGTGTCTCCAGGAGACCAAGTGCATCGACGACGCTTTTCCGCTGAAGCGCTTCAAGCGGCTCGGCTACGAGCATGTCGCGTTGAACGGCCAGAAGGGTTATCACGGCGTCGCCATCGTCTCGAAGATTCCGTTCGAGTCGAAGGACATCCGCACCTTCTGCGACAAGGTGGATTCACGCCACATCTCGGTGTCGTTCGGTGAGAGGGCCGGGATCGCGAAACCCCTGGTGGTGCATAATTTCTACGTGCCCGCCGGCGGCGACATTCCCGATCCCGCGCTGAACGAGAAATTCGATCACAAGCTCCGCTTCCTCGACGAGATGAAGGCGTGCGAGCCGTTGCATCCGCGCGGCGAGGATCGCCACATCCTGGTCGGCGATCTCAACGTTGCCCCGCATGAGAATGACGTCTGGTCGCACAAGCAGCTTCTGAAAATGGTGTCGCACACGCCCATCGAAACCGAGAAGCTGCAAGCCGCGCTCGCCGCCGGCGAATGGGTCGATGTCGCGCGCGATCGCATTCCGATGTCGGAAAAGGTCTACACGTGGTGGAGCTACCGCTCCGCCGATTGGACTGTCGGCGACCGCGGCCGCAGGCTCGACCACATCTGGGTCTCGCGCGCGCTGAAAGATGCGGTGAGTGATTTCAAGATTTTGCGCGATGCGCGGAGCTGGGAGCGTCCGTCGGATCATGTGCCGGTGACGGTGACGCTCGAGGTTTAATGTCGCTCTGGCGAAAGCCAGGCCCATTACACCAATCTTCGTTGTTGCGCGAGGACATCGGCAATCGCACCAAGCCAGAAACATTTGGGATGACGGGTCCTGGCCTTCGCCAGGACGACATCACGACGTCAGCTTCGCACCCGCCATCAATATATCGCTGGCGATCTGGCTGGAGCGCACCGCGAATTCGTCGCGCAGGCGGACGGCGGCGGCGGGGTCGCTTTCGAGCACACGCTGAAACAGGCTGCGCGCGACGCGGATGACGGAGGCGTGCTCGATCGCGATCGCGCTCGACGGCCGCTTCATCGGCACGATCAGCGCGAGCTCGCCGATCAACGCACCGGGACTTGCGATCATCTCCGCACCGGCGCCGTCGTCGACCCGGAAGGCGCCGCGCTGGACCACGAAGCCGGCATCGGCATCGTCGCCGAGATTGAACAAGACGTCGCCGCGGACGAAGTCACGCTGCTCGGAGCCGATCGCCAGCATGCGCAACGAAGCGTCTCCCAACAGGCGCAGTGTCGGGACACGCTCGAGAAGCGCTACATCATCGTCGATTGACATTCAGGTCCGGGGCTCAAGGGCACGCAATCTAAAACGATTCGCACGCCCCTGAAGCGTATCACGGCACCAGCTTGTAGCCACCGGCTTCCGTGACCAGGATTTCCGGGTTCGCGGCGTCCTTCTCGATCTTCTGGCGAAGCCGGTAAATGTGGGTTTCCAGCGTGTGGGTGGTGACGCCGGAATTGTAGCCCCAGACCTCCTGGAGCAGGGTCTCGCGCGAGACCGGCATCTGGCCGGCCCGGTAGAGGAAGCGGAGGATGGCGGTTTCCTTCTCCGTCAGCCGGACCTTGCGCGCATTGGCGGCGGTCAGCATCTTGGAGCCGGGCCGGAAAGAGTAGGGGCCGACCGAGAACACTGCGTCCTCGCTGGCTTCGTGCTGCCGGAGCTGGGCGCGGATGCGCGCCAGCAGTACGGCGAAGCGGAAGGGTTTTGCGACATAGTCGTTGGCGCCGGATTCCAGCCCCAAAATCGTGTCGGAATCGGTGTCATGCCCGGTGAGCATGATGATCGGAGCCTTGAACCCGCCCTTGCGTAAGGAACGGACCACTTCGCGGCCATCGGTGTCGGGCAGGCCAACATCCATCAGGACGAGATCGGGGGCATTGGCCTTCGCGGCGCTCGCGCCCTTGGCGCCGGTATCGACCGCGGAGGCTTCAAATTCTTCGTGCAGCGACAATTGCTCCACCAACGTATCGCGCAGATCGGTATCGTCATCCACGATCAGGATCTTGCGGGCATTGGCCATAGGGGGTCATCCTTTTGGGGTCCGGCGCGGCGCGCATCCATGCTGCACCCAGCCGAGAGGGAAGTTTAGGGGTCGCCGTTATTATTGTTGTTCGTCTTGAAGTAGTGGGCTGTTACCGATTCACAAGCCAGAACCACTCTAACCTAGAATAGCAGGCCGTTTTGATGAATGTCCTGTAATGAATTCGACATCGCACGTTCACATGAAAAATAAAGCTGCTTCAGCTAGTTACACCATGAACCGGAGCGCCGGGCCGCTCTCGGTGATCCGCGTTAAGCCTGCCGCCGGGAAGCCGCGCCGGGGCTGGCTGACCGCCGGAGCGCTGACGATTCCGGTGGCGCTCGGACGCGGCGGCATTCTGGCGAACAAGCGCGAGGGCGATGGCGGCACCCCGCGGGGCAGCTTCCGTCCGAGGCGATTGTGGTGGCGGGGCGACCGGCACAGCCGCCCGCAGACCTTCCTGCCGGCCCGGATCATCACCGGCGAGGACGCCTGGTGCGAGGATCCCAAGGACCGTCATTACAATCAGGGAATCCGCCTCCGCCAGGGGCAGGGCGGCGACCGGCTCAAGCGGGCCGACCATCTCTATGACTTCATCATCGAAATCGACCACAATACGAGGCCGCGGATCGCCGGCCGGGGCAGCGCGGTGTTCTTGCATCTGGCCCGCGACAATTTCGGCCCCACCGCAGGCTGCGTCTCGATGACCGAAGCGGCGATGCGACAATTGCTGCGGCGGCTTGGACCAAAAACAAAAATCATCATCGGATGAGGACACATGCTCGACAAGGATCAGATCGCCGCCGCTTCGCAGGTCCTGGTTAAACATTGGCGCGACGGCACCAAGCTTGACGCGCTGGAGCCAGAGTTGCGGCCTCAGAACCGCACCGAGGCTTACGCCGTGCAGGCTGCGCTCAGCGGGACTTTGTTCGGCTGGAAGATCGCGGCAACGAGCGAGTCCGGACAGAAGCACATCAATGTCGCGGGACCGTTGGCCGGTCGGATCATGAGCGACACCGTGATCGCCGATGGCGGCACCGCCTCGATGAAGGGCAACGCGATGCGCGTCGGCGAACCGGAGTTCGCTTTCGGCATGGGGCGCGATCTGCCGCCGCGCGCGGCGCCATATACTGTGGACGAGGTGCTCGCCGCCGTGGACAGCTTGCATCCCGCGATCGAGATTCCCGATTCGCGCTTTGCCGATTTCGCCAGCGCCGGCGAGGCGCAGCTCATCGCCGACAACGCCTGTGCGCATCTGTTCGTGCTGGGCGCAGCGACGAATGCGAACTGGCGTGCCATGGATCTCGTCGAAGAGCGGCCGCAGATCACGCTACGCGGCCAGCGCTATCTCGGCCACGGCAAGAACGTGCTCGGCGATCCCCGCATTGCCCTGGCCTGGCTGGCCAACGAGCTGCGTGGCCTCGGCATCATCTTGCGGGCAGGGGAGGTAGTGACCACGGGCACGTGCCATCCGCCGCTTCCGATCCAGGCGGGTGATCGGTTTGTCGCGGACTTTGGCGCGCTGGGGAAGGTGGCAGTGGGGTTTGAATAGGCCCCACATACACCACCGTCATTGCGAGCGCAGCGAAGCAATCCAGAATCTTTCCGCGGAGGGACTCTGGATTGCTTCGCTGTGCTCGCAATGACGAAATCGAGAGTTCGTATGGCGCTCTGCCGTCGCTAACGGCTCTCACCGGCGCCCGAAGATCGCACTGCCCACGCGCACATGGGTGGCGCCGAGCATGATCGCGGTCGCATAATCCGCGCTCATGCCCATCGAGAGCTTCTTCAATCCATTGCGCGCGGCGACCTTGGCGGTCAGCGCGAAATGCGCCGCCGGCGGCTCGTCTACCGGCGGGATGCACATCAACCCCGAGATCGTCAGCCCGTAGGTGTCGCGGCAGCTCGCGATGAAAGCATCGGCCTCGCCGGGCGCGATGCCCGCCTTCTGCGGCTCCTCACCGATATTGATCTGCACGAACAATTCCGGGTGCTTGTTCTGGGATTCGATTTCCTTGGCTAACGCCTGGCAAATGCTCGGGCGATCGACCGAATGGATGGCATCGAACAGCGCGACTGCCTCTTTCGCCTTGTTGGATTGCAGCGGGCCGATCAGATGCAGCGCGATATCGGGGTAAACAGAAGTTAACGCGGGCCACTTGCCTTTGGCCTCCTGCACGCGATTCTCCCCGAATACGCGCTGCCCGGCGCCGATGACCGGGGTAATTGCATCCGCGGCGAAAGTTTTCGACACCGCGATCAGCGTCACGGAGGCACGCTCGCGCCGCGCATCCTTGCAGGCGCGCGCGATTTCGGCTTCGACCGCGGCGAGCGCGTTTGGTGAATGGCCGGTTAGCGGCGCGGCGTTGGCTTCAGTCATGATGTCGCATCGGAGCTGGTTGTTGCGGAGCTAGTTCTAATTTTACCGAGTTCAAGAAAGAGTTTTTGAACCCCTCGCTTTACCTTAGCCGCGGGGTGGGCAGCGAAGATGTCAAACGTCAGTTTCAACCGCAAACGAGCGAAACTCAAGCAGGTTCTCGGAATCCGGGCGCGGCTTGCGTTGCTCGCGGTGATTCTGGTGACGCCTTTGATGTTCGAACGCATCCGATCGCTGGAAGACACGCGCACACGGCAGATCGCACAGGCCACAGCCGAATTCACCACCGTTGCAAGACACAGCGCCGATGCGCAGCGCGAGGTGATCTCGTCGGTCGAGACCATCCTGAAATCGGAAGCTTTCATCCGCGCCTCCGCCGGCGGCATCAGCAAGAGCTGTGACGTGCTGCGCGCGAGCCTGCCGTCGAACCTTCCCTGGATCCGCACGCTTCTGATCGCCGGCCAGGACGGGCGCATCCAGTGCGCCACCAACAACATGTATGTCGGCCTGGACCTCAGTGACCGGCCGTATTTCCAGCAGGCGCAGGAAACCGGCCGCTTCGTCCTGAGCGACTTCATCCTGTCGCGCCCGGTGCTGACACCGACCGTCATGGCGGTTTACCCGGTGTCCGCCTTCAGCGGCGTAGCGGATGCCGTCGTGCTCGCCACCGTCAACCTCGACTGGATGTCGAAGGTCATGAGCAATCTGGGGGGGCGCGCCGGCATCACGGCCGTGCTGGTCGACAGCACCGGCACCGTGCTGGCGGCACCGGCCGACCAGCATAGTGCGATCGGCCGTCCGCTCGACAACATGCCGCTGATGTCCGCGATCGCCGACAAGGCGCTGAGGTCTGACCAGGACGAAGGTTCACTCTCTTTCCTCGCTGCCGACGGCTCCCGCCGCGCGGTCAGCTATATCCGCATCGCCGGAACCAATGCCCGCCTGATCGCCAGCATCGACGAGGACAAGGTGTCCGCGGCCGTGAGCCGCGACATCCGCACCGCCTATCTCCAGCTCGGTTTCGTCGTCGTATTCGTGCTGCTCGGCGCGCTGATCGCAGCCGAGAAACTGGTGATCAAGCCGATCAGGATGCTCGCCGACATGGCCAAGCGTCTGGGCGAGGGCGATCTGTCGGCGCGTGCCGCGCGCAATCGCCTGCCGGCCGAGTTCGTGCCGCTCGCCCGCGCGTTCAACGCGATGGCCGCACAGCTCAGCCAGCGCGAACGCGAGCTGATGGCGAGCAATGACCGACTCACGGTGATGGCCTCGATCGACATGTTGTCGGGGCTTGCCAACCGCCGCGGCTTCCAGAGCCGCCTCGATTTCGAATGGATGCGCGCGCAGCAATATGGCAGCGACCTCGCGCTGTTGATGATCGACGTCGACCATTTCAAGCTGTTCAACGACACCTACGGCCATCTCGAAGGCGATTCTTGCCTGACCAGGCTCGGCGAATCGCTGTCCGGCATCGCCGCCGACACGATGGGCTTCGCGGCCCGCTACGGCGGCGAGGAATTCTGCCTGTTGCTGCCGAACACCGACGTGGCGCGCGCCGTCGAAATTGGCGAACAGGCGCGTGCGGCCGTGCTGAAGCTGGGCCTGCCGCACATCACCTCCGACCACATGATCGTCACCGTCTCGATCGGCGTTGCCGCGACCAAGCCCAACGAGAGCTTGCGTCCGGGCGATTTGATCGAAGCCGCCGACGCCGCGCTCTACGCCGCCAAGCACCGCGGTCGCAACAACGTCGTCGAGCATGGCATCACGGTGATCGACAACGGCGCGGCGGAAATGATGATGGCGGGCTGAGGGCTAACCCGCAGCCCGGACGCGATCGACCTCGCTCTCGGTGACCAGGCCCGGCGAGCCGAACAGGACTCTCCGTATTTTTGCGGAGCAGCCTTGCGGCGCCGCGCCGCCAGCGGCAACCCATTGACCCCCCGAGGACTTCTATGGCCTAGTCCGCCGTCTTTAGACGGCCAGATCCACGAAAACCCAACGATTCCATGACCTCCGAACGCTACAACGCCCGCGACGCCGAACCGCGCTGGCAAGCCGCCTGGGACCAACAGGCGATCTTCGTCTCCAAAAACGACGATCCGCGGCCGAAATACTATGTGCTTGAGATGTTCCCCTACCCGTCGGGGCGCATCCATATCGGCCATGTCCGCAATTACACGCTTGGCGACGTACTGGCCCGCTTCATGCGAGCCAAGGGTTTCAACGTGCTGCACCCGATGGGCTGGGACGCTTTCGGCCTGCCGGCCGAGAACGCCGCGATCGAGCGCAAGGTCGCACCGAAGGCCTGGACCTACGCCAACATCGCCGCGATGAAGAAGCAGCTCCGTTCGATCGGACTGTCGCTGGACTGGAGCCGCGAGATCGCGACCTGCGATCCCTCCTATTACAAGCACCAGCAGAAGATGTTTCTGGACTTCCTGCGCGAAGGCCTCGCCGAGCGCGAGAAGCGCAAGGTGAACTGGGACCCCGTCGACATGACCGTGCTCGCCAACGAGCAGGTGATCGACGGGAAGGGCTGGCGTTCGGGTGCCGTTGTCGAGCAACGGGAAATGAACCAGTGGGTCTTCAAGATCACGAAGTACTCGCAGGAGCTGCTGTCTGCACTGGATACGCTGGACCGCTGGCCCGACAAGGTGCGGCTGATGCAGCGCAACTGGATCGGCCGGTCCGAGGGCCTGCTGATCCGCTTCGCGCTCGACGCGACGACGACGCCGGCCGGCGAGAGCGAGCTGAAGATTTTTACGACACGCCCCGACACGCTGTTCGGCGCGAAGTTCATGGCGATCTCGGCCGATCATCCGTTGGCGCAGGCAGCCGCGGCTAAGAATCCGAAGCTTGCCGAGTTCATCGGCGAGATCAAGCGGATGGGCACGGCGCAGGAGATCATCGACACCGCCGAGAAGCAGGGATTCGATACCGGCATCCGCGCGGTCCACCCGTTCGATCCGAGCTGGAAGCTGCCGGTCTATGTCGCCAACTTCGTGCTGATGGAATACGGCACCGGCGCCATTTTCGGCTGTCCCGCACACGACCAGCGCGACCTCGACTTCGTCAACAAGTACGCTCTCGGCAACACGCCGGTGGTGTGCCCCGAGGGCCAGGATCCGAAATCATTCGTCATCACCGATACCGCCTATGACGGTGACGGCCGCATGATCAATTCGCGTTTCCTTGACGGCATGACCATCGATCAGGCCAAGGACGAGGTGGCGAAGCGTCTCGAGAGCGAGCTGCGCGGCAACGCGCCGGTCGGCGAGCGCCAGGTCAATTTCCGCCTGCGCGACTGGGGCATTTCGCGCCAGCGCTATTGGGGCTGCCCGATCCCCGTCATCCATTGCCCGAAATGCGACGTCGTGCCGGTGCCGGATGCCGATCTGCCCGTCGAACTGCCGGACGATGCGACCTTCGACAAGCCGGGCAACGCGCTCGATCATCATCCGACCTGGAAGCACGTCACCTGTCCGCAATGCGGCGGCAAGGCTAGCCGCGAAACTGACACCATGGACACCTTCGTCGATTCGTCCTGGTACTTTGCGCGTTTCACCGATCCCTGGAACGAGAACGCTCCGACGACGCCAGAGGTCGCCAACCGGATGCTGCCGGTCGACCAGTATATCGGCGGCGTCGAGCACGCGATCCTGCATCTGCTCTACAGCCGCTTCTTCACCCGCGCGATGAAGGCGACCGGGCACATCGCCCTGGACGAGCCGTTCGCGGGCATGTTCACGCAGGGCATGGTAGTGCACGAGACCTACCAGAAGGCCGACGGCACCTACGTCCAGCCGGTCGAGGTGAAGGTCGAGACCGGCGCCAACGGCCGCCGCGCCACGCTGCTAACGTCAGGCGAAGACATCCAGATCGGCCCGATCGAGAAGATGTCGAAGTCGAAGAAGAACACGGTCGATCCCGACGACATCATCGAGACCTATGGCGCCGACGTCGCCCGCTGGTTCATGCTGTCGGACTCCCCGCCCGAGCGCGACGTGATCTGGAGCGACGAGCGCGTCCAGGGCGCCTCGCGCTTCGTGCAGCGGCTGTGGCGGCTGGTGAACGATTCTGTGGAACCCGGCAAGGGCGCGCCGACGGCCCGGCCGGCCAGCTTCGGCCCGGACGCCACCGCCTTGCGCAAGGCTGCCCATGGCGCGCTGGACAAGGTCACCACCGGAATCGAGCGACTGCACTTCAACGTCTGCCTCGCCCATATCCGCGAATTCACCAATGCGTTTGCGGAGATCTTGCAACGTCCCGGCCAGCCGGCTCCAGATTTGGCCTGGGCGATCCGGGAGGCCAGCCAGATCCTGGTCCAGCTGTTCTCCCCGATGATGCCGCATTTGGCCGAGGAGTGTTGGCAGGTTCTGGGCCATAGCGGGCTGGTTTCCGAGGCCAATTGGCCCCAAATCGAACGCGATTTGCTGGTTGAAGACAGTGTGACCCTGGTGGTCCAGGTCAACGGTAAGAAGCGGGGCGAGGTCACAGTTGCAACAGCGGCCGAGAATCCGGAAATCGAGGCTGCCGTTTTGGCCCTCGATGCGGTAAAACTGGCCTTGGATGGCAAACCCGTCCGCAAGGTGATTATCGTCCCCAAGAGGATCGTGAATGTTGTCGGCTAGGATCCGCATCGCAGCCCGCTTGCTGGCGGTCGCCGCACTGGCGGCCATGACGGCCGGCTGCTTCCACCCGATGTATGCCGAGCACACCGACGGCACCCCCGGTCTGCGCGAGAAGCTGATGGGGGTCGATCTACCCCCGATCGCCAAAGCCAATGCCTCACGCGAGGCCCGGGTCGGCGTCGAGGTCCGCAACGCGCTGGCCTTCAAGCTCTATGGCAGCGCCACTGGCATGCCGCCAACCCACCGCCTCGAGATCCGCTTCGCAAGCAGCAAGACGTCGCTGATCGTCGATCCCAACACCGGCCTGCCCAGCAGCGAAAACTACGGCCTCGACGCCCAGTACAATCTGATCGAGGTCGTCAGCGGCAAGTCGGTGATGACAGGCACCACGTTCTCCCGCGTGTCCTACGACATGCCCGGCTCCTATCAGCGTTTCAGCCGCAACCGCGCGGTACGTGATGCCGAGGATCGTGCTGCCAACGAGATCGCCGAGAACATCACGACTCGACTCGCCTCGTTCTTCACCGCGGGCACTTAATTCATCCCGTCACCCCGGTTCGCCCGGAATGACGAGTCCCAGGCAACATGGTCGCGCTGCGCGGAAAAGAGATCGACGCCTTTCTCGCCCGCCCCGATGCGGGCCGTCCGATCATCCTGCTCTATGGTCCCGACGCCGGCCTGGTCCGCGAACGCGCGGATGCGCTGATCGCCTCGTCCGTCGACGATCCCAATGATCCCTTCTCGCTGGTCAAGGTCGATGGCGACGAGCTCTCCGCCGAGCCGTCGCGCCTCGTCGACGAGGCCATGACGGTGCCGCTGTTCGGCGGCCGCCGCGCCATCCGCGTGCGCGCCGGCTCGCGCAGCTTTGCCAGTGCTATCGACACGCTGGCGGAAATGGGCGTCAGGGATTGCCGCATCGTGATCGAGGCCGGCGAGCTGCGTCCGGAATCGCCACTGCGCAAGGCCTGCGAACGCGCCAAGACGGCCGTCGCGATCGCCTGCTATCCCGATACCGAGCGCGATCTCGCCAAGCTCATGGAAGACGAGCTCCGCATCGCCAATTTGCGCATCGCGCAAGATGCCCGCGCGGCGCTGATGTCGTTCCTCGGCGGCGATCGCCAGGCCTCCCGCAACGAGCTGCGCAAGCTCACGCTCTATGCCCATGGCAAGGGCGAGATCACGCTGGATGACGTGATGGCTGTCGTCGCCGATGCGTCGGAACTGAAACTCGATCCGATCGTCGATGGCGCCTTCGCCGGCCGGCCCGAGATCGTCGAGAACGAGTTTGCCAAAGCCATGATCGCCGGCACCTACCCCGGCGTGATCATCTCCGCGGCGCAGCGTCAGGCGGCGTGGCTGCACAAATCGGCGCTCGCAATCGCCGACGGCACGCCCGCATCCGCGGTGCTCGACAGCGGCTATCCGCGCCTGCATTTTTCGCGGAAGCCCGCGGTCGAAACCGCATTGCGCAATTTCAGCGTGGCGCGGCTCGCCGTCATCATCGAGCAGCTCGCGACCGCCGCGCTCGATACCCGCAAGCAATCCACCCTCGCCGCCGCCATCGCCCAGCGCACGCTGATGGCGATCGCCGCAAACGCGAAGCGGCGGAGCTGAGCTTCCCGCACTGTCCCCTCGTCATTGCGAGGAGCCCTTGCGACGAAGCAATCCAGAATCTCTCCGCGGAAAGATTCTGGATGGCTTCGCTGCGCTCGCAATGACGTGTGGATCGGCATGAGGTCCTGGCTTTCGCCAGGACGACACCAAGCGGCTACAGGGCGCCCTTCGCCAGCCGCCGCATCACCTCGTCGAGCTGATCGAGGTTGCGGTAGTTGATCTGGACCGAGCCGCCGGGGTCGCGGTGGCTCACCGTGACCTTGAGCCCGAGCGCGTCGCTGACGCGCTTTTCGAGGTCGACCGTGTCAGGGTCCTTTTCCTTCGCCCCCGTGCGCGCCTTCTGCGGCTTGCGCTCCGGCACGCCCTCTTCATGCGCCAACGCCTCGGCCTGGCGGACGTTGAGGCCCTCCTCGACGATGCGCTTGGCGGCAGCGAGCGGATCAGGCACGCCGATCAGCGCGCGGGCATGACCCGCGGTCAGCTCGCCGGTCGTGATCAGGGTTTGCACCTCGGCGGGAAGCTTCGTCAGCCGCATCATGTTGGCGATGTGGCTGCGGCTCTTGCCGACGACTTTGGCGATGTCGTCCTGGCTGCGTTTGAACTCGTTGGCGAGCGCGTGATACCCAAGCGCCTCTTCCATCGGGTTGAGGTCTTCGCGTTGCACGTTCTCGACGATCGCGAACTCCAGCGCATCGCTGTCGCTGATGTCGACGGGGACGATCGGCACTTCGTGCAGGCCGGCCATTTGCGAGGCGCGCCAGCGCCGTTCGCCGGCGATGATCTCGAAGCGGTCCTGCGCACCCTTCACCGGGCGCACCACGATCGGCTGGATCACGCCATGCTGCCTGATCGAATCGCTGAGCTCCCTGAGCTCGCTCTCCGAAAAGGTGCGGCGCGGGTTGCGCGGATTGGGCTTGATGAACTCGATCGGCACCTTGCGTTGCGCGCGCGGCCGATCGACATGCTGAGCCTCGCCGCCGACGTCACCGATCAGACTCGCAAGACCCCGGCCCAGTCGCGAACGCGCTTCGTCGGCCATCGCCAGCTCCCTTGGATTCACGCTGCACTCCAGAACTGAATTGTCGAAACTCGTAACTCGTAGCATCAACGCCGCTTCAATGCGTCGTCCGCAGCTCGCGCTCGCGCTGGATCACTTCGGTGGCGAGCCGCAGATAAGCTTCGCTGCCGACGCATTTGAGATCGTAGACGAGCACCGGCTTGCCGTAGGACGGCGCCTCCGAGATGCGCACGTTGCGCGGGATCATGGTCTTGTAGACCTTCTCGCCCATGAACTGCCGGACGTCGGCAACGACCTGGTTCGAGAGATTGTTGCGCGAGTCGAACATGGTCAGCACGATGCCGTGGATCGACAGGCTCGGATTGAGCGTCGAGCGCACCTGCTCCACCGTCTGCAGCAATTGCGACAGACCTTCGAGCGCGAAGAACTCGCACTGGAGCGGCACCAGGATTGCGTCGGAAGCCGCCATCGCGTTCACGGTGATCAAGTTGAGCGAGGGCGGACAGTCGATCAGCACGTAAGTGTAATCGGCGTCGGGCGAGACGTTGTTGTTGAGCGCGCTGATCGCATCGCGCAGCTTGTACGCACGACCCGGCGTGGTGCCGAGCTCGAGCTCAAGGCCGGAGAGATCCATGGTCGAGGGCGCGATATGCAGCCGCGGCACTGCCGTCGACACCACCGCTTCCCGCAGGCTCGCCTCGCCGATCAGAACGTCATAGGTCGAGCAGGAGCGGTTGCGGCGATCGATGCCGAGTCCGGTCGAGGCATTGCCCTGCGGATCGAGATCGACGATCAGGACGCGCTCGCCGATCGCAGCGAGCGCCGTGCCGAGATTGATCGCCGTGGTTGTTTTTCCCACGCCGCCCTTCTGATTCGCCAGCGCCAGGATGCGCGGATGGCCCTGCGGGACGGCGGCGGTCTGTTCTTGCTGCGGTTCGTCAATCACGCTCATCGCAAATTCCCCCACTCGGCCCCTGACGCCTCACCCGCGCCGTTCGACGGAAGCCAGCTCGACGATCCAACCGTCGCCTGTACGGCTGTGGTGGAGCTGCGGCTGAATATTCCAATATTTAGTGGCTTCGGTCAATTCAGACTCTACATCTTGACCCTTGAGAAACAACGCCTTTGCGCCCCGGCGCATCAGCGGCTCCGCAAAGCCGATGAGTTGATGTAGCGGAGCCAGCGCACGCGCGGTGACGCAATCGACCGGGCCGGTGATTCTATCCACATTATCCCCGATCTCAGCGAGATGTACGACTCCCGGAGATGTCGTGACGCGCACGGCTTCGCGCAGGAAGGCCGCCTTCTTGGCGATTCGCTCGACCAGATGGACGCTCGCCCCGGCCGTCCCGGCCATGGCGCAGGCCAGGACGATCCCGGGAAAGCCGCCACCGCTGCCGAGGTCGGCCCAACGTTTGGCCGATGGGGCGAGAGCGACGAGCTGAAGAGAGTCGGCGATGTGCCGGGTCCAGAGGTACGGCAATGTCGAGGGCGCGACGAGGTTGGTCTTGGCCTGCCACTCCCGCAGCAGTGCGATGTAGCGATCGAGCCGGGCTTCCGTTTCATGTGAAACAGGCGCGAGGTTGAGCGCCGCAACCTTGTCGGCTGCAATGACGACGTCCCACGATCGATCGTTGGCGCTGGCCTTGTCGATCTTTGGCCGGGCAGGCGCCGGTTCGGAGCGAACACCGGCACCCTCACCCGCCGAGGGTTTTCCTGAAGACGATCTGCCGCCGCCCGGCCCGCGCTGTTTCACGTGAAACCTATGCGATTACTTTGGAAGTCTTCCGCGCTTCGCGGCGGAGATAGGCCGCAAGAATGCCGAGCGCGGCAGGCGTCATGCCGTCGATTCGGCCGGCCTGGCCAACGGTGAACGGCCGCGCGTTCTCCAGCTTGGCCCGCACCTCATTGGAGAGACCGGGGACCTGCTGGTAATCGACGTCCGACAACACCATCCCCTCGTCCCGCCTGAAGGCTTCGACGTCCGCGCTCTGGCGCTCCAGATAGACATCGTACTTCGCGTCGATCTCGAGATGGGTGGCAATGACGGGATCAATGCCGGACAGCTCGGGCCAGATCGCACGGACCTGGCTCCAGCCAATATCGGGATAGGCCATCAGTTCGAAAGCCGAGCGCCGCTGGCCGTCCCGGTTCAGGGACAGACCATGCTTGATCGCTTCGTTCGGAGTGATCGTCAGCGACTTCGAGAGCGCTCGTGCCGCATTCAGGGCGTCCATCTTGGCGCGATGATGCACCGTCCGGGCGCTGCCAACGCAGCCCAGAGCGACGCCCTTCTCGGTCAAACGCTGATCGGCATTGTCGGCACGCAGTGTCAGGCGGTACTCGGCCCTGGAGGTGAACATCCGATAGGGTTCGCTGATGCCGCGGGTGACGAGGTCGTCGACCATGACGCCAAGATAGCCATCAGCTCGGTCGAACACTGTCAGCGCGGCGCCGCTCGCAGCCAATGCCGCGTTCAGCCCGGCCACGATGCCCTGGCCGGCAGCTTCCTCGTACCCCGTGGTGCCATTGATCTGGCCGGCCAGGAACAGACCGCGCAGGCGCTTGGTCTGGAGGGTCGGATCGAGCTCACGCGGATCGATGTGGTCGTATTCGATGGCATAGCCCGGCCGGACCATCTTCACCCGCTCCAGGCCGGGAATGGTTGCGAGAATGGCGAGCTGAACGTCCTCCGGCAGCGAGGTCGAGATGCCGTTGGGATAGACAGTGCTGTCGTCGAGCCCTTCCGGCTCCAGGAAGATCTGGTGACCGTCGCGATCGCCGAAGCGAACGATCTTGTCCTCGATCGAGGGGCAATAGCGCGGTCCGGAGCTCTTGATCTGGCCGGAGTACATCGGAGAGCGATGAACATTGGCCCGGATCACCTCATGGGTGGCGGAATTGGTTCGGGTGATTCCGCACTGGATCTGCGGCGTCGTGATCCGCTCGGTCACCATCGAAAACGGCTCCGGAGGCTCGTCCCCCGGCTGCATCTCGACCGCCGACCAGTCGATCGTCGTGCCATCCAGACGCGGCGGAGTGCCCGTCTTGAGCCGTCCAAGGGTGAATCCGGCGCGCTCGAACGAGGTCGAAAGGCCCATCGCAGGCGCCTCGCCGACCCTGCCGGCGGGCCAATTCTTCTCTCCGAGATGGATCAGACCGCGAAGGAAGGTGCCGGTGGTGACGACGACAGCCCCTGCCCGAAGCTCGCGGCCATCTGCCAGGCGCAGGCCGATCACCCGTCCCTCGACCACGATCAGCTCGTCCGCTTCGCCTTCGACCACGGAAAGACCCTCGGTCTCCCGGATCGCCGCCTGCATCGCGGCCGCATAGAGCTTCCGGTCGGCCTGCGCGCGCGGACCACGGACCGCTGGGCCCTTACGGCGATTGAGAACGCGAAACTGAATACCGCCGGCGTCGCCGACCCGGCCCATCAGACCATCGAGCGCGTCGACCTCGCGAACCAGATGGCCCTTGCCGAGACCGCCAATGGCGGGATTGCAGGACATCGCGCCGACCGTGGAGAAGCGGTGCGTCACCAGAGCGGTCGCCGCGCCCATCCGGGCAGAGGCAGAAGCGGCCTCACAGCCGGCATGGCCGCCGCCAATCACAATGACGTCGAAGCTCTCTCGCTCTGTGCGCATGGACGGACTTCTAGCTCAGAGGCGGGGAAGCCGGAAGCGGAAACTGGAAAGGCGGTTGTTTCACGTGAAACGGTGCAAGCGGAGCCCAGATGTTTTTCGCGAAAACAACCCCAGGCACAGTAGAACCGCCCTTGGAAAGATTATCATTTTCAGTGGGAGAAAACGGAGCTCCCGACGCATAAAGTGTCTACTGAAGGGCCGTAACGTCCAGATGCGGCCCGGTCTCGAAGCTCGATGGCAGCGGCATACTCCCATCATCGCGAGCGGAGTGATCCGGGATCTCTCCGCTCACCCGCTCCCTTAGCTGCCACGTTTGCCAGCAAATATGGGTAATGGAGTCACGTTTTACGTGAAACGTCTCGGAACGCGACCGCAGTGTTTCACGTGAAACGAAGAAGTGGAACAAAGGCTAGTTGTACAATGAAGAACTAGGGCTACTTCCCAACGCAGAACTTCTGAAAAATCGCCCCCAGTACGTCCTCGACATCCACCCGACCCAGCAGCCGGCCCAAGGCATAGGCCGCAGCGCGCAGCTCTTCGGCGGCAAGCTCCTCGCCGTCTTCTACAAGCTCCAGACTCCGCCGCAAGCTGTCCGACGCCCGGCGCAGCAAATCCCGCTGCCGGGCCCGGGTCACCAACGCGCCCTCAGTCGTTCCGAAGAAGTCGGCGGCGAATTTCACCATAGCATCGACCAGCGCGGGAATGCCGTCCCCCCGGCTGGCGGCGATTCCGAACTCACCGTACAGGCCGACGTCCTCGACCCCGCCGAGATCGATCTTGTTGCGCACGATCCAGACCGAACCGCCGGAGCGGCTGCCTGCATTGCCGG
>NZ_JADPJF010000151.1:474345-540536 GCF_023073295.1 Bradyrhizobium sp. 23 | reverse complement strand
CACCAGCCACAACACGAGGTCGGCGTCTTCGGCTCGGGCTCGCGCCCGGCGAACACCCTCCTGCTCCACCGGATCGTCGGTCTCGCGAATGCCGGCCGTGTCGATCACCGTGACGGGATAGCCATCAAGATCGAGCTGCACCTCGATCACATCGCGTGTCGTGCCGGCATGCGGCGAGACGATCGCGACGTCGCGGCGCGCGAGCTGGTTGATCAGCGTCGACTTGCCGACATTCGGCTCGCCCGCGATCGCAACCACCAGGCCGTCGCGCAAGCGTTCAGCTTGTCCCTGTGCCGCAAGGACTTCTGCGATTTCGTCATGCAGCGCACTGATCGCCTTGACCGCAGGCGCTCTCAACTCGGCGGGCACATCGCCCTCGTCGGAGAAATCGATGCCGGCCTCGATCAAGGCCGAGGCGTCGATGATGCGCTCGCGCCAGTCGCGCGCG
Organism: Bradyrhizobium sp. 23; assembly: GCF_023073295.1. NCBI lineage: Bacteria > Pseudomonadati > Pseudomonadota > Alphaproteobacteria > Hyphomicrobiales > Nitrobacteraceae > Bradyrhizobium > Bradyrhizobium sp. 23. The sequence goes on along the minus strand of NZ_JADPJF010000151.1, from coordinate 540,088 downwards.
CGATTGCCGAGGAGACCCTGCAACTGCCGCAACGCCTGGCGGCGCTGGCGGTCGGTGTCGGCATGAATGAGATCGTCGAGGCCCTCCGCCTCGGTCAGGTCGAGCTTGCCGTTCTCGAAGGCGCGCCGGGTGAATTCGCCCGGTTCGGCAGCTCGCATATTCGGAATTACGGAAATTGCGGTAAACAGTGCGGCCAGCACCGCGCGGCCGCCATGGACGTGAAATTCGGCGACGTCCTCGCCGGTCGCGCTGCCGGGCCCCGGAAACCACAACACCACCGAATCGTCGATCGGCTGGCCCACGCCGTCATGAAGGAGCCGGCGGCTGGCCTGCCTCGGCGCCGGCAGCTTGCCCGCCAGCGTCGTCAGCACCAGGCTGGCGCCTGGCCCGGAGACACGCACCGCCGCAAGCGCACTTGGCGGACGGCCAGACGACAGTGCAAAGATGGTGTGGTCTCGCGGATACATAGCCTATTTGTCCGGCTGAAAGGGAAAAGGCAAACATCCGTTTCGGCTGACAAATCGAGCGATTATGCTGCTTGGATTCTCGCAGCAAAACCAATAGTGCGATGCAATAAATTCGCGAGCGTCTACTGCAAGAACCACTTGCAACGGAATGAGCGACATCCCTCGATCCGCTATTCATAAATTATATCAACATCTTAGACGACGCCTACTCCAGACGACAACGCCCCGCCATGCTGCAGCTCGCTGCAACAAAGTCGCACAAAGAAAAAGGGCGCCCGAAGGCGCCCTTTGGATCATGTTGCACTGCAATCAGGTGTTCATCGAATCGAAGAACTCGGAATTGCTCTTGGTCGAGCGCAGCTTGTCGAGCAGGAAGTCGATGCCGTCCATCGTCCCCATCGGATTCAGGATGCGGCGGAGTACGTACATCTTCTTCAAGACCACCGGATCGGTGATCAGCTCTTCCTTACGGGTGCCGGAGCGCGAAATGTCGATCGCCGGGAAGGTCCGCTTGTCCGACACCTTGCGATCGAGGATCAGCTCGGAGTTGCCGGTGCCCTTGAACTCTTCGAAGATGACTTCGTCCATACGGCTGCCGGTATCAACCAGCGCAGTCGCGATGATCGTCAGCGAGCCGCCCTCTTCGATGTTGCGGGCGGCGCCGAAGAACCGCTTCGGCCGCTGCAGCGCGTTGGCATCGACACCGCCGGTCAGCACCTTGCCCGATGACGGCACCACGGTGTTGTAGGCGCGGCCGAGGCGCGTGATGGAGTCCAGCAGGATCACGACGTCGCGGCCATGCTCAACCAGACGCTTGGCCTTCTCGATCACCATCTCGGCGACCTGGACATGGCGCACCGCCGGCTCGTCGAAGGTCGAGGAGACGACCTCGCCCTTCACCGAGCGCTGCATGTCCGTGACTTCTTCCGGACGTTCGTCGATCAGGAGCACGATCAGATAGCACTCGGGATGATTATGCGCGATCGAGTGCGCGATGTTCTGCATCAGCACGGTCTTGCCCGTGCGCGGCGGCGCGACGATCAGCGCGCGCTGACCCTTGCCGATCGGCGCAACGATGTCGATCACCCTTGCAGACAGGTCTTTCCGCGTGGGGTCGTCGATTTCCATGCGGAAGCGCTGATTCGGAAACAGCGGCGTGAGGTTGTCGAAATTGACCTTGTGCTTGGCCTTTTCCGGGTCCTCGAAATTGAGCGTGTTGACCTTCAGCAGCGCGAAATAGCGCTCGCCCTCCTTCGGGCTGCGGATGTGGCCTTCGATAGTGTCGCCGGTGCGCAGGCCAAAACGGCGGATCTGCGAGGGCGAAACGTAGATGTCATCCGGGCCCGGCAGATAATTCGCATCGGGCGAGCGGAGGAAGCCGAAGCCGTCGGAGAGAACCTCGACGACGCCTTCGCCGACGATGTCGGTCTCGGCGAGCGCAAGCTGCTTGAGGATGGCGAACAGCAGCTCCTGCTTGCGCATGGTGCTGGCATTCTCGACCCCATTCTCTTCCGCGAACGAGACGAGCTCGGCCGGCGTCTTCGACTTGAGGTCCTGGAGTTTGATTTCCCGCATTGGGGTGGTCCTGTGGGGTAACCTGGGAGGGGGGTGCGAGGAGGCTCTGAAATGCGGACGCGAAAAGGTAAGGTCCGCAGGTCTGGCAAGGAGAGCGCCGGTGAGGCTTCAAACCTGATGGGGTGTCCGGCCTCTGGAAAGCTCAGACACGACCACATCCGCCTGCGTTGGGTGGGATATCGCTAATATAGAAAATCGCCTCACACTCCGCAAGCAGAAGCACTGAGCGATTGTTCGCGACCGCTGCCTAGAACGGCTTCACGATCACCATGATGACGATCAGAATCATCAAGGCAGTTGGTACCTCGTTGATAATCCGATAGAATTTCTGGCTCCGGGGGCGCCGGTCCGCCGCGAAATCCTTCAGCCAGCGCGAAAAAAAGCCGTGGACCGCGGACATCGCCAGGACCAGTGCCAGTTTTACGTGCAGCCAGCCGAAAGTGAACCAGTGTCCAGCCCAGGCGAGGTAGAGCCCGGCGAGCCAGGTCACGATCATAGCGGGGTTGATGATCGCCTTGAACAGCCGCCGTTCCATGATCTTGAACGTTTCCGACTGCTGCGAGCCGACTTCAGCCTCGCAATGATAAACGAACAGCCGTGGCAAATAGAGCATGCCCGCCATCCAGGAAATGACGGCGATCACATGCAGCGCCTTGATCCAGAGGTAGACGTCTTCAAACATGTCTGGGGGTCCGGATTCCTGCCCAGCCGAGGGGAAACGTTGGGGATAGTAAGAACTCGTTAAGGTCTTGCCTGCACACATATCCGTCCGTAGCGCCCTTCTCCAATAAGAATCTTAGATTCTTAAGGTTTGAGTCTATGTGACGGTGAATTGGACTCACACATCTCCGTCCGCCCGTTCACACGCGCTTGTTCACATCCATCAACATATCCTCTGACAGCTCCGGCCGCTTTCGATAAGTCGGTCAGCTTCAAAGGCTTGCGCGTTTCTGTCGGCAGCTTATCAAGAGGGTTATCGACGCAATCCCGTTTCCCTTTCGGGAGGGCGTCGAAGTTGTTCTCAGGGGCAGCGGTGTGAAGAAAATCCGCCGTTGTCCCGCCCCCGGTGTCGCACATCCCTTTCCGGGAGGTTAAGCTCCACAGAAATCCACAAACCACACCGACTCCATACAAAGGGCTTTTGTGCCGACTTCGAACAATTATTTCCATCTGCACCTCGTCTCCGACTCCACCGGTGAGACGCTGATCACGGTCGCGCGCGCCGTTGCCGCCCAGTACGCCAACGTGACCCCGGTCGAGCACGTCTATCCGCTGGTGCGCAGCCAGAAACAGCTCGATCGCGTGCTCGACGAGATCGAGGAAGCGCCGGGAATCGTGCTGTTCACGCTGCTCGAGAAGGATCTGGTTTCGAGGCTCGAGGATAAGTGCAAGGGGATCAATGTTCCGAGCCTGTCGATCATCGGGCCGGTGATGCAGTTGTTCGAGGCCTATCTCGGAGCTGCCACGACCGGCCGGGTCGGCGCCCAGCACGTGCTCAATGCCGAATACTTCAAGCGTATCGACGCGTTGAACTACACGATGATCCACGATGACGGCCAGCATGTCGAAGGGCTCGACGACGCGGACGTGGTGCTCGTCGGCGTTTCCCGCACCTCCAAGACCCCGACGTCGATCTACCTTGCCAACCGAGGCATCCGCACTGCCAACGTGCCGCTGGTTCCAGGCATTCCGGTGCCCTCGCAACTGGAGACGTTGACGCGACCGCTGGTGGTGAGCTTGCATGCGACGCCGGAACGATTGATCCAGGTGCGCACGAACCGCCTGCTCTCCATGGGGGCCGATTCCAGCAGCGACACTTATACCGACAAGCAATCGGTCGCCGAGGAGGTCGCATTTGCCCGCAAGCTGAGCGCCAAGCACGATTGGCCGCTGCTCGACGTCACGCGGCGCTCGATCGAGGAAACCGCCGCGGCGATCATGAAACTTTACAGCGATCGTCAGCGTAACCGGCCTTCTGAATAGCTTTGGGATAGTTTCGCGATGGGTCTCTGGCTCGGCAAATCTTCGTTGATCCTGGCCTCGCAGAGCAGCGCGAGAAAGATGCTCCTGGCGAATGCCGGGCTCGAGTTCAAGGCGATCACGGCTGATATCGACGAGCGCGGCATCCAGGCCGCCTCCGGGCTTTCTGGTCCGCGCGAGATTGCCCTGCTGCTGGCGCGCGAAAAAGCCAAGGCAGTCTCGGCCCATCACGTTGGAAGCACCGTCATTGGTGCTGATCAAACGCTGGCGCTTGGCGATCGCCTCTTCAACAAGCCAGCGGGCCGCGCCCAGGCGCTGGCGCAGCTGCGCGATCTCTCCGGCCATAGCCATGAGCTGAATTCCGCCGTGGCGATCGCACGCGATGGCGAGATCATCTTCGAGGACGTCTCGGTTGCCTGCCTCACGATGCGGCAGATGACCGAGGCCGAGCTTTCGGCCTATCTCGACATCGCCGGCGGCGCCGTCAGCACCAGCGTCGGCGGCTATCAGCTCGAAAGCCTGGGGATCCATTTGTTCGAGCGTATCGAGGGCGACCACTTCACCATTCTCGGCTTGCCGCTGCTGCCGCTGCTTGCGTTCCTGCGGCGCGAGCGGCTAGTTGCGGTGTGACTGGCAGATATGGTTGGGCGCTGATGCGGATCCTGGGACTGACCGGCTCGATCGGGATGGGCAAATCCACCACCGCGAAATTGTTCGCGGAGGCTGGCGTGCCTGTCTACGATGCCGATGCGGCCGTCCATCAGCTCTATGAGGGCGAGGCCGCACCCGCGATCGAGGCCGCCTTCCCCGGCACTACCGCGAACGGCAAGGTTGATCGGCCAAAACTCTCGGCGCGTGTGGTGCACGATCCTGCGGCCATCAAGCAGCTCGAGCAGATCGTCCATCCGATGCTCGGCGCTTCCCGGAAAAAGTTCTTCGCCGACGCCGAAGCCGCCAACGCGCCGGTCGTGGTGCTGGACATACCGCTGCTGTTCGAGACGGGTGGCGAGACGCGGGTCGATGCCGTAGTCGTCGTCACCACGTCTCCGGAACTGCAGCGCGAGCGGGTGCTGGCGCGCGGCACGATGGACGAGGCCAAGCTCGACGCCATCATCGCCAAGCAGACACCCGATGCGGAAAAGCGCAGGCGTGCCGATTTCGTGGTGGATACATCCCACGGACTCGAACCGGTGCGCGCCCAAATCGCGCACATCCTCGCCGACGTCGTTAAGATGCCGCAGCGGCGCGCCTGATTCGCCGCCTGACACGGCTTCCCAGATCATGCGCGAAATCGTTCTCGACACAGAAACCACCGGCCTTGACCCGTTGCGGGGAGATCGCCTGGTCGAAATCGGCTGCGTCGAGATGCTCAATCGCATGCCGACGGGGCAGAGTTTCCACGTCTACATCAATCCCGAAAGGGACATGCCGGCAGAAGCCTTTGCGGTGCACGGGCTGTCGGCCGAATTCCTGGCGACGAAGCAGCTGTTTCACGAGGTCGTCGACGATTTTCTGGAGTTCATCGGCGACGCGCCGCTGGTGATCCACAATGCCTCGTTCGACATCAGCTTCATCAATGCCGAGCTCGACCGGATCAAGCGCCCGGCGATCCCGCGCGAGCGGCTGGTCGATACGCTGCTGCTGGCTCGGCGCAAGCATCCCGGCGTGTCGAACCGGCTCGACGATCTCTGCTCACGCTATGCGATCGACAATTCACGCCGCACCAAGCACGGCGCATTGCTCGACGCCGAGCTGCTTGCGGAAGTCTATGTGGATCTGGTCGGGGCGCGGCAGTCGCAGCTGCTGCTTGCTTCGGAATCCGAAGAGACTCGCGCCAATGGGGCTGCCGATGCGCCTCGGCGGCAACGGCCGGCGCCGCTCACCCCGCGCATTTCGGACGCCGAGCGCGAGGCCCACCGGGCCTTCATCGCAACGCTCGGCGACAAGGCGATCTGGAACGAGTTCTTGCCCGCTCCAGCCGCCCCTTTGGCTGGTTAAGCCTGGCCGCTCGGCTGAGCGGCCATTTGCCGCTCCATGTTCTGGCGATAGAGGCCGACGAAGTCGACCGGATCCAGCATCAAAGGCGGGAACCCGCCGTCGCGCACGGCAGTGGCGATGATCTCACGGGCAAACGGGAACAGCAGGCGCGGGCATTCGATCATGACCAGCGGATGCAAATTGTCCTTCGGCACGTTGGAGATGCGGAAGACGCCGGCATAAGCGAGCTCGAACGAGAACATGATCTTGCCGGCGGTCTCGGCCTTGCCCTCGACCGACAGCGTCACCTCGAACTCCTGTTCGCTGAGATTGTTGGCGCTGACATTGATCTGGATGTTGATCTGGGGCGGCTGGCTCTGCTGCTGGAGCGAGCTGGGCGCATTCGGATTTTCGAACGAGAGGTCCTTGGTATATTGCGCCAGGACGTTGAGCTGGGGAGCCTGGGCCGCCTCGGGAGGGGTGCCGTTACCGTTGGTCATAAGAGTGTCTCCTTACCCGATTGGGCTGAATTTCGCGGCGGTTGGCTAACATAGGGCTACCTCGTTCCACAAGGACGAACGGTCCCGGATGGGGAATTCCGGCCACGCCCACAACTGTGGCGTTCACCCCGGCGATCCAGCGCAACTGCGCCTTAAACGATTGAAGATGCGCGATTTCCGGGCAGGATCGGGTTTCCCCTTAAGCATAAAACGCGCTACACTCGGTGCTGTGCCAAAAGGCGCCATTGGCCGGGCAAGATTTCGTGCCTACATCCCACGGACCTGACGCGCGGACCCAAAATGGTGATGTAGACTTGCCGTTCCGGTATGGAACGGTCTACTGGCCGGATCGATTTTCCCGGCACGATCCTTTCGAGACGGCCCCTTCTACAGACGACCAGAAAGCGAATACGACGTGGACATCTACACCATCATCTTCCTGGCGCTGGCGGTCTTCATCTTTCTGAGGCTGCGCAGCGTGCTGGGGCAGCGCACGGGCAACGAGCGGCCGCCGTTCGACCGCAACGCGCTCCAGGGCGCCCAGGACAAGAACGTCGTCACCATGCCGGGCAAGGTCATCGACCAGGCTCCCTTGGCGCCGACGGCCGAGCCGACCCCGCCCTCCGACCGTTGGAAGGGCCTGACCGAGCCGGGCACCGTGCTCGCCCAGGGTCTCGACGCCATCGTCGAAAAGGATTCCACCTTCGATCCGCGGCATTTCATCTCCGGCGCCCGCGGCGCCTATGAGATGATCGTGCTGGCCTTTGCCAATGGCGACCGCCGCGCGCTGCGCGACCTGCTGTCGTCGGAGGTCTATGAAAGCTTCGATGCCGCGATCAAGGAGCGCGAGAAGAACGAGCAGAAGACCGAGACGCGTTTTGTCTCGATCGACAAGGCCGAGCTCGTCGGCGCCGAACTGCGCGACCGCACCGCCCAGCTCACGATCCGCTTCGTCTCGCAGATGATCTCGGCCACCCGGGACAAGGCCGGCAACATCGTCGACGGAAGCGCCGACACGGTCGCCGACATCACCGACATCTGGACTTTCGCCCGCGACATCACTTCTCGCGATCCGAACTGGAAGCTGGTTGGCACCGGAAGCGCGAATTAAGGTTTTCCTGAAGACCAGCGCGACGGCGCTTTGCGCAGGTGCCGTCGCGCTGTCGTCGTTTTCACTCGGCGCTGAGGCGGCGCGGCGCCACTATCGCAGCCATCACCATCATCTCCCGGAATTGCCTGCCGCGCCGCCGCGCGCCTTGCCATATCCGCAGCTTCCCCTGCCGCTCGAAATTCCCGGCGCCCAATATCTGCCGCTGGCCTGGGCCGACGTGAAGGGCTGGGGCGACGACAATCATCTCGCCGCCTACAAGACCTTTCGCGCGAGCTGCCGTCCGATCAACGCGCAGACCGGCGCTCCCGAACCGAAGGCTTTGGGCGCCTCGCTGGGCGAACCCTGCCGGGTCGCCAAATCGCTCGAGCTTACCGACGACGCTCGGGCCAAAACCTTCTTCGAGGAGAATTTTGCGCCGCTGCGGATCTCGCGCCTCGGCGAGCCCGATGGTTTCGTCACCGGCTATTACGAACCGGTGCTGGAGGGATCGCGCACGCAGACCGACGTCTACAATGTCCCGGTCTATCGCCGCCCCTCGAATCTCTTTGTGCGCGGTTACAAGCAGGATTCGGTCAGCCTGCCCAACAAGGGCCCGGTCTATCGCAAGATCGGCCGCCGCAAGCTCGTGCCTTATTACGACCGCGCCGAGATCGAGGACGGCAAGATCGCCGGCCGCGGACTCGAGATTGCCTGGCTGAAGGACCCGACCGATCTGCTGTTCGCCCAGATCCAGGGTTCGGCGCGGATCAAGTTCGACGACGGCGGCACGGTCCGGCTCAACTACGACGCCTATAACGGCTATCCCTATACGGCGGTCGGTCGCATCCTGATCGAGCGCGGCATCATTCCAAAGGAAGAGATGTCGATGCAGAAGATCAGGGAGTGGATGGCGCAGACCCCTGACGGTGCCAAGGAGCTGCGCCGCCAGAACCGCTCCTACATCTTCTTTCGCGAGGTCAATCTATCCGACAAGGAGGAGGCGGTCGGCGCGCAAGGCATTCCGTTGACGGCCGGCCGCTCGATCGCGGTCGACAAATCGCTCCACGTCTACGGCACCCCGTTTTTCATCGAAGGCGAGCTGCCGATCGATTCCGAACGCGCGAAGACGCCGTTCCATCGCTTGATGATCGCGCAGGACACGGGCTCGGCCATCATCGGTCCGGCGCGCGCCGATCTCTATTTCGGCGCGGGTCAGGATGCCGGCCGGGTCTCCGGACGGCTGCGCCATGCCATGCATTTCGTGATGCTGGTGCCGAAGAGCCTCGATCCCACAACGCGCGGCGCGCGGCTCCCGGTGCCGGACCCGCGGCCCTCGGAGAAGATCGCAAAGCTGTTTCCGCAAACGGAGCCTGCGAAGGACAAGCCGCCTGCCGAGCTGCAAAGCAAGAGCGAGACGGTCGCTGTCGCCGGTCCAGTCCCGCTGCCGGTGCCGCGTCCCGTGATCGAGCCAGTTCAGGAGCCGCGGCGGCCGGTGAAAAATCGCTCCCATCGGCAACAATGAAGCGATCGTCCCGTCCGCCCGTGCTGGAGCCTCGTCCCTCGCCGCGCCGTCGCGCGCTGAGTGAGGAAGAGCGCGCGCTGTGGGATACGGTCGCAAAGCAGGTCAAGCCGCTGAGAAAGCATCGTGCGGCGAAGGCGCAAGCTGCACCACGCACCGAGTCTTCGCCTGCAGCGCCCGCCCCCCGGATTGCGCCGTCGCCACGTCCGATTGCCGCTGCCCCGGCACCGCGCGCAGCGAAGCCGGCGGTGCCGCCGCTGGCGCCGCTCGGCAAGCGCGAGCGCACAAAGCTGTCGCGCGGGCGCAGCGAGATCGAGGCGCGGCTCGATCTGCACGGCATGACCCAGATGCGTGCCCACCGCGCGCTGAGCGGCTTCCTGCACCGCGCCCATCATGACGGCCTGACCTTCGTGCTGGTCATCACCGGCAAGGGCCGAAGCGGCGGCGAAAGCGGCGTGCTGCGCCGTCAGGTGCCGGAATGGCTGAGCCTGCCGGAATTCCGGGCCTTCGTCGTCGGATTCGAAGAGGCCGGTATCGGCCATGGCGGCGAGGGCGCGCTCTACGTGCGGATCAGGCGGGCGAGATATTAGAACGGCCGCACGATTCCGACGCGCGGGATCAATGTGACAATCAGGCCGAAGATATTTGTCGTCTGATCTTCCGCCGAAATCAGCGGCGTCTCGCGTGCGGCGGGCAGCATCTTCACCGCGTGCAGGATCAGGAACATGCAGACTGCCCAGTTCGAGATCCAGCGCGAATAGTCGAATACCATCGCGAACATCACGACATAGGCGAGGCTGACGCCGATCAGCGCCGCAATGACGAGGCGGCGATGCGTGTCGCTTGCGAGCGCGCCGATCAAATTCGCAAAATAGCGCCACAGCGGTGTGTGCAGCCAGATCAGCAGCGCGAACACGGGCACGCCGAGGATGTTGTGCGGCAGGCGGCCCCAGGTGTCGGAAATCTCCTTCGCCAACGGCTGATACCAGATGTAGGCAAACTGCAGCAGGTCGGTCCGCGACGGATCGGCCATCCGGCTCTTCAGATCGGCGACGAAATCCGCCTCCGGGACCGGCATCGTTCCCCAAAACTGCGCGGCGAAGAACAGCGCGGAGACGGCCAGCAGGGCCATGATGCCGAACGCGACATTGGTGCGATCGCAGCCATGCGCTAGATAATGCCTGATCACGACGATGGTGATGATGGTCGGCACATACATCAAGAGATGGATGTGGTGGATCAGGACGAGAACGATCGAGAACAGCGCAGCCAGCGCCACGAACAGCAGCGAGCCGGCCGGCACCAGCAGCAGGACGATCGCCAGCGCGCAGCCATAGATGTCGAAATGGCCGAGCGTGTGCATGAAGTTCTTGAGGAAGAACGGCGAGCCCGCGATGAAGACGAACGTCGGCAATGTCTTCGCGGTGAAGCCGAACGTTGTCTGGAATAGTCTTGCGTACAGCCCGAGCGTCACCAGCCATGTAGCGCCGCCGAGCGCGAACACCAGCCATAGCGGCACCTTGTCGGTGAACAGCGCGACGATCGTCCCGATCAGCGCGCGCTTGATGAAGCCAAAATGGTAATCGACGAGGAGGTGGATGTAGGGGACGTAAGGCGGCAGCTGGATCTTGTGAACGAAGACGCCAACGATGATTGCCGCGTTGATCGCGAGCAGCAGGCGCCAGGGGTTTTGCAGGAAGCGTGCGGTCACGCCGCATCCATAGCGCGACCGTCCGGAATTACAAAATGAACCGGCTCAAATCCGCGTTCTTGGCGAGGTCGCCGACGTGCTTCTGCACGAAATCGGCGTCGACCCTGACGGTCTCGCCGCTGCGATCTGGGGCGGTGAAGGAGATCTCGTCCAGCACCCGCTCCATCACGGTCTGCAGCCGCCGCGCGCCGATGTTCTCGACGGTGGAATTCACGGCCACCGCGACGTCCGCAAGCGCGTCGATGGCGTTGTCGGTGATGTCGAGCGTGACGCCTTCGGTCTGCATCAGCGCGACATATTGCTTGATCAGCGAAGCCTCCGGCTCGGTCAGGATGCGGCGCATGTCGTCACGGGTCAGCGCCTGCAGCTCGACGCGGATCGGCAGGCGGCCCTGCAATTCCGGCAGCAAATCGGACGGTTTTGCGACGTGGAAGGCGCCTGAGGCAATGAACAGGATGTGGTCGGTCTTCACCGCGCCGTGCTTGGTCGAGACGGTGGTGCCCTCGATCAGCGGCAGCAGGTCGCGCTGCACGCCCTCGCGCGAGACGTCGCCGCCGGCGCGGCCTTCGCGGGCGCAGATCTTGTCGATCTCGTCCAGGAACACGATGCCGTTGTTCTCGACCGCACTGATCGCCTCCATCGTCAACTGATCGCTGTCGAGCAGCTTGTCGGATTCCTCGTTGATGAGGATCTCGTGCGAGCTCTCCACCGTCAGCCGCCGCGTCTTGCTGCGTCCGCCGAGCTTGCCGAAGATGTCGCCGATCGAAACCGCGCCCATCTGCGCGCCAGGCATGCCCGGGATCTCGAACATCGGAAAGCCGCTGCCGCCGCCTTGCGTCTCGATCTCGATTTCCTTGTCGTTGAGCTCGCCCGCGCGCAGCTTCTTGCGGAAGGAGTCCCGCGTCGCGGCGCTGGAATTGGCGCCGACCAGGGCATCAAGTACGCGCTCCTCAGCGGCGAGCTGCGCACGTGCCTGCACGTCTTTGCGCTTGCGCTCGCGGACCTGAGAAATCGCGACCTCGACGAGATCGCGCACGATCTGCTCGACGTCGCGGCCGACATAGCCGACCTCGGTGAATTTCGTCGCCTCGACCTTCAGGAACGGCGCGTTGGCAAGCTTGGCGAGCCGCCGCGCGATCTCGGTCTTGCCGACCCCGGTCGGGCCGATCATCAGGATGTTCTTCGGCAGCACCTCTTCGCGCAAGGAGCCTTCGAGCTGCTGCCGCCGCCAGCGGTTGCGCAGCGCGATCGAGACGGCGCGCTTGGCATCGGCCTGGCCGACGATGAAACGGTCGAGTTCGGAAACGATTTCGCGGGGGGAGAAGTCTGTCATGGGACCTTAGCTAGGATCAGATGCGGGGCGGGACAAGCCGCTTTTTTTGGCCGTCAGATGATCGGCGGACCCGATTGCCATAGTTTCACGGCCTCGATCGGATGGATCAGCATCAGGATATTGAGCGTCAGATTGTCGCGAATATGCAGCGCCAGCATGATTTCGAAGGCGAGCCCAAGCAGGATGGTCACTGATACAGGCAGCAGGCGCGCTACGAGGAAGCCCAGCATCATGGACAAATTGTCAGAGATCGAATTGACGATGCTGTCGCCGAAATAATCCAGCGAGATCGTGCCGGCGCGGTAGCGTTCGATGATGAAGGGCGAGTTCTCGACGATCTCCCAGGCACCTTCGATCAGAATGGCGATGATCAGGCGGGCGGGCCAGGACAGAGACACGAACGGCAGCCGCGCGAACAGCAGCCAGGTCAGCCCGTAAAACAGGAAGCCGTGCAGGATGTGCGAGAAGGTGTACCAGTCGGCGATGTGCTGCGAATTCTCCGAGCTGTTCACCACGCCATGCCACAGCTTGACATAGCCGCAGGTGCAGATCGGCACCCGGCCCATCGCAAGCAGGATCGAGGCCTGCATCGCCAGCAGCAGCAGCGCGATGCCGACCCAGGCGAGCGGCGGAAACGCGGCCTTGCTCTCATGCGTGGTTGCCAGCGTCATGGCTCGCGCACCATCAGGAGTGCGGGCCCGTCGGGCGTCTCGACCATGCGGTCGCGGACAAAGCCGGCCTTCTCATAGGCGCGCACGGCGCGCGCGTTGAGCGGATCAGGATCAGTGACGATGCGCGGCAGGCCCTGCCGCAACTGCGCGTCGGCGAATTGCCGGATGAATGCCGAACCGTGCCCGCGCGCGATCATGTCGCTTTCGCCGATGAACTGATCGATGCCACGGGTGGCCTCCGGTTGCGGCCCAACACCCGTATTCCAGGCGGTCAGGCGGTAGCATTGAAGATAGCCGAACGGCTTGCCTTCGGCCAACACGATGAACTGGTCCATTGCCGGCTCGCCGAGATCGCCGCTCACGAGCGCGAACTGCTCGTCCGGATCGCCCCACCATTCCCGCACATGCGCTTCGCCCAGCCATCGCCGAATCAGCGGCAGAACGGCCGCGGTCATCGGGCGGAAGGTGTAGGCGAGGGCCATGGCCTACCCGGCCGACAGCGCTTCGATGGTCACATTGCGGTTGGTGTAGACGCAGATATCGGCGGCGATGTCGAGGGAGCGGCGGACGATGGTCTCGGCGTCCTTGTCGGTGTCGAGTAGGGCGCGGGCGGCCGCCAGCGCGTAATTCCCGCCGGAGCCGATCGCCATGACGCCGGCTTCGGGCTCCAACACGTCGCCGGTGCCTGTCAGCACCAGGGAGACGTCCTTGTCGGCGACGATCATCATGGCCTCCAGCCGCCGCAAATAACGGTCGGTGCGCCAGTCCTTGGCGAGCTCGACGGCGGCCCGGGTCAATTGCCCCGGATATTGCTCGAGTTTGGCTTCCAGACGCTCGAACAGCGTGAAGGCGTCGGCGGTGGCGCCGGCAAAGCCGCCGATGACGTCGCCCTTGCCGAGTTTCCGGACCTTCCTGGCGTTGTGCTTGATCACGGTCTGGCCGATCGAGACCTGGCCGTCGCCGCCGACCACCACCTTGCCGCCCTTGCGGACCGTCAAAATCGTGGTGCCGTGCCAGCCCGGCGAGCTGTTTGGGGAGTCCTGCATGAATGATCCTCGTTGACCGGGCTGATTTAGGCGGTCGGGAGCGGGGGCACAACGGGCCGCTCCGGGCCCAATTTGCTCACCATAGGCAGAAGTAGAGGCCCGGCCAGCCGTTGCCGCAGTAGCGAAGGCGTCATTTGGCTGTTAAAAGACCGGCGTTTTCGGCCCGAACTAGGATGGAAGCGTGTTTTGATGCGCACCGCGACGATCAAGCGCAAGACCAAGGAAACCGACATCGAGGTCACCGTGAACCTCGATGGCTCCGGCGTGTCCAATATCGCGACCGGCATCGGCTTTTTCGACCATATGCTCGATCTCCTCGCCCGCCATTCCCGCATTGACCTCACGGTCAAGGCGGTCGGCGATTTGCACATCGATCATCACCATACCACCGAAGACACCGGCATCGCGCTCGGCCAGGCCGTCAAGCAGGCGCTCGGCAACATGGCGGGCATCACCCGCTATGCCGGCGTGCACATGCCCATGGACGAGACGCTGTCACGCGTGGTCATCGACATCTCGGGCCGCCCGGTCCTGGTGTTCAAGGTCGACTTCCCCCGCGACAAGATCGGCGAGTTCGACACCGAATTGGTGCGCGAGTGGTTCCAGGCCTTCGCCATGAACGCCGGCGTGACTCTTCACGTCGAGACCCTATATGGCGATAACAGCCACCATATCGCCGAGTCCTGCTTCAAGGGTCTGGCACGGGCGCTGCGCACCGCCGTCGCGATCGATCCGAAGGCGGTGGGCGAAATCCCGTCCACCAAGGGCTCGCTCGGCGGCTGACATCTTTCGGCCCGCGGCCCGCGCCGTTTGCGGTATCACTGAATTCCTAGGGAACGGGGCATCGCCATGTCCGTCTACACAGTTCATGCTCCCTCCCCCGCAGGATCCGATCTGCGCGCGACCGACAAGTTCGTCTTCGTGCGCGACGGCTTCCATTTCTGGGCGATGATCTTCGGACCGCTCTGGCTGCTGTGGAATCGGCTGTGGCTGGCGCTGATCGGCTGGGTGATCTTCGTTGCCGCCTTCAACGTCGGGCTGTCCAGCCTCGGTGTCGGCCGTTCGTCGATCTTTTTCGCCGACATCATCGTCGCGCTGCTGATGGGATTCGAGGCCTCCAGCCTGCGCCGCTGGACGCTCTCGCGCGGTAAATGGCGACAGCTCGACGTGGTGATTTCCGACGACGAGGACACCGCCGAGCGCCGCTTCTTCGAGCGCTGGAGCCAGAAGCAGCGCGGCATCGTCAACGATCAATGGGCCGTCGATCGCGGTGGCCCGCCGCCGACCCGCAACGTGCCGGGTCAGCAATTCTCCAACCCGCCGCCAATGCCGGCAGGTGGCATCATTGGTTTGTTTCCAGAACCGGGAGGGTCAAGATGAGCGTCGCCATCATCGATTACGGTTCCGGCAATCTGCATTCGGCCGCCAAGGCGTTCGAGCGCGCCGCGCGCGGCATGGACAACCCGCAAAAGGTGTTCGTCACCAGCGATCCAGACCAGGCCTACAGCGCCGACCGTCTGGTACTGCCGGGCGTCGGTGCCTTCGCTGATTGCCGGCGCGGGCTCGATGCCGTCAACGGCATGGTCGAGGCGATCACCGAAGCGGTGCGCGTCAAGGCGCGGCCGATGTTCGGCATCTGCGTCGGCATGCAGCTGTTCGCCACCCGCGGCAAGGAGCATGTGATCACGCAAGGGCTGAACTGGATCGGCGGCGACGTCGAGAAGATCACGCCGAACGACGAGAGGCTGAAGATCCCGCACATGGGATGGAATACGCTCGATGTGCTGCGCGAGCATCCGGTGCTGGACAGGCTGCCGCTCGGCCCCAAGGGCCAGCACGCTTATTTCGTGCACTCCTACCACCTCAACGCCACCAACGAGGCGGACGTGCTCGCGCGCGCCGATTACGGCGGGCCCGTCACCGCGATCGTCGGCAAGGACACCGCGATCGGGACGCAGTTTCACCCCGAGAAGAGCCAGCGCTTCGGCCTCGCCCTGATCTCGAATTTTTTGCGATGGAAACCGTGATTCTCTTTCCCGCGATCGACCTCAAGAACGGCCAATGCGTGCGCCTCGAACAGGGCGACATGGCGCGCGCGACCGTGTTCAACCTCAATCCCGCTGCGCAGGCGGCGAGCTTCGTCGCGCAAGGCTTTGAGTATCTCCACGTCGTCGACCTCGACGGCGCGTTTGCCGGGAAGCCTGTGAACGCGCAGGCCGTCGAGGCGATGCTGAAGACGATCACGATTCCGGTGCAGCTCGGTGGCGGCATTCGCGATCTCGCGACTGTCGAAGCCTGGCTCGAAAAGGGCATCACCCGCGTCATCATCGGCACCGCCGCGGTGCGCGACCCCGAATTGGTGAAGGCTGCCGCCAGGAAATTCCCCGGCCGCGTCGCGGTCGGGCTCGATGCACGTGGCGGCAAGGTCGCGGTCGAAGGCTGGGCCGAGACCTCGCAGGTGACGGTGCTGGAGATCGCACGGCGTTTCGAGGATGCCGGCGTTGCCGCCATCATCTTCACCGACATCGCGCGCGACGGCCTGCTCAAAGGCTTGAATCTCGATGCGACCATTGCGCTGGCGGATGCGATCTCGATTCCCGTGATCGCCTCCGGCGGCCTCGCCTCGATCGAGGACGTCAAGGCGATGCTGACGCCGCGCGCGAAAAAACTCGCCGGCGCGATCGCCGGCCGCGCGCTCTATGACGGCCGGCTCGATCCTGCGTCCGCCCTCGCCCTGATCCGTAACGCAGGCGCTGCCTAGGAGACCTCCGATGTTCAAGGTGCGCGTGATCCCCTGCCTCGACGTCAAGGACGGCCGGGTCGTCAAGGGCGTCAACTTCGTCGATTTGCGCGATGCCGGTGACCCCGTCGAAGCGGCGATCGCCTATGACGCCGCCGGCGCGGACGAACTTACGTTTCTCGACATCACCGCGACCCATGAGAATCGCGGCATCATGCTGGACGTGGTCCAGCGCACCGCGGAAGCCTGCTTCATGCCCCTCACCGTCGGCGGCGGCGTGCGTGAGGTGAACGACATCAAGACCCTGCTGCGCGCCGGTGCGGACAAGGTCTCGATCAACAGCGCCGCGGTGTCGCGGCGCGAGTTCGTCAAGGAAGCCGCCGAGAAATTCGGCGGGCAGTGCGTGGTGGTCGCGATCGACGCCAAGCGGGTCAAGCGCGCCGGTGGCGGAGAGCGCTGGGAGATATTCACGCATGGCGGCCGCAACTCGACCGGCATCGATGCCATCGAATATGCCCAGGAAGTGGTCTCGCTCGGTGCCGGTGAAATCCTGCTCACCTCGATGGACCGCGACGGCACGCGGCAGGGTTTTGACATCCCGCTGACCCGGGCGATCGCCGACAGCATTCCCGTTCCTGTGATCGCCTCGGGCGGCGTCGGCAATCTCGATCACCTCGTCGACGGTATTCGCGACGGCCACGCCACCGCCGTGCTGGCCGCCTCGATCTTCCATTTCGGGGAATTCACCATCCGCGAAGCCAAGGAGCACATGTCCCGGCGCGGGCTGCCCATGCGCCTCGATGCCTGACGACTCCCGTTCCTAAAAATGCTAAATCATCGGCGGGAACCGGCTTATCCCGTCAGAAACCGGCCAATCATCGGCCAAGGCGCGTTTTCCGAGTATTTGTATGCCGCGTTTCACCATCCACGATCTGGCCGAGACCATCGACGCCCGCGCGGCAGCGGGTGGCGAGGCGTCCTATACCCGCAAGCTCCTCGACAAGGGCGCCGAACATTGCGCCAAAAAGTTCGGTGAGGAGGCAGTCGAAACCGTAATCGCAGCAGTCGAAAACGATCGCGCGCATCTGATCGCCGAAGGCGCCGACCTGCTCTATCATTTCCTTGTGCTGCTCAAGGCCCGCGGCGTAAAGCTGGAAGAGGTCGAGGCCGCATTGGACAAGCGGACCAATATGTCAGGGTTGGAAGAAAAGGCGTCGCGTAAGGGCGGCAGCTAGCCGAGGTGGAGAGTCGCGTCATGGATATCCGCGCACCCGAGCAGCAGTATAATCCGTACCGCGTCTATACGCGCGAGGAGTGGTCGCGACTGCGCGACGACACGCCGATGACGCTGGAGCCGGGCGAGTTCGACCGGCTACGCTCGCTGCACGACCGCCTCGATTTGCAGGAGGTCGAGGACATCTACCTGCCGCTGTCGCGCCTGCTGTCGATTTATGTCGATGCGATGCAGCGGCTTTATTACGCGGAGCGCCAGTTCCTCAACATCCGCGACCGCAAGATGCCCTACATCATCGGCGTCGCCGGTTCGGTCGCGGTTGGAAAATCCACCACGGCCCGCGTGCTTCAGGCGCTGCTGGCGCGCTGGTCGCCGCGTCCCAAGGTCGAGCTGATCACCACCGACGGATTTCTGTATCCCAACGCCGTGCTGGAGCGGCAGGGCATCATGCAGAAGAAGGGCTTTCCGGAGAGCTACGACCTGCCGCTGCTGCTCAGCTTCCTCTCCGACATCAAGGCCGGCCGCCGCCATGTGCGCGCGCCGGTCTATTCGCATTTGACCTACGACATCGTGCCGAACCAGTGGGCCGAGATCGACCAGCCCGACATCCTGATCGTCGAGGGCGTCAACGTGCTGCAGACCGGCAAGCTGCCGCGTGACGGCAAGGCCGTGCCCGTGGTGTCCGACTTCTTCGATTTCTCGGTCTATATCGACGCGGACGAGGCGGCGCTGCGGCAGTGGTACATCAGGCGCTTCCTGTCGCTGCGCGACACCGCGTTCACCAATCCAAAATCCTACTTCAATCGCTACGCGCTGTTGTCGGACGAGGAAGCCACCGCCACCGCGATCGCGATCTGGGAACGCACCAACCTCGCAAATCTCGAGGACAACATCCTGCCGACTCGTCCCCGCGCGACCCTGATCCTGAAGAAGGGCGCCGATCACACGGTGGCGAGCGTGGCGCTCAGGCGGCTGTAGCAGCCTTGATGGACGGCGCCCTTTGTCAAATTTCGGGCTGAGTATCTTTTGTTGCAGACCGGCGAGGGGTATTTGGTTATGGCTTTCGGAAACGCAAACGGGCCCCATGGTTGATCGTCTCAGAAGCGCCGCCGAGCATCTCGAAGCACCGACCTGCCCGGACTGCCATATCGAGATGAAGTGGTTCCGCTCCGAACTGCTCGCGGACGAGCCGACCCCGATCATCGCGCATCTCTTCGTGTGTCCGCATTGCAAGCGCGCCGCCCAGGTAGACACCATGTTCAGGGGAGGCCAGGCGCCGCATGACAAGCTGTCTGCGCCGCGGTTTATGGCTTATGCCGCATAACGGTTCATCCCGTCGGAGCGCGCAGTGATGCCGGGCTCCCGGCCTGCTCCGCACCCAAGCTGACGTGCGTCGCCGGCAGGTGGCTCACTTGCCTGCCTTCGCGATCCAATCCGCAGGCTTGATGCGTCCTGCAAAGGTTGCGGGACCCGAGCCGCCGGCCTTGTAGACGAAGGCTTCACCTTCCTGCACGTCCCCGGCCTCCTTGCCGAAGGCATCGGCGATGTTGGTCTTGTGGGTGACCAGGAAGGTGTTTGTGCCGGCCTTGGGCGGCGCATCGACGAACTGCCGCACGGCCTGGCCCGCCTTTGCATTTGCACCGGTCGGATTTGCCATGCCCGAGGCACTCGCGTTACTGCTGTCCGTCAATGCGTCGACCGGCTTGATCTCGCGGCCGGAGATCAGTCTGCCGGCCTCGATCGCGCGGTTCAGCCGGCTGGTGTAGACGTCGCCGATCGGGATCGCGAGTTCCTTGATGGCCGTCCCGATCTGGCGCGCCATGTCCCGGCCCTTTTCACTGAGCTGACGCTGGGCGCTCATGTCGTCGAATTTGAAAGGGTAGACATCCTTTTGGCTGTCGTCGGTAGCGGTGTGGCGAAACACCAGCACGTAGCCGCCTTGCTTGAGCGAGGCGATCAGTTGCGAGCTATCGGCCGCGGCGGCTTGAGTGGAACCACAGAGAAGGATCACGAAAGCGAGGCGGCAAAGCACGTTCATGCGAAATCCTCTGTTTAAATGCCCCAGAGGATGGTGACGTGCGACGCGGTCGATTTCAATTGTCGATTACCGGCCGAGATCAGGTTCCTATGAAATCCGAATCAAACCGCGAGCTGCCGCGCCGCCGCCAGTCCGGCCAGCGCCTCTTCCAGCTTCTCGCGATCGAGCGGCTTGATCAGAAACCCGTTCATGCCCGCTTCAAAGCAGGCGTAGCGATCTTCCACCAGCGTATTGGCGGTGAGCGCGAGGATCGGCGTGTGATGGCCGCCTCTAGCTGCCTCATGCGCACGGATTCGCTTTGTCGTTTCGATGCCGTCAAGCTGCGGCATCTGGATGTCCATCAGCACGAGATCATAGGGCGTGCCGGCCGATGCCGCGCCGAGCCAGGATTCCAGCGCGGCCTCGCCATTGATCGCGATGACGACGCGGTGGCCGAGTTTCGTCAGCAGCGAGCGCATCAACAGCGCGTTGATCTCGTTGTCCTCGGCGACGAGAACCGACAGGCCTTTCGCCGGTACCGCGGCGGTGGATGGGGCCGAGGGCTCCGGCGCGAGATCGGGCGAGGCGACCTCCGGGGGTAGCGTGAGGCGTGCGGCGAGCGAGGCCGCGCGCAGCGGCTTCACCAGGAAGCCCGTGAAGGCCGGCGAAAGTTTCTCGTGGCGCGAGCCGGACGTCAGCAGCACGAGGCGTTGCGTCGCATGACTGCGTGCGGCTTCGCCGAGGCGGTCGGCGGTGGCAGCGCCGAGCGCGCGATCGATCAGGACCGAATGCCATGAGCGTTCCGGCAGCAGCGCTTCCGCCACCGCGACGTCCGTCACCATGCAGGTCTGGCCGCCCCAGCGCTCCAGCCGGCGCGCGATCAAGGAGGCCTCGATGCCGTCGGCGATCAGCAGGATCGACTTGCCGGTGAGATCGGGGACGGGGAACGCCGTCTGTTCTGCGCCAGCGTGCGCTGGCGCGAGCGGAATCGCGACCTCGAAGGTCGAACCCTTGCCCGGCTCGCTCGTGAGCGTGATGCGGCCGCCCATGCGCTTGACGATGCGCTCGCTGATGGCGAGACCGAGGCCGGTGCCGCCATAGGTGCGGGCGACGCGTTCGTCGGCCTGCTCGAATTCGCGGAAGATGCGCTGTTGCGCGTCGGCTGCGATGCCGATGCCGGTGTCGCGCACCAGAAAACTGATCTCGTTCGGCCAGATGCCGAGCTCGACGATCAGCGCGACGCCGCCGCTCGCAGTGAACTTGATGGCGTTGCCGGCGAGGTTGAGCAGCACCTGGCGCAGCCGCGCGGCGTCGCCGACCACTTCGAGCGGCAGCCGCTCGTCGACATAGGCGGCGATCTCGAGCTGCTTCGCCTGCGCGCGCGGCGCGAGCAGCTCGGTGATGTCCTCGATCAGGGCCGAGAGCGAAAAGGGACGCTGCTCGAGATCGAGCTTGCCGGCTTCGATCTTGGAATAGTCGAGCAACTCCTCGATCAGCGCCATCAGCGCTTCGCCGGAGGTCTTCACGGCCTTGGCGTAGGTCGACTGCTCAGGCGTCAGCGTGGTGTCGAGCAGCAGCCCGCCCATACCGATGATGCCGTTCAGCGGCGTGCGGATCTCGTGCGACGCCATCGCCAGGAAGCGCGATTTGGCCCGGTTGGCGGCGTCGGCCTGATCGCGGGCGTCGGACAGCGCGCGCTCGGTCTCGGTGCGGTCGGTGACGTCGCGTCCGACGCTCTGCAATTCGGCGGGCTGGCCGGCGTCGAGGCGAACATAGCCTTCGCGCCAGGCGATCCAGCGCGCGCCGAGCGGGGTTGTGATCTTCTGGTCGTGAATGCGCGTGCCGTTGCTCTCGCGGGCGCTGTCGCCCTGCTCCAGCACGGCGAAATCAAAGCGCGTGCCGACCAGCGCGCCGCGCGCCTGTCCGGCAAGCGCGCAATAGGCGTCGTTGGCGAAGGTGATGCAGCCATTTGTGTCGCGCAGCACGATCAGATCGCCCTGCTGTTCGAACAGGCTGCGGGCGCGTTCTTCCGCTTCCTTCAGCTCCCAATTGCGGTCGATCAGCGTTTCGTTGTGGGCAGCCAGCGCCCGCATCCGCTTGTTGACGAAGCGCAGGCGCATGCTGAGCGTGGCGAGGCCGAGGCAGGCGAGCGCGAACAGGAAGCTGACGCCGATCGCAAATGCATTGGGATCGTAGCCGGACGTCTCGGACCGGCTGCCGGAGACAAACCCATAGGCGCCGCCGAAGGTCGCCGAGAAGATCATGAAGGAGCGGATCGCAAAGGCGATTCGGGGGTGCTGTCGCCTGAAGCGGCGCATGCGCACCTTGATCCGGAACGTCCGACCCATCGCCACCGACCCGACTGTTTTCTTAAAACGCTACGCTCGCTGTAAACGACGATGTGCCGCCGACCTTGCGAACAGTTTGAGGCCCTGCGACCGCCTCCAAACAGGGTTGACGAGGCGTTAACGGCGCAAAGCGACGCGGCTCAAAGCGAGGCGGCCTGGAGACGGCGGTGGCCGCCGCGGGCGCCGACGATCAGCGCCGCCGCCTCGCGCTGCGAGAAGGTTTTCGAGCGCACATAGACACGGTAATCCGCCGGCCCCTCGGTGGAGAGATAGATCACCTGACCGCCGTCGACGGGCTGCGCGGCAATCGAGATCAGGCGAGTCGAGGGGTTGGCCTGGCAGGACTCCGATTCCGAGCCGAGGCCGTCGTCGACGACGGCGAAGTCGGCCGCGTCCGCATCCTCGGTGATCTGAACCCGCACCGTGGCGCGCGCGGGATCATCGGTGAAGGCGACATGCACGCCGGCGGTCCAGAACAGCGACGTCAGCTCGACCGAGGTGTCGCCGAGGGCGATGCAGGGATGCGAGACCGATCCGATCTCGCTTCGGGCAAACACCGCGGCCGCCAACAGGGGAACAACCGACGCCAGGATCTTGAAACGCAACATGACGCGCTACTCGCCGGGCCCGGTACGGGGAACTGATGGGCCTTATGGTTTGCAGAGCGTAAAGGAAACTCGTTACCGCCGGGTTGATGCCGGTATCCGGGGATGAGGATCTCAGTCGGTCAGGCGCTTCTGTTCGTTTTTCGCTCGACTTCAGTGAGAACCAAATAGCTGTTTTTGCCGAAGCTGATCGCCCACAGCGCCGCCCAGGCACCCCACCTGTTCCTGACCTCGATCTCGACGGTTTGGCCGGGAGTGGTGCGAACGACGAGCGGCTGGCTCCTGCCCCAATCAATGGTCGCCTCGATCGTGCAGGCGCCGGCCGGCAGCGTGATCTCCAACACGCCGTTGCGCGCAAGCTTCCCAACGCTGGTCCCGTTGACCCACAGCTCGTATGACCTCAGCCAATCAGCGTATTGGGACGCACGAACAAATCTGATGGTGCAGGCATTGGCGTCGGTCATAGCTTCACTCTCGGGGAACGTGCTGTTCGTCAGGAAGATGCCGCGGGCGTATCGGTCAGGCGATCTGGCGCACATCCTCCGCGAGTGCGCGGTAGGACAAGGCCTCGGCGAGATGCAGCCGGCCGATCCTGTCCGCATGATCGAGATCGGCCAGCGTGCGCGCCACCCGCAACACGCGGTGATAGCCGCGCGCCGACAGCCGCATGGTCTCGGCGGCGTCGCGCAGCAGCTTCTGGCCTTGCGCATCCGGTTTGGCAATCTCCTCCAGCACCGAGGCCGGCGCTTCGGCATTGGTGCGAACCTTCGGCAGGCCGGCGTCCGCGTAGCGGGCGAGCTGGATATCCCGCGCCGCCGCCACGCGCGCGGCGACTTCGGCCGAGCCCTCTGCGGGCGGCGGCAGGATCAAATCGGCCGCGGTCACCGCGGGAACCTCGATGCGCAAATCGATGCGGTCCATCAGCGGCCCCGAGATGCGGGCCTGGTAGTCGCCCGTGCAGCGATCGATGCGGCCGCGCTTGCAGGCATAGCCGGGCTCGAACGCATTGCCGCAGCGGCAGGGATTCATCGCCGCGACCAGCATGAAGCGTGCGGGATAGGTGACGCGGTGATTGGCGCGGGACACCGAGACCTCGCCGTTCTCCAGCGGCTGGCGCAGCGAATCCAGCACGCGCGGATCGAATTCGGGGAGCTCGTCGAGGAACAGCACGCCCTGATGCGCGAGCGAGATCTCGCCGGGCCGGGCGCGCATGCCGCCGCCGGTGAGCGCAGCCATGCTGGCGGAATGATGCGGCGAGCGAAACGGCCGCCGCGCCGTCAGTGCGCCGCCCTCGATCTCGCCGGCAACAGAGGCGATCATCGAGACCTCGAGCAACTCGCCCGGTGACAGCGGCGGCAGGATCGAGGGCAGGCGTGCCGCCAGCATCGATTTGCCGGCGCCGGGCGCGCCGATCATCAGCAGGTGATGGCCGCCGGCGGCCGCGATCTCCAGCGCCCGCTTGGCGCTCTCCTGGCCCTTGATGTCGCGCAGGTCGAGCGGCGAGCTTGCTGCTTCATGCACCTTCGGCACAGGCCGCGACAGCACCTGCGTTCCCTTGAAATGGTTGGCTATCTGGATCAGCGAACTTGCGGCGATGATCTGGATGTCCGGGCTCGCCCATGCCGCTTCCGAGCCGCAAGCCGCCGGACAAATCAGCCCCTCCTCGCGCACATTGGCGCCGATCGCGGCGGGAAGAACACCGGCCACCGGCGCGATCGATCCGTCGAGGCCAAGCTCGCCCAGAACGGTGAAGCCGGACAGCGCATCCGGAGGGATCGCGCCGATCGCCCCCATCAGGCCGAGCGCGATCGGCAGGTCATAATGGCTGCCCTCCTTGGGCAAATCGGCGGGCGCGAGATTGACGGTGATCCGCCGCGCCGGCAGCGCCAGCCCCGAGGCGATCAGCGCCGAGCGGACCCGCTCGCGCGCCTCCGACACCGCCTTGTCCGGGAGACCGACGATCGCGAAGGCCGGCAGACCGGGCGCGACCTGCACCTGCACGTCGACCGCGCGGGCCTCGATCCCCTCAAAGGCGACGGTAGAAACCCGCTGAACCATGCCCGAACCAGCCTGCCCTTTTGCACAATTAGGGGTAGCAGAGCGGGCCAATTCTTGCAAGAACAATACAGGAACGGGTCGAGGGGCGCCGGAAGGTCCTAACCAATCGTAAACACGACGAAGACACTACGCCTCGAATGCAAGCTGCTCTGCTCAGCACATTCCAACGAATGTCCGCTACTCCTAGGGGTGCGGGATGGGCCGTGGTCTAACGGGTGAACAATTCAAATGCTTGCAAATCGCCGGAGAAGCGAACGACGGATGTGCACGCGGCTCGCCAAGATTCATTTTGGCGCGGGTTCGCTGCCGCGGGACTGCACGATCACGGATATTTCGGATGGCGGCGTGAAAGTCGTGGCGGAATTTCTGGAAGTGCCGCCGCAATTCACCATCATCTTCGCGCCCGACTATTCCCGGCAGTGCCGCCTGCGCTGGCGCATCGGCTGCGAGTTCGGCGCTGAATTCACCGACTGAGCTTTCGGAAGCGCCCCGCCTTAACGGGACTTTAGCGTTAATCGGTAAGCATCTCTGATCAGTCGCCGAGTGATCAGAGTATGTCCAAGCGTTTGTCCGTCGCCTCTCTTCCGGCGAGATATCTGTTTTCCGCGCTTCTGATCCTGGCCCTCGGCGGCTGTCAGACAACCGGCATCGAGGACATCACCGGCGCGCTCGGCGGAAAGTCGGACACGGCTGGCAGGGCCGAGGCCAAGCCGGACGTGAAGCCGGACATGGATGCGCTGCGCGAGCGCTATCGCGCCAAGCCTGGCGATCCCAACGTCGCGCTCGAATACGGCAAGGCGTTGCGCCAGACCGGCCAGCGCGCGCAGGCGCTCGCGGTGCTGGAGCAGGCCGTGCTCGCCCATTCCAGCAACAAGGCGCTGCTCGCCGGCTACGGCCGTGCGCTCGCCGACAGCGGCAGTTTCCAGCAGGCGTTCGACGTCCTCGGCCGCGCGCATTCGCCCGAGGATCCCGACTGGCATATCCTGTCGGCGCAAGGCGCCGCGCTCGATCAGCTCGGTCGCAACGAGGAGGCGCAGCAATATTACGCCGCCGCGCTGAAGATCGTGCCGGACGAGCCGTCGGTGCTGTCCAATCTCGGACTGTCCTACATGCTGCAGAACAATCTGCCGCGGGCTGAGGAAACGATGCGCCGGGCGCACGAGCGCAATCCCGCCGATTTCCGCGTGCGCGCCAATCTCGCGCTCGTGCTGGGACTCGAAGGAAAGCAGGCCGAGGCCGAAGCCATCGTGAAGGCGGACCTGCCGCCGGATCAGGCGGCGGCCAAGGTCACGGCGCTGCGGCAGTTGCTGGTGAAGAAGCAGCAGCGGGCGGAGAAGTAACTCGCTCGCGCGCGTCAGGATGCCGTGTCAGGAAGCCTTGGTCCGAACGCCTTGCTCAGAACGCCTTGCTCAGGATGCCTTGCGATGCGGGGCTGACCCGCGACCCGACCTGCCCTTCAGCTTCTTCAGCAGCGGCCCGAGCAGCGAGCGCTTCGGCTTCTTCACTTCGCCCCGCCCGGCGAGGCGGTTCGCCATGTTCTGGAACAGCTCGGTGGTGCGGTGGCTCTTGGAGACCTCCGCGATCATCTGGCCGTTGTTGGCCGCGGTCGAGAACAGCTTCGAATCGAACGGGATCACCGCGATCGGCTGGCTCTCCATGGTCTTGGCGAAGGCCTTGACCTCGATCTCCGCCCGCTTGGGCATGCCGACCTGGTTGATGCAGTAGAGCGGCGGCCGGTCGTTCGGCCGCGCCGCCTTCAAGACGTTCAGCATGTTCTTGGTGTTGCGCAGGTTCGCAAGATCGGGCTCGGCCACGATGACGATGTCGTCCGCGTTGACCAGCGCGCGACGGGTCCAGCCCGACCATTGATGGGGAACATCGAGCACGATGCAGGGCGTGGTCATGCGCAGCGTGTCGAACACCGCGTCAAAGGCCTCCGCGCCGAAATCGTAGACGCGGTCAAGGGTGGCGGGCGCAGCAAGCAGGCTGAGACGCTCGGTGCATTTGGAGAGCAGACGCTCTATCAGGGCCGTGTCCGGCCGATCCTGCGACAGCACCGCATTGGCGATGCCTTGCACCGGGTCCTGGTTGTAGTCGAGACCCGCGGTGCCGAAGGCGAGGTCGAGATCGATCACGACGGAATCGAGCGCGAGGTCGCGGGCGATGGTCCAGGCCACATTGTGCGCGACGGTGGAGGCACCGACACCGCCCTTGGCCCCGACCACCGCGATGACGCGGCCGGTGATGATGGTTTCGGACGCCGAGAACAGGCTGCAGATCGAGCGGACGACGTCGAGCGTTTCGACCGGTCCCACCACATAGTCGTTGACGCCGCGGCGGACCAACTCGCGATAGGGCGCGCTGTCGTTGGGATTGCCGATCACGACCACACGGGTGCCGGGATCGCAGACGCCGGCGAGGTCGTCGAGGCCCTCGAGGATGTCGCGGGTGCCGTCGGATTCGATCACGATAACGTTCGGCGTCGGCATCGTTTCATAGACTTCGATTGCCGCCGCGAGGCCACCGTCCTTGGCCGTGAGATGCGCCTTGGCGAGACGGCGATCCTGCCCGGCCGCGGTCACCGCGGCGAGCGTCTGCGCGGTCTCGCAAAAGGCTTGCACGGAGATGCGAGGAACCGGCGCAATGTGTTCCTCGGGGTGCTGCGGATCGTCCGCTTCTTCGTCGTGGACGCGTGTCATCTGCCTGTATCGCTGAGTTTGGCCTTGTCGGCGTCTGGATTGCTGCTCGCGATCGGCGTGCCCTTGCGATAGCGCTCGAAGGCCATGTCACGCCGTGCGTTATAGACCGGCGTCTCGGACCGCGGCTGCTCCAGGTCGGCCGGATTGTCGATCATGGCCGCGAGGTTGCGCTGGCTGGCGCAGCCCAGATTGAAATAGGGCCGGTTCTCGTTGTAGCCGGGGTCGAGGATGGAGGGGCCGATATCTTCCGGCCACAGCCCGCAGGGGCCGGCGACCGCGGCGATCCGGGAATAGCTCAGGCGGATGGTGGGCAGCAGCCCTGGATCCTCGGGCCGATAGGGATGCTGGACGATGGCACGCGATGGCACGCCGACGGATGCGAGCACGGAACGGATCTCGTGATAGGTCGCCGCCGCCGCGCGCGAATTCGCCGCGTTGACCGGGACGTCGACCACGACCGAGCCGGTGCCTTCGCGCACCCAGTCCCGGGCAATGCCGGCGACGTCCGCGTGCTGCGCGGCCGAGAGGCCGCCGCGAGCCTTGCCGACGAAGATCACGATCGACTTCTTGGCTTCCTCGACCGCGATCGGGTGACGCTGGCGATAGTCGGTCGGCACCGTCTGGGTGACGATCTCGCCGGTGGTGTTGCAGGCGCCCAGCATGACGGAGAGCCCCGTCAGTGCCAGCGCGACGCTCAACCCGCGACGTCGATCGGCCATGGTCTTCGTCATCGCTTCATCCCCTCGTGCCCCGTCTCTTGCCCCGTTCCCCAACCTGTCCGTTCGTCGTCAGTCGATGATGAAGCCGAAATCGCCGGGCGTGCCCGCGATCGGATCGACGCGGCGCGCGACGCCATAGAGGCGGTTCATGCGACCGAGCAGCGCCGTCTGGGCGTCAGACGCCGGGGCGAAGCCGTCGTCGGGGCGGGACAGCTCCTTCTGAGCCACCGCGCGCACCACATAGGGCGTCACGATCACCATCAGCTCGGTTTCGTTGTTGACGAAGTCCTGGCTGCGGAACAGCGCGCCGATGATCGGCACCTGGTCGACGCCGGGCAGGCCGTTGATCGCCTGTTTGGTCTGCTGCTGGATCAGGCCGGCCATGGCCATCGAGCCGCCCGAGGGAATTTCCAGCGTCGTTTCGGCGCGGCGGGTCTGGATCGAGGGGATGGTGATCGAGTTGGTCGAGCTCGACGACAGCGCCTGGGTCACCGTGATGGCGCTTTGGTTCGACAGCTCGGACACCTCGGTCATCACCCGCAGGCTGATCCGTCCCTCGCTCAGCACGACCGGGGTGAAGTTCAGGGAGATGCCGAACTTCTTGTAGGTGATCTGGGTGGTGCAAACGTGGGTGACGGGATCGCAGGCATAGCCCGAGGGAATGGGGAATTCGCCGCCGGCGATGAAGGTGGCGGATTCGCCGGAGATCGCGGTCAGGCTCGGCTCGGCGAGCGTGCGCATGACACCGGCACTTTCCATCGCGCGCATCGTGGCGCTGACGGTCGCGAAGCCTTTGGTGAGACCGGCGACACCTAATCCGTTGTTGCTGACGATCGGTCCGCCGCTGACCGAGAACGGGTTGGAATTGTTGAAGTTCACCACCGCGGTGCCGGCGTTCAGACTGGCGCTGAGATCGACGCCCAACTGCTTGACGATATCGCGGCGCACTTCGCCGACGACGACCTTGAGCATCACCTGGTCGCGGCCGCGCACGATGATGTTATTGACCACCTTGTCGGAGCCGCCGACCAGTTTCGCGGCGACGTCGCCGGCCTGCTGGGCCTCGACCGGGCTCGATACCGAGCCTGTCAGCATCACGCTGTCGCCGACGCCTTCGATCTGCACGCCCGGCAGCGACTGGCGCAGCGCCGTGCGCATGCCGTTGAGATCGCGCTTCACCGCGATATCGTAGGCGGCGACCTGCTGGCCGTCTGCGGCGAAGAACACGACGTTGGTCTGGCCGACCTGTCCGCCGATGATATAGGCGCGTTGGGCCGAGCGGATCACGGCATTGGCGATCTTGGGATCGGCGACCAGCACGTCCTTGACGTCGCGCGGCAGGTCGATGACGGCGGACTTGCCGACGCCGAGCGACAGGAAGCGCGTCTTCGCCGGCGCGATCGTCCCGACCGGCGAAACATCGAGATCGGCTGCCTGCATCGGCGCCTGGTCGCCGACCGGCGCATCTGCGGCGCTGACGACATCGGGGGCTGCGAGGAGCCCCAGGGTCAGCATCGTCCCCGTCCAGAACGAGCGCGCGCGATTCCCCCGAATGCGCATGCCCGTCCGATCATCCCCGTAGTTCATCATGTCCCCATCACTTCTGTGACGTCAGTTGCCGCGCCTGTACGCCGTAGCGGATCACGTTGACCCCGCCGGACCGCTTGCTCGCCTGGTCCTCGGGCGTGCTGTCGACCGAGTTGGCATCGACGATGCTGCGCAGCGCGAGTGTCAGCGTGCCGCCCTGGCGCGCTGCCGATAGCGCGGCGACCTGGTCGGGTTTAAGCTCGAGCGTGACGGTCCTGCCGACGACGGCGTTCTGGCCGTCCTTTTCCTTCGGCGCCTGGTCGATCGCGAGCACGCGGATATTGGTCAGGATCGCTTCGGATAGGATGAGGTCGTTACCGGCGGCCCCGTCAGGATTCTTCAGGCGGCGGGTCAGCATGATGTCGACGCGGTCATTCGGCAGGATGAAGCCGCCGGCGGCAGTCTCGGCTGAAATCTCGGTGGAGACGGCGCGCATGCCCGACGGCAGGATCGCGGCCATGAAGCCGGAGCCGTCGGCCCTGACCAGCTTCTGCTCGCGGATTGGCTCGCCCTGCATCAACGGCACGCGTGCGATCGAGCCTGCAATCTGGATCTGCGCCTCGGGCCTGTTGTCGCGGCGGATGAAGGCGCTGCTCGCGGTCGCCGCCGGCCAGAGCTGCCATTGCAGGTCCTCGGGCTTCACGGCTTGACCGAGCTGGATGTCGTTCTTGGCGACCAGGACCTCGACCGTCGGCAGCTTCTCGGCGACGGGGAGAACGGGCGCGGGCTTGTTGTCATAGCCGCTCGCCAGATACGCAGCGACGCCGCCGGCGCCCAGTGCGATGACGAGAACGACAATGCGTGCGGTGTTCATACGCTTCTACTCTACGCGGGGCACTCGAACCGCACCTGGCGGGCTCCCCGACATCGATGAGTAGGCAGCAAAAGTATAAGCGGTGTTGCGAGGCCGAATGTGATCGACGGCCGCGCTGTGGTCTTTCGGCAGATGGTGAACGTCGCGTTAGCCGGTCGGCCACCGGCCCCGTAGTTTCACGCAGTGCGGCCACTGCGTTCGAATGATGCGCGCGGCGTCATGGTGAATGGGTGGTTAGTGGTGTGTGGGGTGATGCCGCGCATGCATTACGTAGCCTGGATGGAGCGAAGCGCAATCCGGGGCCGCTGAACATGATGTGGCATCCCGGATTTCGCTGCGCTCCATCCGGGCTACGGGCCGGCGGCTACTTCGCGCGCTTTTGCTCGATCACGTCCCAGAGCTTTGCGGCAACGTCCGGTCCGCCGAGCCGCGCGATGGCGCGGATGCCGGTCGGCGAGGTCACGTTGATCTCGGTGAGGTTGCCGTTGATGACGTCGATGCCGACGAACAACAGCCCGCGCTCGCGCAGCGCCGGGCCGACGGTAGCGCAGATCTCGCGCTCGCGCGGCGTGAGCTCGGTCTCCTGCGCAGCGCCGCCGCGCACCATGTTGGAGCGGAGGTCGTCGGCGGCCGGGACACGATTCACCGCGCCCGCGAACTCGCCGTTGATCAGGATGATGCGCTTGTCGCCGTGCTTCACCTCGGGGATGAACTGCTGGATCACCCAGGCTTCCTTGAATGTCACCGAGAACATGTCGAACAGCGAGCCGAAATTCATGTCCTGCGGCATCACGCGGAACACCGCAGCGCCGCCATGGCCGTGCAGCGGCTTCATGACGACGGCGCCATGCCTGTCGCGAAAGGCGTTGATCTCGTCGAGATCGCGCGAGATCAGCGTCGGCGGCATCAGCTGCGGGAAGTTCATCACGAACAGCTTTTCCGGCGCGTTGCGCACCGATGCGGGGTCATTGACGACGAGTGTCTTCGGATGGATGCGTTCGAGAAGGTGCGTCGAGGTGATGTAGGCGAGGTCGAACGGCGGATCCTGGCGCAGCAACACCACGTCGAAGCTGTTGAGCGCCTCGCGCCTGGGTTCGCCCAGGGTGAAATGATTGCCGGGCTCGTCGCGCACGGTGAGCAGCTGAACCGGAGCGACGATTTCCTCGCCGACCATCGAGAGCTTGTCGGGCGTGTAATAGGACAGGCCGTGGCCGCGCTTCTGCGCCTCCAGGAGCAGCGCAAAGGTGGAATCGCCCTTGATGTTGATGCGGGCGATGGGGTCCATCTGGACGGCGACGTTCAGTTTCATGGTCTGCCTTTCAGGTCGAGGCGTCGAATGCCGCCAACACATGGCGTGGAAGTCGTTTCGGCGCAATCAGCATGGCATCGAATCGCATTTCAAATTCCGCATGCTCGGGATGCGCGACGAGCCAGCCTTGCGCGGCATCGATGATGCGCTGCTGCTGGCGCGGCGTCACGGCGAAGGCGGCGTCGTCCAGCGTCGCGCGCGCCTTGACCTCGACGAAGGCGATCAAATTGCGGCGGCGCGCCACGATGTCGATCTCGCCATGCGGCGTGCGGTAACGTTTGGCGAGGATGCGGTAGCCCTTGGCCATGAGATAAGCCGCAGCGCGGCTTTCCGCAGAGATGCCGGTGTGGAACGCGGCGACGCGCTCGGGCGAGGCGATTTTCGGTTCCGACGGGACGTCAGTCTTCGCCATCGCCGCCCCGCAGATCTTTGGCAAGCTCAAGCGCGCGGGCATAGACCTCGCGGCGCGGCCGGCCCGAGAGGGCGACCGCATGCGCCACCGCATCCTTGACGCTGTTCGCGGCAAGCTGCTCACGCAGGACGTCGTCGAGCGCATCCGATGTCAGCATCTCGGCATCCGCCGCAGGCGGAGCGATCACCAGCACGAATTCGCCGCGCGTCTCCAGCGTGTCGGCATCGCGCGCCAGCTCACGCAGCGTCGCGCGCGAAATCTGCTCGTGCAGTTTGGTCAGCTCGCGGCAAATCGCGGCTTCCCGGGTCCCCATGATCTCGGCGAGCTCGGCGAGCGTGTCCTGCACGCGGTTGCCGGAATCGAACATCACCAGCGTCGCATCGATGCGCGCAAGCTCGGCCACGCGCGACTTTCGCGCGGCGGATTTCGAAGGCAGAAAGCCTTCGAAGAAGAAGCGGTCGGTCGGCAGCGCTGCGACCGATAGCGCCGCCAGCACCGAGGACGGGCCGGGCAGCGCGTAGACCGCGTGGCCGGCGGCGCAGACCTCGCGCACCAGCTTGTAGCCGGGGTCCGAGATCAACGGCGTGCCGGCATCCGACACCAGCGCGATCGAGCCGCCCTGCGAAAGCCGCTCCAGGATCTTCGGACGGGCCGCTTCAGCGTTGTGCTCGTGATACTGCTTGAGCTGCGCAGAGATGTTGTAGCGCTCGGTCAGACGCCGCGTGATGCGGGTGTCCTCGCAGGCGATGACGTCGACCCCGGCGAGGGTCTGCAGCGCCCGCAGCGTGATGTCACCGAGATTGCCGATGGGGGTCGCCACCAGGTGCAGGCCAGGCGCGGCCTTCGGCGCGACAAGCCGATGGGCGTCGACGGAGAAACCGCGCGAGGCGGCCTCCGTCGTCTCAGGTGTGTTTGTCGGGGACGGCTTTGCGCGCATAATCAGACGAACTTAGGTATGATCCCCGGGGCTGGGAACCGGTCCCCGGAAAAAGATCGTGCCTGGGCGAGGCAAGGGGCGAGGCAGGACTGGAATGTGATCCATTCGGCATCACATTCCCCAGGGAATGAAGCGTCAGCGCCATATTCGCGGCGGAAACGCCGCCTTGATGCTGGGTGACGGACGGCGGACAGCTAGCCAGAACTTGAAAGGAAGCCGCGTTAAGCGGGCATTATCCTTTTGTTTGAGTTAACTATTTGCCGACAATATGCCTGAATCCATGGCCGGTGTCGTGGAAAGAATGTCGTGACCGGCTGGCGACGGTCGGTCGGAAGAGAAACTGTCATGACGGGCCCACGTGATCCCAGATCCTCCTTTTCGGAGGAGTCTCCCGTTCAGGGGCCCCTGATGTCAGGGGCGACGCGGCGAAGCGCGCTCGGTCTGTTGCTCGGCGCGCCGCTGCTGTCGGCCTGCGCCGGCGTGCAGCAGAGCCTGAGCCAGTTCTCCAATCCGTTCAGCAGTTCCTCCCCGCCTCCGGCCCAGCCGGCCGGCCCGCCGCAACAGGCGACGACCGCCGGCACCGGCGGGGTGAAGGTTGCCGTGATCCTGCCGCTGTCGGCATCAGGCAATGCCGGCCTTGCCGCGCAGTCGATGCGCAACGCCGCCGAGATGGCGCTGGCCGAGTTCCAGAATCCCAACATCCAGCTCCTGATCAAGGACGACAATGGTAGCCCGCAGGGCGCGCAGGCCAGTGCGCAGCAGGCGGTCGATGAGGGCGCCGAGATCATCCTGGGGCCGCTATTCGCGCAGTCGGTGCCTGCGGTGGCGCAGATCGCGCGCACGCGCGGCATCCCGGTGATGGCGTTCTCGACCGATTCCAGCATCGCCGGCCGCGGTGTCTATCTGCTGAGCTTCCTGCCGGAGTCCGACGTCAACCGCATCGTCGAATATTCCGCCAGCATCGGGAAGCGCTCCGTCGCCGTGCTCGTGCCCGACAATGCCTATGGCAATGTGGTCGAGGCCGCGGTGAAGGCGGCGGTGCCGCGCCGCGGAGGGCGCATCGTCGCGTTCGAGAAATACGGCGCCGATCGCGCCACGCCGGCCCGGACCGTGGCGCAGCAGCTCGGCAGCGCCGATGCGCTGTTCATCGCCGATGATGGCGACGCCGTCGTCTCGGTCGCCGATGCGATGAGCGCGGCGGGTGCGAATCTGCGCAATATCCAGCTGCTCGGCACCGGCCTGTGGGACAGTCCGCGCGTCTATGCCAGCTCCAACTTGCAAGGCGGCCTCTACGCCGCGCCGGACCCGG
The DNA here is from genome assembly GCF_023073295.1 of Bradyrhizobium sp. 23. Lineage (NCBI taxonomy): Bacteria > Pseudomonadati > Pseudomonadota > Alphaproteobacteria > Hyphomicrobiales > Nitrobacteraceae > Bradyrhizobium > Bradyrhizobium sp. 23. The sequence continues at coordinate 505,431 of NZ_JADPJF010000151.1, read as the reverse complement.
CCGGCTTCCGCGCCTTCTCCGGCCGCTATCGCACCAAATATGGCGCCGAGCCCGTGCGCACCGCCACGCTTGCCTATGATGCGGTCGCCCTGGTGGCCGCGCTGGCGCGTACGCAGGGCACGACGCGCTTTTCGTCGGACGTGCTCACCAATCCCTCCGGCTTTGCCGGCATCGACGGCCTGTTCCGCTTTCGCGCCGACGGCACCAATGAGCGGGGCTTGGCGGTGATGAAGGTCACGACCGGCGGCGGCGTTGCGGTCGCGGGCTCGCCGAAGAGCTTTGGGGCGTAGCTGTTTCCTCGACGTCGTCCTGGCTTTCGCCAGGACGACGATGGAGAGACTTTACGCCGCGAGATCCGCGACCACCGCGTCCAGCACCGGAAAACCGCTGCTCGTCACGCGCAGCCGTCCCGTTGCATCCACCGTGATTGCACCTTCTTCGCTCAGCAGCGTGATGCGCTTGGGATCGAGTGAGCGGCCGGAGAGCGCTTTGTAACGCTCGGGGTCGATGCCCTCGGCGAGGCGCAATCCCATAAGCAGGAATTCGTCGGCGCGCTCTTCGCTGTTGAGGAGATCGTCGGTGACGACGCCGTGGCCGTTGGTCTCGACCCGCATCAGCCAGGCTTCGGGGCGCTTCTCGGTGGCGGTCGCGTGCCTGATACCGTCGATGTCGAGGCGGCCATGGGCGCCGGGGCCGATGCCGGCATATTCTTCGCCGCGCCAGTAGACCAGATTGTGCCGGCACTCGGCGCCGCGCCGCGCGTGATTTGAAATCTCGTAGGCGGGCAGGCCGAGCCTGTCGCAGGTCTCCTGCGTGACGTCGTAGAGCGCGCGTGCGACCGCTTCATCCGGCGTCTTCAGCTTGCCGGCTTGATGTAGGCCGAAGAACGGCGTGCCTTCTTCGATCGTCAATTGATAGAGCGACAGATGCTCGGCCGCCTCGCCGATCGCGAGACGCAATTCATCGGCCCACATCGCCGGCGTCTGGTCGGGACGGGCGTAGATCAGGTCGAACGAATAGCGATCGAACGAGCGGCGCGCGATAGCGACGGCATCGAGGGCCTCGCGCGCGCTGTGCATGCGGCCGAGCGCTTTCAGCGAGGCATCGTCGAGCGCCTGCACGCCGAGCGAGACGCGGTTGACGCCGGCGGCGCGATAGCCGGCGAAGCGCGTAGCCTCGACGCTGGTCGGGTTTGCCTCCAGCGTGACTTCGACGTCTTTCGCCACGGTCCAGTGCTTGCCGATGGCGTCGAGCACAGCGCCGACGGTTGCAGGCTGCATGAGCGAGGGCGTACCGCCGCCGAGAAAGATCGAGGTGACTTCGCGTCCGGGCGCGCGCTCGGCGGTCGCAGCGATTTCGCGCGCGAATGCTGACGCAAACCGCGGCTCGTCGATCGGGGCGTGGCGAACGTGGCTGTTGAAGTCGCAATAGGGGCACTTCGACAGGCAGAACGGCCAGTGCACGTAGACGCCGAAGGCTTCCTTAGCGCGGCTCAAGGCAGATCTCCGCCAGTTTCACGAAGGCGCGGGCACGATGCGACAGGCCGAGACCGAGCGGCGGCAGGCCGTGCTTCTCGATGCTCTCCATCTCGCCGAAGGTGCGGCTATGGCCGTCGGGCAAAAACATCGGGTCGTAGCCGAAGCCGGCGGTGCCGCGCGGCGGCCACACCAGCGTGCCGTCGACGCGCCCCTCGACCTCTTCGAGATGATCGTCGGGCCATGCAACGCAGAGCGCGGAAACGAAGTGCGCCTTGCGTTTGGCCGGCGTGGTCGCGCCGCGCTCCTGCAACAGACGCTCGATCTGCGCCATCGCTGCGGCAAAATCCTTGTTCGGGCCGGCCCAGCGCGCCGAGTAGATGCCGGGCGCGCCGTCGAGCGCGTCGACCACGATGCCGGAATCATCGGCGAAAGACGGCAGCTTCGTTGCCTGCGCCGCCGCGATCGCCTTGATCGCGGCATTGCTGCGGAAATCGTTTCCGGTTTCTTCCGGCTCGGGAAGGCCGAGCTCGCCGGCCGACACTGCTTCGATGCCGTAAGGCGCGAGTAGCTCCTTCATCTCGGCGAGCTTGCCGGGATTATGGGTCGCGATAACCAGCTTTCCGGTGATTCGGCGGTGCATCGGGCTATTGACTACGCTACCGCCAGTTTCTGCAAGTCCACGAGACGCGCGACGCCCTTGCGCGCCAGCGCCATCAACGCCAGGAACTCGGCTTCCGTGAATGGCTCGCGTTCCGCGGTGCCCTGGACCTCGATGATGCGGCCATCGCCGGTCATGACGAAATTGGCGTCGGTGTCGGCTTCGGAGTCCTCGGCATAGTCGAGGTCGAGCACGGGCGTGCCCTTGTAGATGCCGCAGGAGATCGCGGCGACGTTGTCGCGCAACACATTGGCCTTGACCATGTTGCGCGCCTTCATCCAGCTGACGCAATCGGCGAGCGCGACCCAGGCACCGGTGATCGAGGCGGTGCGGGTGCCGCCGTCGGCCTGGAGCACGTCGCAATCGACCGTGATCTGGCGCTCACCGAGCGCTTCGAGATTGATGATGGTGCGAAGCGAGCGGCCGATCAGGCGCTGGATTTCGACGGTGCGGCCGCTCTGCTTTCCGGCGGAGGCCTCGCGGCGGGTGCGTTCCGAGGTCGCGCGCGGCAGCATGCCGTATTCGGCGGTGACCCAGCCGCGGCCCTGGCCCTTCAGCCATGGCGGCAGGCGGTCTTCCAGCGTGGCGGTGACCAGCACGTGGGTGTCGCCGAATTTCACCAGGCACGAGCCTTCCGCATATTTGACCACGCCGCGCTCCAGCGTCACGGGGCGCAATTCGTCGGGCGCACGGCGGCTTGGCCGCATGGGAAATCCTCCAAAACTCTCAAAAAAGTGCTGTTGGCGGTGCTTGTAGGGGGGGTGAGGGTGGGCGGCAAGGGGGAAGATCGAGGCCTTCTTCACCCCCGATTTCCAATCCGCCAACGCCACGCTTGTCAGAAGCATCCGGGATAGACAAATTACCTGTGTCTTAGAGGAGTTACCGTCTGTGGCCCATCACGATCCGATCCATCTGATCGCGCCGCGCGCGGGCCTCGCCCAGCTCAACGAGCGTTCCCGCGACATCTTTCGTCAAATCGTCGAAAGCTATCTCGCGACCGGGGAGCCGGTGGGCTCGCGCAATATTTCGCGCCTGATTGCCATGCCGCTTTCGCCGGCCTCGGTCCGCAACGTCATGGCCGATCTGGAACAGCTTGGCCTAATCTACGCCCCGCACACCTCCGCCGGCCGATTGCCGACGGAACTTGGCCTGCGGTTCTTCGTCGATGCCCTGATGCAGGTCGGCGACCTCAATGACAGTGAACGGCAGGCGATCCAGAGCCAGTTGACCTCCGTCGGCCACGCGCAATCGGTGGAGGCTGCGCTCGAGGAGGCATTGACGCGGCTCTCCGGCCTGACCCGCGCCGCCGCCGTCGTGCTGACGCCGAAATCCAATGCGCGGCTGAAACATATCGAATTCGTCCGCTTGGAACCGGAAAAGGCATTGGTGATCCTGGTCGGCGAGGACGGGCAGGTCGAAAATCGCGTGTTGACGCTGCCGCCGGGAGTTCCATCCTCGGCGTTGACCGAAGCCGGCAACTTCCTCAATGCCCGCATTCGGGGCCGGACCCTGGCCGAGGCGCGGCTGGAGCTCGAGACCGCGCTCGGAGAGGCGCGCACCGAGCTCGATCAGCTGACGCACAAGGTGATCTCGGCCGGCATCGCCAGCTGGTCCGGCGGCGAGAACGAGGATCGTCAGCTCATCGTCCGCGGCCACGCCAATCTGCTCGAGGATTTGCATGCGCTGGAGGATCTCGAGCGCGTTCGCCTGCTGTTCGACGATCTCGAGACCAAGCGCGGCGTGATCGACCTGCTCGGCCGGGCCGAAACCGCGGAAGGCGTGCGGATCTTCATCGGCAGTGAGAACAAGCTGTTCTCGCTGTCGGGTTCGTCCACCATCATCTCGCCCTATCGGGACGCCGCCGGCCATATCGTCGGCGTTTTGGGCGTGATCGGGCCGACGCGGCTGAATTATGCCCGCGTGATCCCCACCGTGGACTACGCTGCCCGCATCGTCAGCCGGCTCTTGGGGGGCTGACCGGCGGCCGGGCCGATCACGGGCGCTTGATTTTCGCCGCCCGAAGCACGATATCCGGGCCAGAAACCCCCTGAGACGAATGCGAAAAGAGAGCCGATGACCGATCGAGACCGGCAACCCGAAGACACGAGTGCTGCGGCCGGCGAGCCCGTGGTGTCAAAACCCTACATCATGCCCGACGATCCCGAGCCCGGCTCCGTCGAGCTTCTGCAGAAGGAAGTCGCCGAGGCGCGCGACCGCATGCTGCGGACGCTGGCCGAAATGGAGAATTTGCGCAAGCGGACCACCAAGGAGGTCGCGGATGCCCGCCTCTACGGCATCACCGGCTTTGCCCGCGACGTGCTCGACATCGCCGACAACCTGCAGCGCGCGCTCGATGCCGTTCCGGCCGAAGCCCGTGCGGCGGCCGATGCAGGCCTCGCCTCGCTGATCGAGGGCGTCGAGCTGACTGAGCGCTCGCTGCTCAGCGCGCTGGAAAAACACGGCGTGAAGAAGTTCGACCCCTCGGGCCAGAAGTTCGACCCGAACTTCCAGCAGGCGATGTTCGAGGTGCCCGATGCGTCGGTGCCCGCAGGCACGGTCGTGCAGGTCATGCAGGCCGGCTACACCATCGGCGAGCGCGTGCTGCGTCCCGCCTTGGTCGGTGTCGCCAAGGGCGGCGCCAAGGCTGCGCCCGCTGCCAACAGCAACGAGCCGAACGGCGCGGCCAACTAAGTCGATCCTCATGGCGAGGAGGCGCGTCAGCGCCGTCTCGAACCATGCAGGCCGCGCTGCTGCAGCGCGGCCTTCATCCTTCGAGACGCGCGCGAAGAAGCGCGCTCCTCAGGCTGAGGGTCTTGCCGTTTTTTGACCGGGCCTACGCGCTCGCCGCGATATCCGCGGACTGAATCCGCTTCACGCCGGCCTTTGCCATGTCGGCCCAGGCTTTTGCCAGCGAACCCTGATTGTCGATGCCGCGGCAGGCGTCTTCCACCACATAGACCTCGAAGCCCGCCTTGCGCGCGTCGAGCGCGGTCCAGGCGACGCAGAAATCCGTCGCCAGCCCCGCGACGAAGACGCGCTTGATCTTGCGCGCCTTCAGATAGCCGGCGAGACCGGTCGAGGTCTTGCCGTCGGCTTCGAGGAAGGCCGAATAGCTGTCGACGTCCTTGTGAAAACCCTTGCGGATGATGAGCTCGGCGTGCGGGATCGCAAGGTCTTTCGACAGCGCGGCGCCGTCGGTGCCCTGCACGCAATGGTCGGGCCACAGCACCTGCTTGCCGTAGGGAAGATCGACGGTCTCGAACGGCTTCTTGCCGGCGTGGACTGACGCGAAGGAAATATGGCCTTGCGTGTGCCAGTCCTGCGTCATCACCACGTTCGAAAATGCTTTCGAGATCTTGTTGATGACGGGCACCACCTGCTCGCCTTCCTTCACGGCGAGGCTGCCGCCGGGCAGGAAGCAATTCTGCACGTCGATCACGAGCAGCGCGGATGCATCGTCCGGCTTGATCGATGCCGCTGCCAGAATTGCGGTTGGCGCGAGCGCCACGAGCGCGCTCGTCCCGAGCGCCGCCAAGACTTGTCGCCGATCCAGCATCATTCGCCTCCCTCCAGGATGAACTCAACGGAGGGGGAGCCTAGTTCCGTTCGTATACGAACAGAAGCCCGAAAATGCAGCCGGCTTTGGTGCTTGAGCCGCGGGTTCGGTGCACCTCTCCCGCTTGCGGATGCTGCTAGCCCTTCGGCTGGATGCCGTCGCGGACCGCGCGGAAGCGGGTGAAGGCGGCCGGCCATTGCTCGCGCGGGGCGCTGGCGATGATGCGCAGCGAGGCGCCGCCGCTGCTGAAGCGGATCCACTGCACCACGGTCACCGGCGTCTTGTCCTTGCCGCTGACGCCGTCGATCCGGGTCTCGAAACCCTGCTGGCCGCTGATGCGGATCGGCTCGGACATGGTGACGCGCGACTCGCGCACGCCGGGAATCTGGAGCGCCGCCTCTTGGGCGAAGCGGGCGCGGTCGTCGGCGGCTTGCGGTGTGGCGCCAATCACGCCGAGGATGATAAACGGCTTCGATTCATAGCCGGAGCTCTCGTCGCCGTCGGCCAGGATGATACTCGAGCCCGGCGCCAGCGTGCGGACGTCCTTGAAGTCGGCGAGATCGGTGATCTTGAACGGCATCAGTGCGATCTGCTCTTCGGCCGAGACCTGCTTCCGGGTGACGACGCTCGCGAACATCTGCCGCACCGCCTCGTCGGTGTAGATCTTGATCGCATTCTCCGGAATCTGCACCGCGACGTAGCCGGAGAAGCCGGCGCCCGGCACGATCATCGAATAGCGCCGCACTGGCGTCTCGCCCGCCTTGCCGCTCTCCGTGGTGAAATAGGCCACGCCCGCGGGCGTCTCGATCTTGTCCTGCTTGACGCCGTTGGTGCCGGCCGGGTTGGAGTTGAAGGCGCTCACGACCTCGCCATAGGCGGCCGGCGGCAGCTCCGTGATCAGCACCTTGACGTTGCCGTCCTCGCTCTCGAAGCCGGGAAAGGTCTTGGCCGTGCTGAGGCCGACCAATGGCACCATGCCGAGGCGCAAGCCGGGTGGGAAAACGGCGTCGGCGGCCAGAGCCGGAAGCGTAGAGGCGACGAGGAGGGCGAGCGCGGCGAGGGGGCGGATCAGCTTCATGGGCACTCTGATTGGTTCACATTGAGGCCGTTCGATGGTGGCCAGCCGGCCGCTTTGTCGCGCGAGGCAGCCCGAGGACGAGCCCGGCCGGCTGCCCGCCTTTTAACGGTTTTGGTCTGGCCGCAACAGGGCGGGGCGGGATGCGGTAGCGGATGCCGGCCAATCGCGGACCTGTTAATAATTCCTCACCCGCAAGGGCGGTGCAGCCCGGATATGTTCTTCCAAAACCCAATGTTTTCACGGCCGAAACTTGCGTTCGGTCCTTGCAGGCACCTCCCCCCCTCCTATATGACCCCCAACCATCGCAATATCGCGAATGTTTGATCTTAGGGGGTTTCGGTTCGGGTGCCTTCTGGGCCCAGCCAGCCTGCCGCAAAAACAAGGATACAGGACCATGGGAAAGGTCATCGGGATCGACCTCGGCACCACGAATTCGTGCGTCGCCGTAATGGATGGCAAGAACGCCAAAGTCATCGAGAATTCCGAAGGCATGCGCACGACGCCTTCGATCGTCGCCGTGACGGACGACGGTGAGCGCCTCGTCGGCCAGCCGGCCAAGCGCCAGGCCGTCACCAATCCCGAGCGCACGTTCTTCGCAGTGAAGCGCCTGATCGGCCGCCGCTACGACGACCCGATGGTCGAGAAGGACAAGAAGCTCGTTCCGTACAAGATCGTGAAGGCTTCCAACGGCGACGCCTGGGTCGAGGCCGACGGCCAGACCTACTCGCCCTCGCAGGTCTCGGCGTTCATCCTGCAGAAGATGAAGGAGACCGCGGAAGCCCATCTCGGCCAGAAGGTCGACCAGGCCGTCATCACCGTGCCCGCCTACTTCAACGACGCCCAGCGCCAGGCGACCAAGGACGCCGGCAAGATCGCGGGCCTTGAAGTGCTGCGCATCATCAACGAGCCGACCGCGGCCGCGCTCGCCTACGGCCTCGACAAGACCAAGGCCGGCACGATCGCCGTGTACGATCTCGGCGGCGGCACGTTCGATATCTCGATTCTCGAAATCGGCGACGGCGTGTTCGAGGTGAAGTCGACCAACGGCGACACCTTCCTCGGCGGCGAAGACTTCGACATGCGCCTGGTCGGCTATCTCGCCGACGAATTCCAGAAGGAGCAGGGCATCAACCTGCGCAACGACAAGCTCGCGTTGCAGCGCCTAAAGGAAGCCGCCGAAAAGGCCAAGATCGAGCTGTCGTCGACGACGCAGACCGAGATCAACCTGCCCTTCATCACCGCGGACCAGACCGGCCCGAAGCATCTGACGATGAAGCTCACCCGCGCCAAGTTCGAGGCGCTGGTCGATGACCTCGTTCAGAAGACCGTCGAGCCCTGCCGCAAGGCGCTGAAGGATGCCGGCCTCACCGCCGCCGAGATCGGCGAAGTGGTGCTGGTCGGCGGCATGTCGCGCATGCCGAAGGTCCAGGAAGTCGTGAAGCAGCTGTTCGGCAAGGAGCCGCACAAGGGCGTCAACCCAGACGAAGTCGTGGCGATCGGCGCCGCGATCCAGGCCGGCGTGCTTCAGGGCGACGTCAAGGACGTGCTGCTGCTCGACGTGACCCCGCTGTCGCTGGGCATCGAGACTCTGGGCGGCGTGTTCACCCGCATCATCGACCGCAACACCACGATCCCGACCAAGAAGAGCCAGGTGTTCTCGACCGCCGAGGACAGCCAGAACGCGGTCACCATCCGCGTCTTCCAGGGCGAGCGTGAAATGGCGGCCGACAACAAGATGCTCGGCCAGTTCGACCTGATGGGCATTCCGCCGGCCCCGCGCGGCATGCCGCAGATCGAGGTGACCTTCGACATCGACGCCAACGGTATCGTCAACGTCTCGGCCAAGGACAAGGCCACGTCCAAGGAGCAGCAGATCCGCATCCAGGCCTCCGGCGGTCTGTCGGAAGCCGACATCGAGAAGATGGTCAAGGACGCCGAGGCCAATGCCGAGGCGGACAAGAAGCGCCGCGAGGCCGTGACTGCCAAAAACGACGCGGATGGACTGGTGCATTCGACTGAGAAGGCACTGGCCGAGCACGGTTCGAAGGTCGCCGAGACCGAGCGCCGCGCCATCGAGGATGCCGTCAGCGACCTCAAGGAAGCGCTGAAGGGCGACGATGCCGAAGCGATCAAGGCCAAGACCCAAACGCTGGCCCAGGCTTCGATGAAGCTCGGCGAGGCCATGTACAAGCAGCAGGCCGAGGCCGACGCCAAGAAGGATGCGGCCAAGGACGACGTCGTCGACGCGGAATTCACCGAAGTCGACGACGACAAGACCAACAAGAAGTCCGCCTGAACCCCGCGAGGGTGATGATGCGGACGGCTTGGACCCTCCACACGCCAACGGCCTCCTCCCTCGCGGGGGAGGCCATCGTGTCGGGCTCGACAAGCCAAGGCACTGATAAAATCGGCACTGATAAAATCGGGGCCGTTACGATCGATCAATTCCCAGCCGTTATTCTGAACACTGCCGTGCAATCCTCTGCCGCGAGGCGGAAGGGTGCTTATATCGCTGCATGGCGACGTTGCTTCGCTCCGACTTGAATCGCGATCGGATAGACCGAGCTCATCATGTCCACGTCCACCAAGCGCTGCTACTACGAAACCCTCGAAGTCGAACGCGATGCCGACGATTCCGCGCTGAAATCGTCGTTCCGCAAGCTGGCGATGAAGTTTCACCCCGACCGTAATCCCGGGGACAACACCAGCGAAGTCAAGTTCAAGGAAATCAACGAGGCCTACGAGGTCCTGAAAGACAAGGACAAGCGCGCCGCCTATGACCGTTACGGCCATGCCGCCTTCGAGCAGGGCGGCGGTGGCGGCGCCGGTTTCGGCGCGGGCTTCGCCTCCTCCTTTTCCGACATTTTCGAAGATTTGTTCGGCATGGCCGGACAGCGCGGGGGCCGTGGCGGCCGCGAGCGCGGCGCCGACCTGCGCTACAACATGGAAATCACGCTCGAGGAAGCTTTTGGCGGCAAGACCGCGCAGATCGAGATCCCGGTCTCGGTCACTTGCGAAGCCTGCTCGGGCATCGGAGCCAAGGCCGGTACCAAGCCGAAGACCTGCTCGACCTGCGGCGGCGCCGGACGCGTACGGCAGTCGCAGGGCTTCTTCACGCTGGAGCGAACCTGTCCGGGCTGCCAGGGCCGCGGCCAGATGATCGAGGACGCCTGCCCGTCCTGCTCGGGTCAGGGGCGCGTCACCCGCGAGCGGACGCTGTCGGTCAACATTCCCCCTGGAGTCGAGGACGGCACCAGGATCAGGCTTGCCGGCGAGGGCGAGGCCGGGGTCCGCGGCGGCCCGCCCGGCGACCTCTACATCTTCCTGTCGCTGGCCCAGCACCAGTTCTTCCAGCGCGACGGCGCCGATCTGCATTGCCGCGTGCCGATCTCGATGGTGACGGCGGCGCTTGGCGGCGAGTTCGAGGTGCCGACCATCGAGAAGGGCAAGACCAAGGTGAAGGTCCCTGCGGGGACCCAGTCCAGCCGTCGATTCCGCATCGCATCAAAAGGCATGCCGGTGCTGCGCTCGCGCCAGATGGGCGACATGTACGTTCAGGTCGTGGTCGAGACCCCGCAAAATCTCACCAAAAAGCAGCAGGAATTGCTGGCCGAGTTCGACAAACTCTCCTCCGGCAACACCCAGCCGGAATCCGAGGGTTTCTTCACCAAGGTCAAGGATTTCTTCGGTAATCGGGCGAGTTGACGCGTCTTGACCGTGCCGCTTTCGGCCTATACGTCTTTATGACCATTTTCTGACACGCCGCGGTCCCGCGGTCCCGGCCGGTCCCGACATGCCATTGCCATCGTCCGCGCGTGCGTTGAAGAAGCCCCGTCTCGATGACGAGGTGCGTTTTCTCCGGTCATGGATCGAAAAGCCCCTGCACATGGGTGCGGTGATGCCGTCGGGCAAGCTGCTGGCCCGGACCATGGCCCATTACGTCGACGTCAATTCGGACGCACCGGTGGTCGAGCTTGGGCCCGGCACCGGCGCCATCACCTCGGCCCTGGTCGAGCGCGGCGTCGATCAGAAACGTCTCGTCCTCGTCGAATACAATCCGGGCTTCTGCGCCCTGCTGCGCGACCGCTATCCGCAGGCCAAGGTGGTGCAGGGCGATGCCTATCGTCTGCGCGACACCCTGTGGAACGTGCTGAGCGCGCCGGCCTCCGCGGTCGTCTCCGGCCTGCCGCTGGTCACAAAACCGATGCTGACGCGGCTGCGGCTCATCCGCGACGCCTTCACGGCCCTGGCGCCCGGTGCGCCCTTCGTCCAGTTCACCTATGCGGTGGTGCCGCCGATTCCGAAATCGCTGCCCGGCGTGTCCACAGAGGCCTCCGAACGGATCTGGATGAACCTTCCGCCGGCCCGCGTCTGGGTGTATCGCAAGGACTAATTCCGCCGGCATTCCTGTTTGCGTGGCGGTCTCGTTTCGCCGAACGCATGGAAGCGGATGTCCGCACCGAAAATTCTGATCATTCCCGGCTCCCTGCGCACCGGCTCGCAAAATGCGAAGCTGGCAGCGGTCGCTGCCTATGCATTCGATCAGGCCGGTGTCGACGTCACCCGGATCTCGCTCGCCGATTTTCCGCTGCCGATTTATGACGGCGACCTGCAGGCCAAATCCGGTGTGCCGAAGCACGCGATCAATCTCAAGCGCATGATCGGCGCGCATCATGGCGTGTTGATCGTCTCGCCCGAATACAACGCCTCGGTGCCGCCGCTGCTGAAGAACGCGATCGACTGGGTCAGCCGCGTGCATGAGCTGCACGAGCCGCGCGGCGAGGTGTTCCGCAACCGCGTCTTCGCGCTCGCCGGCGCCTCGCAGAGCCGGCTTGGCGCGGCTCGCGCGCTGCAGGCGTTGCGGCTGATCCTGACCTCCTGCCACGCCAATGTGATTGCCAGCCAGCTGACGCTCGCCTTTGCCGACCAGGCCTATGACGATATGGACAGGCTGAAGCACGAGGGCGATATCGCCGCGTTGAAGGAACTGGTGCGGCAGTTGATCGACGTTTCCCAACGCATGATGTGAGGTGACATGACGCCAGCCGAGATTGCCCCGAAAGACCGCCTGATCGTCGCGCTCGATCTGCCCAGCGTTGATGCCGCGGAAGCTATGGTCAACCGGCTCGGCGACAGCGTCACCTTCTACAAGATCGGCTATCGGCTCGCTTATGCCGGCGGCTTGCCGCTGGTCGGCAAGCTCGCCGACCAGGGCAAGAAGGTCTTTCTCGATCTCAAGCTGCACGACATCGGCAACACCGTGGCGCAGGGCGTCGACAGCATCACAAGGCTCGGCGCGACCTTCCTCACCGTGCACGCTTATCCGCAGACCATGAAGGGTGCCGTCGAAGGTCGCGGCAGCTCGAACCTGAAGATCCTCGCCGTCACTGTTCTGACGTCCTACAACGAGGACGATCTGCACGCGGCAGGCTTCCGGCTCGGCGTCTCCGAGCTCGTCGAAGCGCGCGCGCAGCAGGCGCAGGTGCTCGGCATCGACGGGCTGGTATCGTCGCCCGAGGAAGTCGGAGCCTTGCGCAAGATCGTCGGCCACCAGATGAGCCTCGTCACCCCCGGCATCCGGCCGGCGGGCGCCGCGAGCGGCGACCAGAAACGCATCATGACGCCGGGCCGCGCGATTGCGGCCGGCGCGGATTATCTCGTGGTCGGGCGGCCGGTGGTGGAAGCCACGGACTCCAGGGCGATCGCCGAGGCCATCCAGGCCGAGATCGCGCAAGCGCTCGGCTAACTACCAACACAGGGAGAAGAACAATGGCAAAAGGCTACTGGATCGGACGCGTCGACGTGAGCAGTGACGAGGGCTACAAGCCCTATGCCGTCGCCAATGGTCCGATCTTCAAGAAATGGGGTGGCCGCTTCGTCGTCCGCGCCGGCAAGTTCACCACCGTCGAAGGCGCCAGCCGCACCCGCAATGTCGTGATCGAATTCCCGGACTACGAGACCGCGATCGCCTGCTACAACTCGCCGGAATACCAGGCCAACATCAAGGTGCGCCAGCCGCACTCCGTCGCCGACCTCATCGTCATCGAGGGCTATGACGGCCCGCAACCGTCAGACGGCTGAGGCGCGAACTCCTCTTATTACTCTTGCCGAAATGCTCGGCCTGCATGGTTCGCCCGGCGATGCAGAGCATCGTCCGGAACGCCCGCCTTGCGGGCTCCTCACCATGAGGGTCTGATATCTTGCCGCAAGACGCGACCTCATCCTGAGGGCCGCCACAGGCGGGCGTCTCGAAGGATGGCCGCAGGCGACCTGCCCCTAATCCCCCTCGGTTGCCGGAACTGCATCCCCCCGCTACAACGGCCGTGAGAGGATCGCACCATGTCCGATATGCGCTTGATCGTTGCTGGAGCCGGCGGCCGGATGGGCCGGGCGCTGACGCGGGCGATTGCCGAGACCAAAGGCGCGGTGCTGGCCGGCGCGCTGGAGGCGCCGGGCTCGGAGCTGCTCGGCAAGGATGCCGGCGTGCTGGCAGGTCTGCCGGCCAATGGCATCAAACTCTCCGGCGATCTCTGGGCGATGTCGAAGGACGCCGACGGCATTCTGGATTTCACCGTGCCCGCGGCGACCCTCGCCAATGTCGCGATCGCCGCCGAGCGCGGCCTCGTGCACGTGGTCGGAACGACCGGCCTGTCGGGCTCCGACAACGCCGTGATCAAGAGCGTCACCAACCGCGCCGTCGTGGTGCAGTCCGGCAATATGAGCCTGGGTGTCAATCTGCTTGCCGCTGTGGTCAAGCGAGTCGCCAAGGCGCTCGACGAGAGCTTCGACATCGAGATCGTCGAGACCCATCACCGCATGAAGATCGACGCGCCCTCGGGCACGGCACTGATGCTGGGCCAGGCCGCAGCTAGCGGCCGCGGCATCGCGCTCGACGAGCATGCAGACCGCGGCCGCGACGGCATCACCGGCGCACGCAAGCCCGGCGACATCGGCTTTGCGTCGTTGCGCGGCGGCACCGCGGCCGGCGATCACAGCGTGAGCTTCCTCGGCGCGTTCGAGCGCCTGACGCTGTCGCATCACGCGGAGGATCGCATGCTGTTCGCCCACGGCGCGCTGAAAGCCGCGCTCTGGGCGCATGGCAAGAAGCCGGGGCACTACTCCATGGCCGACGTACTCGGCCTGTCCGACATCTGAACGAAGCATGATCCGGAAAAGTGTGAAGCGGTTTTCCGACAAGATCATGCTTAAACAACGAACGAAACGGAAAAGCAGTCGATGAGCGAACGTCTTCTCGTGCTGGTGCGGCACGGCCAGAGCGAATGGAATCTGAAGAACCTCTTCACGGGCTGGAAGGATCCTGATCTCACCGAGCTCGGCGTCAAGGAAGCCTCGGAAGCCGGCCGCAAGCTGAAGGCGCAGGGTCTCGTGTTCGACGTTGCATACACCTCGGTCTTGACGCGCGCACAGCACACGCTCGATCTCATTCTCGGCGAGCTCGACCAGAAGGGCCTGTCGACGACGAAGAACCTCGCGCTGAACGAGCGCGACTATGGCGATCTCTCCGGTCTCAACAAGGATGACGCCCGCAAGAAATGGGGCGAGGACCAGGTGCTGATCTGGCGCCGCTCCTACGACGTGCCGCCGCCCGGTGGCGAAAGCCTGAAGGACACGCTGGCGCGCGCGCTGCCGTATTACGTGCAGGAGATCCTGCCCGGCGTGCTCAACGGCAAGCGCACATTGGTCGCGGCTCACGGCAATTCGCTGCGCGCGCTGATCATGGTGCTGGAAAAGCTCTCGCCCGAAGGCATTTTGAAGCGCGAGCTCGCCACCGGCGTGCCGATCATCTACCGGCTCAATGCGGATTCGACGGTGGCATCGAAGCTGGATCTGGCGGGATAAAGACGTTCGCGCGCGACTGAGTCCCGCCAAGCACTCGGTGTCGTCCTGGCTTTCGCCAGGACGACTAAGTGGGGCAGTTTACGCGTGGCAACTCTTACTGCAGCCCCAGCTGCCCGGCCTCCCAGCCCAGCATCGCCTGCTTGCGAGTGATGCCCCAGTGGTAGCCGGTGAGCGTGCCGCTCTTGCCGAGCGCGCGGTGGCAGGGCACGACGAAGGACACCGGGTTCTTGCCGACGGCGGCGCCGACGGCGCGTGACGCTTTCGGGCTGTTGATGTTGCAGGCGATGTCCGAATAGGACACCGCGCGGCCCATCGGGATCTTCAGCAAGGTCTCCCACACCCGCACCTCGAAATCGGTACCGATCATCACCACGCGCAGCGGCTGGTCCGGCCGCCAGAGTTTTGTGTCGAAGATGCGCTGCGCCAATGGTGCGGTACCTTCGTGATCCTCGACGTAAGTTGCGTTCCGCCATCGCCGCGTCATATCGGCAAGCGCCACCTGTTCCTCACCGGGATCGGCGAAAGCGAGTCCCGACAATCCGCGATCGGTCGCGATCACGATCGCGGTGCCGAACGGTGAGTGATGGAAGCCGTAGCGCAAGGTGAGGCCGGCGCCGCCGTTCTTCCATTCGCCCGGCGACATCGCCTCATGGGTGACGAAGAGATCGTGCAGCCGGCCCGGACCCGACAAACCGGAGTCAAGCGCGGCGTCGAGGATACTCGCCGAATCCCTGAGCAAGCCCTTGGCGTGATCGAGCGTGAGCGCCTGCATAAAAGCCTTCGGCGTGATCGAGGCCCAGCGGCGGAACAGATGGTGCAGCTCGTCCGGGGTGACGCCGGCCGCATCCGCCATCGCCTCGATGGTCGGCTGCGTGCGCCATTTTTCGGAGATGAAGGCGATCGCCCGGCGCACGGAATCATAGTCGCGCATCGCGGCGTTCTGGGAGCCCGGCCCGGCCAGGCGCTGGTCATGTATCGCGAGTGTCATCATGCCTGGAAATGTAGGAGGGGGCGGGGTACGAAACCACCCGATTTCCGATCCGCAAATCAGGTCACCGGATTGTAGGTCGGACCGCGCCTGGCGGCATTTAAGGCCTCAACCAAACCCTTGTAGAAACTTGCCTTTTCGTCCGGCCCCAGGAAGCGGGCGATCTGGATCTGGTGACCTCGCGAGATCAGATAGAGGTGCTCGATGCCAAAATCCTCGTCGATTTCCATGTCGAGTCGAACCCAGAGCGGATTGAAGGTCCATTCGACGACCTGGCCATGCTGGCTGACGCGCCGCACGCGCAATTCAGATGGCGTGACCACGATCTCCTCGCTGGCCCGCGCCGCACGGAAATTGGCCTTGAAAGCCCACCAGATCACCAGCACGTCGAGGCCGAAAAAGCCGAACACCGGCCAGGCGCCCATCATCAGGAAGACGAGGCCGGTGACGAAGCTGACGGCGCTCAGGAACAGCATCACGGCGAGGAAGCCGGTGCGGTTCAGCGAGCGGTGCGGCGTCAGGCGCGCGGAAAAGATCTGAGGCTCAGCCTCGCTTGCAGATCGTTCGCGCTCAATTTCATTGCCTGTGCTCATCGTCCCTCAGTATATCCCGATCATGGCGAAAATCACCCGCACGCCGGCCCCCCGCAAAACGTCCGTGCCGAAGAAAAAGGCGAAGGTGGCCGCCGCGAAGCCCAAGGCCCCCGGCAAGAAATCTCTCAAAGCCATGAAACCCTGGACGCCGCCCGAAGTCCGCGAGGCCTTCAGCCGTTTCCGCAAGGCTAACCCGGAGCCAAAGGGGGAGCTCGAGCACGTCAATCCGTTCACGCTGCTGGTTGCCGTGGTGCTGTCGGCACAGGCGACTGACGCCGGCGTCAACAAGGCGACGCGCGCGCTGTTTGCGGTCGCCGACACGCCCCAGAAGATGCTTGACCTCGGCGAGGAACGCCTGCGCGAGTACATCAAGACCATCGGGCTCTATCGCACCAAGGCCAGAAACGTCATCGCGCTGTCGGCGAAGCTGCTCAGCGAGTTCGGCGGCGAGGTGCCGCGCACGCGCGTCGGGATCGAGTCGTTGCCCGGCGCCGGGCGCAAGACCGCCAATGTCGTGCTCAACATGGCCTTCGGCGAGCACACCATGGCGGTCGATACGCATGTCTTCCGCGTCGGCAACCGGACCGGACTTGCGCCCGGCAAGACGCCGCTGGAGGTCGAGCTCGGTCTCGAAAAGGTGATCCCGGCCGAGTTCATGCTGCATGCCCATCATTGGCTGATCCTGCATGGCCGCTATACTTGCCTCGCGCGCAAGCCGCGCTGCGAGGTTTGCCTGATCAACGATCTCTGCCGGTGGCCGGAAAAGACGGTCTGAAAATAGCGTTCGGGAAAGTGGTTTGGAGTCTAGCGTGAGTCAGCAGGAACAAATCTCGCCATCGCCACCTCCTGCTACACCGCCGCCGCCACCGAAGCCAACGCAGCCACCGGCGAGTTCGCTCTGGAGCCGGCTCGCGATTCCGCTGTTCGCGGTGATCGTCGCGCTCGGCTTCGTCGCGCTTGCAACGCAGCGCTTCGACGAATGGGTCGGCAATTCGGTGGTCCAGACCACCAACGACGCCTATGTGCGCGCCGAGCTGACGCGGCTCGCCAGTCGCGTCTCCGGCGAAGTGCTGACCGTCGGGGTCACCGACTTCCAGCGCGTCAAGGCCGGCGATCTCCTGATCCAGATCGATCCTGCCGACTATGAGACGCAAGTCGCGCAGGCCGAAGCGGCGGTCGCCGCTGCGCAGGCCGTGCTCGACAATCTGGCGAACCAGATCGAGCTGCAATATGCGACGATTGCGCAGGCGCAAGCCGCGCGGCTCTCGGCCGAAGCCGTGGAGGTCGAGGCGCGGCAGGAGCAGGAGCGTCAGCAGTCGCTGTCGCAGACCGAATCCGGTACGCGGCAGCGCTTCGAACAGGCGGTCGCAGGCTATGCCAAGGCGCAGGCCGACGTGCGCGCGAGCCGCGCCGTGATCGCGGCCCAGCAGCATCAGCTCGAAGTCCTGCAAGGCACCAGGAAGCAGCGCGCGGCCGATCTCGAAGCGACCAAGGCGACGCTGGCGAGCGCGAAGCTAAAGCTCGGCTACACCAAGATATCCGCGCCGTTCGATGGCGTCGTCGGCGAGCGACAGGTCCAGCCCGGCGACTACGTCAACATCGGCACCAACCTCATCAACGTCGTGCCGTTGCCGAAGGTCTATGTGATCGCGAATTACAAGGAGACCCAGCTTACCCACGTCGCACCGGGTCAGCCGGTCGAGATCACCGTCGACAGTTTCCCGCGCGAGAAGCTGCGCGGCCGGGTCGAGCGCATTGCGCCCGCGACCGGCGCGCAGGTCGCGCTGCTGCCACCGGACAACGCAACCGGCAACTTCACCAAAGTCGTGCAGCGCATTCCCGTGCGCATCCAGTTCGACGACAACCAGCCGCTGCTGGCGCGGCTGGTGCCGGGCATGTCGGTCGTCACCAGCATCGACACCAAGGCCGGCAATGGCGGAAAATGACGATTCCAGTCGCGGACCGCTCTCGCGCGGCGGCGTCGCCCCGCAGCCGCTGTTTGCGGTGGCGGCGGTGCTGCTCGGCTCGTTCCTCGCCAATTTTGACAGCCGGCTGACCACGATTGGCCTGCCGGACCTGCGCGGCGCGTTCTCGCTCTCGTTCGACGAAGGCGCATGGCTCTCCACGGCGGGCATCGGCTCGCAGATCTTCATCGCGCCCGCGGTGGCCTGGCTTGCCACCGTATTCGGCCTGCGTCGCGTGCTGGGTATCCCCAGCCTCGTCTATGCCGCGGTCTCGCTGATCATCCCGTTCGTGCACGACTATCCGACATTGCTCGCGCTCAGCGTCGTGCATGGCCTCCTGCTCGGCACCTTCGTGCCGGCGACGCTGATGATCGTGTTCCGCAATTTACCGATCCGCTGGTGGCTTCCGGCGATCTCGATCTATTCGATCCGCGTCGGCTTCGCGCTCGATACATCGAGCTCGCTGGTCGGCTTCTATGTCGACCATCTCGGCTGGCAATGGCTGTACTGGCAGAGCGTCCTGATCGCGCCGCTGATGGGCCTGATGGTCTATTGGGGCACGCCGAACGAGCCGGTGAATCGCGCTTTGCTGCGCGACGCCGATTGGGGCGGCATGCTGCTGCTCGGCGCCGGCGTCTCGATGATCTATGCCGGGCTCGACCAGGGCAACCGTCTGGACTGGCTGGGGTCGGGGACTGTGATGGCGTTGATCATTGCCGGCGCGGTGCTGGTCGCGGGCTTCCTCGTCAACGAGTCCCTGGTGCGGCAGCCCTGGGCGCATGTGAACGTCTTGTTCTCGCGCAATATCGGCCTGGGGCTGGTCCTGATCCTGCTCTACACGCTGACCAGCCTCTCCAACGCGTCGCTGGTGCCGAATTTCCTCGCCACCATCGCCCTGCTCAGGCCGGAGCAGAGTGGCTTGCTGCTGCTCACCTATGGCGCCTTGCCAATGTTCGTGCTGGTGCCGCTCTCGATCTGGCTGCTGCGGCATTTCGATACGCGCACGGTGGTGGTCGTGGGATTTGCCTGTTTCGCCGCCGCCAATCTCTGGGGCACGCAGCTCAGCCATGATTGGGCGCGCGAGGATTTCGCGGGCATCGTGCTGCTCCAGGCGATCGGGCAGTCGCTGACCTTGCTGCCGCTGATCATCACGCTGCTGTCCAACTCCGATCCGAGCCGTGCGACCTCGTTTGCCGCCTATATCCAGATCATGCGGCTCGGTGGCGCCGAGATCGGCGTCGCGTTGATGGGGACGTGGCTGCGCGTCCGCGAGCAGATCCATTCCTTCTATCTCGGCCAGAATCTCGGTGTCGGCGACGTCGACGTGGTCCGCATGCTGAAACAGCTCGCCGACCATTTTGCGGCCCATGGTGCCGGCTCGGCACAGGCACGCGCGGTCGGTACGCTCGCCGGCCTCGTCCAGCGCGAGGCCAATGTGCTCGCCTATATCGACGGCTTCTGGCTGTGCTTCTGGGTCGCGATGGCGGCGCTCGGCGTCGTCGCCCTAGTCACCCGTGCCCCGCCCGGCCCGTTCACGCCGGCGCCGTTCGGCTTCGCCAGGATGCTGTTGCGCAGATGCGGAGTGCCCCTGACGTAGGTTCAGGATCCAGACGACCCACGCGCCGAGCGACGGTCCGGGTTGGCTCTGACTATAACGTCAGACCACAAGCCCGACGGATGGCGATCTGAACCGGCGAGGGTGGCAACGCCGGGTCGAACTCGCCTGTTGGCAGCAGCGGCGGCTGTGCCATGAAACGCGGGCGCTTCCCCCGGTGAGGTTGCGCGGCGTGAACCAGGAATGGATGGCAGAGATAAACGGTCCCTGCCGCACCGATTGCCAGTTCAACGTCGCAATCTTCCGTAGAAGCGTAACCGTTGGCAGAGATCTGCTCCAGCGTTGCGCCTGCATCGCCATAGGGCAGCAGCTCCCGGGCGATGGTGGCGTGCGAACCTTTCCGTATCTTCGTTGGCGCATCCTCAGGGCCTACGCCCGAGAACAGGAAGAGCATTAGCAATGCGCGTCCGCTGCTCTTCACATTGACGCGCCACTGCATGAAATCCGGATTATCGAAGCCGAAACTCATGTCCACATGCCAGCCATCATCACCAGGGGATTCCGGTGAGGGAAAGCGGACCGGAAAAGTTCCGAGCGCATTGGGCGCGATCCAGCGGCGGTCACCCGCGAGTTGGTCATAGGCTTCGTGCAGGATCGGCGTGTTGGCGGCTTCAATGAATGGTGGCGAGGTCTTGGATCCCACCCGAATGACCGGCTGGGTCCAGCTTTCGGGCTCGTGTGGCGATAGACCAATATCCGCCCACAATTCGTCCCTGCATTGTTCCGCAAGGTGCGTGCTGAAGGCGTTCTCGATCTTGATGAAACCGTCGTCGATGAAGTTTAGGACCCGATGAGAGGTCACGCCGATGCGCTCGGTTTTGGGCATTGCACATTTCTCCGTTCGGCCACCGCGTCAGCGCAGCCGTCTTGATCTGATTGGCGCGATACGCCGGAACGACTTGGTCGCTCAGATCAGCGGGAAGAATGTGGACATGAAAATCATGCTGCGTACCTTACGGCGGCGGAGAGCAAAATCAAGACAAGCGGGACGCAGAGCGCCTCTACGAGGGGGCGTCGTACGAGCGCGCCGCCAAGTCCGCTTGACCTACCGCATCTGCCGCGCCGGCTCGATCAGCTCGGGCCGCGGACCTGACAGCCGCTTGTGCATGTGAACCATGAAGGCCATGGCGAAGATCGGCGTCGCCAGATTGACGATCGGGATCGAGACGAAGGCTGCGATGAACAGGCCCGCGGTGAAGATGGTGGCGGCGTTGTCGCGCCGCATCGCCTTGGCTTCCTCCGGCGAGCGAAACCGCATCGCCGCGAGCTCGAAATATTCGCGGCCGAGCAGCCAGGCCGTGGCGAGGAAGAAGACCAGGAAACCGGCGCCGGCGAAAAGCACCAGCGGTAATGCGACCAGATAGACCAGGATCGTCAGCAGCGCGGTCTTGACGCCCTCGTAGATCGCCTGGCTGAACGGCAGCGCGATCCCCGGCCGCTCCGCCGGATAGTGCTCGCGCTCGACGATGTCGGCGACGTCGTCGACGAACACGCTCGCAACCAGGGAGGTGATCGCGGGCATCAGGAACACAGCCCCGAACACGACGCCGAGGCCCGCGGCGATCGAAATGATCCAGGACAACACCTCGAGCGATGAGTGCCAACCCGGACCGAGCAGGCCTTCCAGCCACGCCTCGCCATAGGTCGCAAACCAGCTCAGCAGCCGCTGCAAGCCGATCGCCAGCACGATGATCAGCACCAGTGCGACGCCGATCGACCGCCACAGGATCGAGCGCATCGGCGGCGAGATCATTTGTGACAGCGCCTTGACGGCGGCATCCAGCATGGGAGTTCCTCTCACGAAATCACCCGCGAGAGGTAGACACCCCGGGCCACTTCGGCAAGGGAGATCGGCGGCACCGCTTATGGCCGGATTGACCGCTGGCATCAACGAAGCCACGATGAATTCGGCAAGACCGTTGCTCCACCAACCCGCTTGACAACAAGCGGAACCAGCGCGGCAAAGGAACAGGCGCATATGGCGATGGAAGAATCGGCGGACGGATTGCCGCTTGCAGGCGTGCGCGTGGTCGAGATGACCCACATGGTCATGGGCCCGACCTGCGGCATGATCCTGGCGCAGCTCGGAGCCGACGTGATCAAGGTCGAGCCGCCTGCGGGCGACAAGACCCGGAGCTTGGGGGGCATGGGGACCGCCTTTTTCCCATTGTTCAACCGCGGCAAGCGCAGCGTGGTGCTGGATTTCGAGAAGACTGAGGATCGCGACACCATGCACCGGCTGCTGGCGACCGCCGACGTGTTCCTTGAGAATTTTCGCGACGGCCAGCTCGGTAAGCAGGGGCTTGGCGCGGACGAATTGCGCCGCCGGCATCCGGGTCTGATCATTGCCGGCCACAAGGGATTCCTCTCCGGTCCCTACGAGCACCGCCCCGCGCTCGACGAGGTGGTGCAGATGATGGCGGGCCTTGCCGCCATGACCGGCACCAGCGAAAAGCCCCAGCGCGTCGGCTCGTCCGCCAACGACATCATGGGCGGCATGTTCGGTGTGATCGCGATCCTCGCGGCGCTCTATCAGAAGCGCGGAGGAAAACGCGACGGCGCCGACATCCGCATCGGCCTGTTCGAGAACTGCCTGTTTCTGGTTGCCCAGCACATGGTCGAATACGAGATGACCGGGAACAAGCCGCGCTCGATGCCGGAGCGCGAGCATGCCTGGCCAATCTATGACATCTTCGAGACCGCCGGCGGCGAGCGCATCTTCATCGGCGTCGTCACCGAAGGCCATTGGCAGAGCTTTTGCCGCGAGTTCGGCCTGACTGAATTCCTCGATGATCCCGCCTTGCGCACCACGACCGATCGCATCCTGGCGCGTGGCCGGATCATTCCGCGCGCGGCCGGGATCATCAGGCAGTGGGACGTGGCAAGACTGTCCGAGAGGCTCGATGCGCTCAACATCTGCTTTTCGCCGATCAACCGGCCCGAGGATCTCTTCACCGATCCGCATGTGCTGCGGCCGGGCGGGCTCGTCAACAATGTCACCGCCGACGGCAAGCCGTTCCGGGTGCCGGCGCTGCCGATCGAATGGAACGGCAGCCATATCGGCGAAGGCCTGAGGGTCGCGCCGCTCGGCGCCGACACTGCGGCCGTTCGCGCCGAGATCGACAATGAAAATGAAGATGTCACGTCAAAAACAACAGGGAGGCGCGGATGAGCCGGATTCAGGAGATTTACCCCGCAGAACGCGTCAGCCTGCGCGAAGTCGGCCTGCGCGACGGGCTCCAGCTCGTGAAGAAAATTCCGTCCACCGACGCCAAGCAACGCTGGGTGCGCGAGGAATATGCCGCTGGCGTGCGGCATTTCGAGGTCGGCTCGTTCCTGCCGGCGAAGACTTTTCCGCAATTCGTCGATGTTCGTGATGTCGTCGCGACCGTCGCTTCATTGTCCGGCGCGCATGGCATCGCGCTTGCGCTCAACGAACGCGGCGTGAACGAGGCGCTGGAATCCGGCGTCGGCGAAATCGCCTCCGTGGTCTCTGCGACGGAAGAGCACAGCCAGGCCAATGCGCACCGCTCGCGCGAGTCCGCCATCGCCAATCTGAAACGCCTGTGCGAGATGCGCGATGCCACCAGCCACAAGCCGCTCGTCAACGCGGCGATCTCGATGGCGCTGGGCTGCTCGATCACCGGGGCGGTCGACCCTGCAGAAGTGCTGCGGCTGGTCGACAAATGCCTCGAAGCCGGTGTCGATTTCGTCGGCATCGCCGACACCGTGGGCTATGCCGGGCCGAAGCAGGTGGCGGAGCTGACGCGCGCCGCGGTGAAGCTCGCAGGGTCGAAGCCGATCTGCATCCATCTACACGATACCCGCGGCATGGGCATCGCGAACGCGGCCGCGGCGCTCGACGAAGGCGCGCGGATCCTCGACGGCTCGCTCGGCGGCCTCGGTGGCTGCCCCTTCGCCCCCGGTGCGACCGGCAATGTCGTGTTCGAGGATCTCGTGTTCCTGTGCGAGAGCAAGGGCTTTGCGACCGGCATCGATTTGGAGAAGCTGATCACGGTGCGCAGGATCCTGCGCGAGGAGATGCCGAACGAGCAGCTCTACGGCGGCCTCGCTCGGGCGGGATTGCCGGGTGGGAGCGCGGCGAAGGCGGCTTAAATCCGCAAGCGGAACGCCCTTCCCTTCTCCCCCTTGCGGGAGAAGGTGGCGCGAAGCGCCGGATGAGGGGTCTCTCTCCGCAAGCTCGAAGGAAAGTAGTCGCGGAGACATACCCCTCACCCGTCTCGCCGCTTCGCGGCGAGCCACCCTTTCTCACAAGGGGAGAGGGGAACGCACCGCCTGCGCGGCAAATCTACTCATGCCGGTGCGCGTGCTGGCGTGCCTTCGTCGGCTCCGCTTCGTCCAGGCTACGCGCATCTTACCGCGTTTCGTGAACGGTGCGAGAGAGAAGGCGCTCGCTCACAGCCGCGTTGCCCGTAGCCGCAGCGCGTTTCCAACGACGCTGACCGAGGACAGCGCCATCGCGGCCGCGGCGATGATCGGCGACAGCAGCACGCCGAACGTTGGATAAAGGATTCCGGCCGCGATCGGAATGCCTGCGGCGTTGTAGATGAAGGCAAAGAACAGGTTTTGCCGGATGTTGCTCATCGTCGCCTGCGACAATTTTCGCGCACGCACGATGCCGGTCAGATCGCCCTTCAGCAAGGTGACGCCGGCGCTCTCCATCGCCACGTCCGTGCCGGTGCCCATGGCGATGCCGACTTCGGCTGCGGCCAGCGCTGGCGCGTCGTTGACGCCGTCGCCAGCCATCGCGACGCTGCGGCCGGCCTTCTGCAGCTTTGTCACCACCGCGCTCTTCTGATCCGGCAGCACCTCGGCCTCGACATCGGCGATGCCGAGCCTGCGCGCGACAGCCTCCGCCGTCGTGCGGTTGTCGCCGGTCAGCATGATGACCTTGATGCCTTCGGCCGCGAGTGCCTTCAGCGCCTCCGGCGTGGAAGCCTTGACCGGATCGGCGATCGCGAACAGGCCGGCGAGCCGGCCGTCGACGGCCATGTTGATCACGGTCGCGCCATCGCCGCGCAGCCGTTCGGCCTCGCCATCGAGCGTTTTGGTGTCGATGCCGATCGACATCAGATATTTGGCATTGCCGAGCACGATGGTTTTGGCGTCGACCTTGCCGGTGGCGCCCTTGCCTGTCGGCGAATCGAATTGCTCGACCTGGCCCAGCGCGAGCTGCTTCTCCTTCGCCGCGCGCATGATCGCGTCGGCCAGAGGATGCTCGCTGGCGCGCTCCACGCTGGCGGCCAAGCGGAGGATGTCATCTTCCGCAAAGCCGGCCGCCGGCACGATCGCGACCACCTTCGGCTTGCCCTCGGTCAGCGTGCCGGTCTTGTCGACCACCAGCGTGTCGATCTTCTCCATCCGTTCCAACGCCTCGGCGTTCTTGATCAGCACGCCTGCCTGCGCGCCGCGGCCGACGCCGACCATGATCGACATCGGAGTCGCCAGGCCAAGCGCGCAGGGGCAGGCGATGATCAGCACGCTGACGGCGGCGACGAGGCCGAAGGCCAGCCGCGGCTCCGGTCCGAACCAGGCCCAGGCTGCGAACGCGATGACGGCAACGGCGATCACCGCCGGCACGAACCAGCCCGCGACCTGGTCGGCGAGACGCTGGATCGGCGCGCGCGAGCGCTGCGCGTCCGCGACCATCTGCACGATCTGCGACAGCAGCGTCTCACGCCCGACCTTCTCGGCGCGCATGATGAAGCTGCCGGACTGGTTGAGCGTGCCGGCGATCACCTTCGCGCCCGTCTCCTTGGTGACCGGCATGGATTCGCCTGTTACCAGCGACTCGTCGAGCGAGGAGCGGCCTTCCAGAATGACGCCGTCGACCGGCACTTTTTCGCCCGGCCGCACGCGCAGGCTGTCACCGGCATGAAGGGCGTCGATTTCGACCTCATGCTCGCTACCGTCGGCATCGACGCGGCGCGCGGTCTTCGGAGCGAGCTGCAGCAGCGCCTTGATCGCACCTGAGGTCGCGTCGCGTGCGCGCAGCTCCAGCACCTGCCCGAGCAGCACCAGCACGGTGATGACCGCCGCGGCCTCGAAATAAACCGCGACCGCGCCTTCATGGCCGCGGAAGGTGGCCGGGAAAATCTGCGGCGTGATGGTGCCGATCAGGCTGTAGACATAGGCGACGCCCGTGCCCATCGCGATCAGCGTGAACATGTTGAGGTTGCGCGTCAGCAGCGACTGCCAGCCGCGGACGAAGAACGGCCAGCCGGCCCACAGCACCACTGGCGTTGCAAAGACGAGCTGGATCCGATTCGACAGCGTCGCATCGATCCAATTGTGCGGGCCCGCGAGATGGCCGCCCATCTCCAGCACGACGGCCGGCAGCGCCAGCGCGCCGCCGATCCAGAACCGCCGCGTCATGTCGGCAAGCTCGGGATTGGGACCGGTCTCCAGGCTCGCCACTTCCGGCTCCAGCGCCATGCCGCAGATCGGGCAGGTGCCGGGTCCGGCCTGGCGGATCTGCGGATGCATCGGGCAGGTGTAGATCGTGCCTGCGGGCATCTCGGGCTCGGGTGTCTTGTCCTTGGCGAGATATTTTGCGGGGTCGGCGGCGAATTTGCTGCGGCAGCCGGCCGAGCAGAAATGGAAGGTCGCGCCGTGATGATCGAAGCGGTGCTTGGACGTCGCGGGATCGACCGTCATGCCGCAGACGGGATCGCGGACTTTTGCCGCGGCGCGGTGGTCATGCGCGTGATAGCCGTGCGCGCCGCAGCATGAGGCAGCCGCGGGCTTCTCGACCGGGACAGCCTTACTGGAACAGCCGCAGCCGGAATGTGTTTCCGGCTTGCGATGGTGCTCGTGTTCGGCGTCGTTCATTGCCACGCTCCGGCCTTGCAAGTGATACCCCAGGGGGGTATATAGTCCGCATGCGCAAGGACATCAAGGCATCCGTCGGAAAACGTCTCGGCCGGATCGAGGGGCAGGTTCGCGGCCTCTCGAAAATGGTCGAGGAAGACCGCTATTGCATCGACATCGTCACGCAGATCTCGGCGGTGCGCGCCGCGCTGCGCCGGGTCGAGGAAGAGGTTCTGAAAGATCACGTCGCCCATTGCGTCGAGCATGCGATCGCGAGCGGCGACAAGGCGGACCAGCGCGAGAAGATCGCGGAGCTGATGGCGGTGATTGGGCGGGCGGAGCGGTAGATCGCCGTCATTGTGAGGAGCGTAGCGACGAAGCAATCCAGACTGCTCAGGCAGAGACCTGGATTGCTTCGCTGCGCTCGCAATGACGATAGTGGAGCGACGGCTACGCCGCCCGTTCGCGCGCCCGACCGCGCCGCCTTGGGCGGTCCATGGCCAGCTTCTTCAGCCGCCGGAAGCGCTCCGAGACGGTGACGCGATCGACCGTCTCCGCTGGGTGCGCGCTCACTTCTTCAGCCGGAATCGGCGCCTCTTCGTCAATCGTTTCAGGAACGAGCGGCGGCGCACGGAACGTTTCTGGAAACACACCGAAGGTGCCGGCTACCTCCTCGAGCGGCTTCTGCTTGTCGGCCCAGTGCAAGGCGGTGTAGTCGAAGCCGTGCACGATGGTGGGTTTGACGACTTCGAAATAGGGCGAGATGTCGAAGTCGCGGGGCATGTAGAGCGAGGAATCGCGGATGTGCAGGATCTCGCGGCGGGCAGCACGGCTGCCGGCCTTGGTGATCTTGGGCAGGATCGGGTAACGCACGGCGTCGAACGCTTGCGCGATCAGGGCCGAGCAGATGATCTTGGTGGGATCGCCCGAGCCGATCGAGATCATGCGCCGCCGCCAGCGCTGCGGGATCGGCAGCGGAAACAGAAAGCGCATCAGGTCGACGATGTTCTTGGTGTCGTAGCCGAAGCCGATGCGGTTGATTGCATAGCGGCAGACCGTGGTGCGGTCCTCATAGGACAGCCCGACCGGGCGGCAGACGCGGGTGTGATAGGGAAAATATTTCGACAGCGGCGCGGAGGTGACGCCTTCGCCGATATTGGCCTCGATCAGCACGTGCGGCTCGCCGTCGGGCTCTTCCGCACCCTCGATCGGGCCGACATAGAGTGCGCCGTGGGACCAGGTCGACTGCGTCAGATATTTGATGATGCCAGAGATGCGGTTGTTGCCCTCGACCAGCAGCACGTCGCCGGGCTCGATGACGCCGCGCAGATGCTCCGGGTCGCTCGGCGTGAACGGCTCATAGCCCGGCACCTCCTTCGAGAGGTACGCGGCAATCAGCTTGCCGACTGAGTCCAGGACCGTCCCCATTTCAAAACTCCCCCACGGCCTTTTCCGGCCGTCTTTTTCTCTTCTCTACCATGGTCGGAACGTGTTGCAATTCGGTTCATCGATTTGTGACATCAAGCACGATTGATTCACCATGATGGTTGCCGCGCAACATCAGATACGGCAAGGTTCGCTAGCTGTTCCCGTTTGCCGCAAGTCTCCGGAAACCATGACATGACAATCACGCGCCGCAGCTTCCTATCGGCGTCGGCGGGCCTTGCCGCGATGCCGGTCCTGCGCGCAACCGCCGCGACCCTGCCGCGCGAGGCTGACATTGTCGTGATCGGCGCGGGCGCGGCGGGAATTGCCGCGGCGCGGCGTATCATGGCGGCCAATCGCAAGGTCGTGGTGGTGGAGGCTGCGTCGCAGATCGGCGGCCGCTGCATCACGGATACGACCACCTTCGACACGCCGTTCGATCGCGGCGCGCGCTGGATGCACAATCCCGACACCAATCCGATGATCCGGCTGGCGCGCAGTGCCGGGCTCGACGTTCTGCCGGCGCCCTCAGGCCAGAAGATGCGCATCGGCCGCCGCAACGCACGGGCCGGCGAGACCGAGGAGTTCCTGGCGGCGTTGGTCCGGGCCAACCGCGCCATCGACGAGGCCGCGCGCGGCAAGCTCGATACCGCCTGCGCCTCGGTGCTGCCGAAGGATCTCGGCGACTGGGCCGGGGCGGCCGAGTTCATGTTGGGTGCGAGCTTCGCCGGCAAGGACCTGAAGGAGCTGTCTGTGATCGACAAGGCGCGTGCACAGGATCGCAACGCCGCGATCGCCTGCCGCCAGGGCCTGGGGACCCTGATCACCAAACTGGGTGAGCAGGCGCCGGTCGCACTGTCGACACCGGCGAGCCGGATCGTCTGGAGCAATCGCGACGTCAGCGTGGAGACACAGGCCGGCAGGATCGCCGCCCGCGCGGCCATCATTACGGTCTCGACTAATGTCCTGACCTCGGGCGCGATCAAGTTCGGGCCTGACATTCCGAAGCGCACGCTCGATGCCGCATCAAAGCTCACGCTCGGGAGCTACGATCACATCGTGCTGCAGCTACCGGGCAATCCGCTCGGCCTGTCGCGCGACGACATCCTGATCGAGCAGAGCAACTCGACGCGCACGGCGCTGATGTTCGCCAATATCGGCGGCTCCTCGCTGTGCTCGATCGATGTCGGCGGCTCGTTCGGCCGTGATCTCACCCAGCAAGGCGAGAAGGCGATGACGGCCTTCGCCAGAGAATGGATCACGAAGCTGTTCGGCAGCGAGGTCGCCGCAGCCGTGCAGAAAGCCAGCGTGACGCGCTGGAACGCCTCGCCGTTCGTGATGGGTGCGATGTCGGCGGCCTCGCCCGGCGGTCAGTTCTCGCGAAGAATCCTCGCCGAGCCGATCGGCAACATGTTCCTCGCCGGCGAAGCCACGCACGAGACGCTCTGGGGCACCGTCGACGGCGCCTGGGAAAGCGGCGAGCGCGCCGCGGACGCGGCCTTGCGCAAGATCGGCGCGCTCAAGGACGAGCCGGCCGACGTCCCGACGCAGTCCACGAAGAAGCGGCGAGCGCCGCGGCAATAGGCAATTGACCTGGACAAGCGCAGCGCAGATCCAGGACCCATGACCCCAGAAGTCGTTTGGCGAAGACTTGTGGTGGCCAGCTCGCGCTACAAACGCTGGGGTAATGGGTCCCCTGAGTTCACAAACGAAGTGCAACACTTCCATCTGGAGGTGTTGCCATGGGGCGGACTTACAAACAGCTCTCCCTTGACGATCGATGCGAGATTGCCCGCCTTTCGGCCAATGGCGGCTCGGTCGGGCAAATCGCGGCAGCTTTGGATCGGCCGCCATCAACGATCTCTCGGGAGCTGAGGCGGAACCGTGGCAGGCAAGTCGGCTACAAGCCAAGCTATGCTCAGCAGCAGACCCGGGCGCGGCGCTGGAAGGGCTCTCGCCTCGAGCGGGACGCCAGCTTGCGCCGCGAGGTCTTGGCAGGCTTGAGCCGCGGTTGGTCACCCGAACAGGTCGCAGGCAGGCTGGCCCGGGAACGTGGCCGTAGGGTGATCTCCTGCGAGAGCATCTACCGCTTCATCTACGCCCAGATCACACGCACGACGGACTTCACCTGGCGGCGCTATCTGCCTCGGGGCAAGAGCAAGCGAGGCCACCGCGGCAAACGAGGCGGGAGCCCCGCAAGCTTCATCGAAGGCCGTGTTTCGCTGGCAGAACGGCCTGCCGAGGTCGCCGATCGCAAAGTCCCGGGCCACTGGGAAGCCGATCTGATGATGTTCTCCAAATACCGGCAGGCCATCTTGGCCGTCCACGAGCGAACCTCGCGCCTGCTGCTCGCCGTTCCCATCGAACGCAAGTTCGCCGCCGGTATCGCTAGCCATCTCGTACGCCTGTTCAAAGCCGTACCGGAGGCACTGCGCCGTACCGTCACCTTCGACAACGGCACCGAGTTCGCCGCCCACCTTTCCTTGCAGCGCCTCTTGATGAAGACCTTCTTCTGCGACCCGCACGCGCCGTGGCAAAAGGGCGGCATCGAGAACGCCATCGGCCGCTTGCGCCGCTTCATCCCCCGAAAGACCGACCTTGAAAAGCTCCCAACCAAGCGCTTCCGTCAGTCCATTGCCGCCTACAACAACACCCCGCGCAAATGCCTTGACTTCAGAACCCCGGCAGAGGCCTTCTCCTCTCAACTGTTGCACTTCGAGTGTGAATCCACCTCCTGGCTTTCGCCAGGACGACTCGCGGAGAGACTTACCGTAACACCCCGTCCAGCAGCGGCAGTCCCGCGATCACCGCGAGCGCGATCAGCGCGTAGCAGATGGCGCGAAACACTTTCTCGCTGGCACGGCCGAACAGCGACGCACCGAAGGCGACGCCGATCGCATAGACCGGCCCGACGATGAGCGATAGCACAAGCGATTCGCGTGAGATCAGGCCTGTGGTCGCGTAACTGATCATCGAGAAGAAATCCGACGCGCCGAAGAACAGCAAGATGTTGGCGCGCGCGACGATCGATGCGACCGGG
>NZ_JADPJF010000151.1:465149-474252 GCF_023073295.1 Bradyrhizobium sp. 23 | reverse complement strand
AGCCGACGATCGGCGGGCCGCCGGTCTGGGCGAGGCCGCTACAGAAGCCGGAGAGGCTGCCGATGCCGACCGAGAGCCACGCGTGGTCCTTGCCGCGATAGCGCCAGCCCGACAGCAGCAAGAGCAACAGCGCGGCGACGAAGCAGGAGATGATCCACCGCGTCGTAACGGGTTCGAGCACGCTGAGGAAATAGGTGCCGACGGGCACGCCGACCAGCGCGCCCAGCACGATCACGGCGGTGGCCTTGCGGTCGGCCTTGCGCCAGGCGTCAGGCAGCAGCGGCGCGGCCGCGACGAAATCGATCACGAGGAGCAGCGCGGCAACCAGACGCGGCGCCGCGATGCTGCTCGCCAACGGCATGAAGATCAGCGCCGAGCCGAAGCCGGAGAAGCCGCGCGCGGTGCCCGAAACGAAAGCGACGGCGCAGAGCGCCATCGCAATGGTGAGGCTGACGTCCTTTGGAAGAAAGTCAGTGAGATTCATGCTCTATGATTCTCGAGCATGATCATGCTCTCAAAGTGCCGCCGGTCTTCTTCGTCACCTCCGCCACGATTTTCGCGGCGACGGCCTCGATCTCCTGGTCGGTCAGGGTCTTTTCGCGCGGCTGAATCGTCACCGCGATCGCGATCGACTTCTTGCCGTCGTCGATGCCCTTACCTTCGTAGACGTCGAACACGTTCACAGCGGTGATCAGCTTCTTGTCGACGCTCTGAGCCGCGCGCACGATGTCGCCGCCCTTCACGGTGCGGTCGACGATAAAGGCGAAGTCACGCGACACAGGCTGGAATGCCGACAGCTCGATCACGGGCTTGGCACGGGTCGGCTTTTTCTTCGCCTCGGGGATGCGGTCGAGGATCACCTCGAACACCATCAGCGGGCCGCCGGCACCGAGCGCCTCGAGCGCGCGCGGATTCATCTCGCCGAAATAGCCGAGCACGTTTTG
Source organism: Bradyrhizobium sp. 23 (assembly GCF_023073295.1). Lineage (NCBI taxonomy): Bacteria > Pseudomonadati > Pseudomonadota > Alphaproteobacteria > Hyphomicrobiales > Nitrobacteraceae > Bradyrhizobium > Bradyrhizobium sp. 23. The sequence goes on along the minus strand of NZ_JADPJF010000151.1, from coordinate 473,308 downwards.
CGGCCCGATCTGGATCGTACCGGAGCGCCCGGGATGCAGCCAGGACGGGCCGCCCGCGACGATCTGAAGGGCCTGCATTGGTGCGCCGGCGGCGGCGAGTACCGCGAGCGCATCGGCCTTGGCATCGAACACGTCAGCCTGCGCCGAACCCGACCAGTGTCGTCCCAGACCTTGCGACGACGCAAAGCCGCGGCGGAGGCCGCTTGCCGCCATGAACTGATCCTGCGGGCGATCGCCCTTGAACACCTGCCCTACCTCGAATAGCGCGACATCGCTCAAGCCGCGATCGGCATTGGCCTGCGCCGCCGCGATCAGGCCGGCCAACAGGGTCGGGCGCATGTCGGACAAATCCGACGCGATCGGGTTGGCGACCTCGAGTTCGCGCTGGCCGCCGCCGAACAGCTCTGCGGCTGACTTGGTGATGAAGGACCAGGTCACCGCTTCGATGATGCCGCGGCTCGCCAGCGCGCGCCTGGCGCGGCGGGTGCGGAGCTGGAGCGGGGTCAGCACGGATTTGCGTGCGTCCTCGCCGCGCTCGAACGGCGTCATCGGCACCTTGTCGACGCCGTAGATGCGGACGACTTCCTCGACGATGTCGGCCTTGCCGTGCACGTCGGTCCGCCATGACGGCACCGCGACCTTCACGACGGGCCCCGGGCCCGCCATCATGAAGCCGAGATGAGTCAGGATGCGCTTCATCTCCGGCATCGGCACCTCGATGCCCGAGAGGCGCTTGACCTCGGTCACCGGAAAATCGATCACGCGGTCGTCGCCGAAGCTCTTGCCGACCACGACGTTCTCGGACGGCGTGCCGCCGCACATCTCCAGCACGAGTTTTGTCGCGAGCTCCAGCCCCGGCACCATGAAAGCCGGATCGACACCGCGCTCGAAGCGGTAGCGCGCGTCCGAATTGATGCCGAGCTTGCGGCCGGTCTGGGCGATGTTGATCTCGTTCCACAGCGCCGATTCGATCAGCACGTCGGTGGTAGTCTCGTCGCAGCCCGAGGCCTCGCCGCCCATGATGCCGGCAAGCGATTCGACGCCGTGCTCGTCCGCGATGACGCAAATCGCGGGATCGAGATTGTAGCTGCGGCCGTCAAGCGCGAGCAGCGTCTCGCCGTCGCGGGCGCGGCGCACCACGAGATTGCCCTTCACTTTCTTCGCGTCGAACACGTGCAATGGCCGTGCGCGGTCGTAGGTCATGAAGTTGGTGATGTCGACCAGCGCGTTGATCGGGCGCAGCCCGATCGCGGTCAGTCGCTTCTGCAGCCATTCCGGCGACGGCCCGTTCTTCACGCCACGCACGAGCCGCAGCGCGAAGCCTGGGCACAGCGCCGCATCCTCGACCGTGACCTTCACCGGGCAGGGGAATTCGCCCTTGATCGGCTTGATTGTGGGGTCCTTGAACTTGCCCATGTCGGCGGCGGCAAGGTCGCGCGCGATGCCGTGCACGCCGGTGCAGTCCTGCCGGTTCGGCGTCAGGTTGATCTCGACTACGGGATCGCCGAGGCCGGCCCATGCGGCGTAGGCAGCGCCGATCGGCGCATCCGCGGGCAATTCCATGATGCCGTCATGGTCGTTGGAAATCTGCAACTCAGCCGCCGAGCACAGCATGCCGCGGCTCTCGACGCCGCGGATGGTGCCGACACCGAGCGTGATGTCCTTGCCGGGAATGTAGGTGCCGGGCGGGGAGAACACGCTGACGAGACCCGCACGCGCATTCGGCGCGCCGCACACCACCTGCACGGGTGCGCCGCCATCACCGGTGTCGACCATGCAGACGCGCAGCCGATCCGCATTCGGATGCTGCTCGGCGGATATCACCTTCGCGATGGTGAAAGGCTTCAGCGCCTTCGCCTTGTCCTCGATGTTCTCGACCTCGAGCCCGATCATGGTGAGCTTCTCGGCGAGCTTGTCCAAGGGCTCGTCGGTGTCGAGATGTTCCTTCAGCCAGGAGAGAGTGAATTTCACGAGCTCAGCCCTCCCGCGAGGGTCGGTACTTCGAGCGGCTTGAAGCCGTAATGGGACAGCCAGCGGACGTCGCTGTCGAACAGCTGGCGCAAATCGGCGATGCCGTATTTCAGCATGGCGATGCGGTCGATGCCCATGCCCCAGGCAAAGCCCTGGTACTCGTCGGGATCGATGCCGCAGGCGCGCAGCACGTTCGGATGCACCATGCCGCAGCCGAGAATCTCGAGCCAGTCCTCGCCCTCGCCGAAGCGGATCTCGCCCTTGTCGCGGCGGCACTGGATGTCGACTTCCAGCGACGGCTCCGTGAACGGGAAGAACGAGGGCCGAAAGCGCATGTTGATGTGGTCCACCTCGAAGAACGCCTTGCAGAACTCGTGCAGGATCCATTTGAGATGGCCGAGATGGGAGTGCTTGTCGATGACGAGGCCTTCGACCTGGTGGAATTGCGGCGTGTGGGTCGCGTCCGAATCGATGCGATAGGTGCGGCCCGGGCAGATCACGCGGATCGGCGGCTTCTGGCTCAGCATGGTGCGCACCTGCACCGGCGAGGTGTGGGTGCGCAACAGCATGCGGGAGCCGTCCTCCTTCGGGTGGAAGAAGAAGGTGTCGTGCATCTCGCGCGCGGGATGGCCTTCCGGAAAATTCAGCTTGGTGAAGTTGTAGTCGTCGGTTTCGATATCGGGGCCTTCGGCAACCGAGAATCCCATGTCGGCGAAGATCGTGGTCAGCTCGTCCCAGACCTGGCTCAGCGGATGGATGCGGCCGGCCTCGGCGGGCGCATCGCGCAGCGGCAGGGTGACGTCGATGGTTTCCGACGCAAGCCGCGCGTCGAGCGCCGCCGATTTCAAGACGTCGCGCCGCGCCGCGAGCGCCTCAGTGACCTTGTCCTTGGCCTGGTTGATCGCGGCGCCTTGCGTCTTGCGCTCGTCCGGGGACATTTTTCCGAGCGTGGCAAGAAGCGCCGAGATCGAACCCTTCTTGCCGAGGGCTGCGACGCGCACCGCTTCGAGGGCGGCCTCATCGCCGGCTGCGGCGATGTGGTCGAGGATGGATGTTTCGAGCATTGCGAGGTCGGACACGGTCAAATCCCTGCTGCCAAATTCGGCTGGGTTGTCGCCGCCCGAAGGCTGTAACGTCAAGCGAAAAGCCGGTCATTTCGGGCTGACGAGCGGCTGGGTTGAACCTCGCGCGGGGGCCTGGCACCAAGGGGGATACGAGGAGGCTTTCGCGATGCTCTCAAGATCCGGTCTGGCTGCTGTCGCCGCCGTTCTCTTGGTCGCCGGCAACCCGGCGCGCGCCATGGTGTGCATGGAGAAATCCATGACGCTGGACGAGGTCGTCGACACCATCGCTGCTCAGAAGGGCTGCGAAAGCGCGATCAAGGTGTTTCAGGATTGCCAATTGACCGCGAGCGGCGATGTCCAGCTCGGCGCCGCCGTCGAGAAGAAATGCGAGGCGGACTTCATGCCCGGCCTCAACATGGCGCGGAAACAGGCTTACCAACGCGAGATGCGCGTGTGTGACCGGAAGTACCGGAATAAATCCGGCACCATGTATCTGTCGTTCACGGCATTCTGCCGGGCGGAGGTCGCCCGGCGCTACTCGCAACGCGCGCTGAAGGCCGGCGGAGCCGGCCGCTAGCTCAGGCCGCCAGAGCGGCCTTGGCCTTCTCGGCGATCGCCTGGAACGACGCGGGCTCGTTGATCGCGAGATCCGACAGCACCTTGCGGTCCACGGTGATCCCGGACTTGGCCATGCCATCGATAAAGCGGCTGTAGGTCAGGCCGAACGGACGCACGGCGGCGTTGATGCGCTGGATCCAGAGCGCGCGGAACGTCCGCTTCTTGCGCTTGCGATCACGGAAGGCATAGACGAGAGCCTTCTCGACCGCCGGCTTGGCGGTGCGGATCGTGTTCTTGCGGCGGCCGCGGAAACCCTTGGCGGCCTTGTAGACTTTCTTGTGCTTGGCGTGGGCGGTCACACCGCGTTTGACGCGAGCCATGACAAAAATCCTTCGAAAGATGACTTGATGTTCGGATCGCCGCGAAAGCTGCGGCGCGGGTGGCAATGATCGTGGACGCGATCAGGCGTTCGGCAAGAAGTACTTCTTGACGTTGTCGCCGTCGGTCTTGAACAGCACGGCGGTGCCGCGCAGCTGCCGGATCTGCTTCTTCGTCCGCTTGATCATGCCGTGACGCTTGCTGCGATGAGCGAACATCACTTTGCCGGTGGCAGTCACCTTGAAGCGCTTTTTAGCGCCCGATTTGGTCTTCAGCTTGGGCATTTGGCTCTCCTAATGGCCATAGAAATCCGCCCGCAAAGGCGGCTGGCCGTCAAAATGCTCGTTAGAGCGTTGATTGTGCTCAGGTTTTACGAACAAGCGCGAAACCCGCACGGACACCGCCACGGCAGCCCTTAATCAGCCGGGCAATGAAGGCTGGGCTTATGACAGAGGACGGGCGAATTGGCAACGATGAACCGGTGGAACCTAGCCGGCGACTATCCGGAATTGCTAACCTCATGTCCGAGCCGTGTGACCCGGAGCAGGACCAGAATGCCCCCTTTTTCCCAAACGCTGTCGTCCTTGACTGATGTCGCTCGTCCGCGCTGCCTGGCGCTGTTGGCCGTGCTCGCCATGGCCGCGTTTCCGTCGAGTGCCAATGCGCGCATCCGCGGCTATGACGGCGTCTGGAACGTCACCTTCGCCACCACCCGCGGCAATTGCAGCTCGGGCTACAGCGTCCCCTTCACCGTCACCGGCAGCCGAGTGTCGTCCGCCGGCGGCGGTCGGGTCTCCGGCAGGGTCAATCGCAGCGGTACCGTCGCGGTCCAGGTCTCGGTCGGGGCCTCCCATGCCAGCGGCGGCGGCCGCCTCGCTGGCGTGAACGGCGCCGGTTCGTGGAGGGGTATCATCTCCGGCGATCAGTGCAGCGGCACCTGGCATGCGACGAGGACGTAATTATCGCCTCCAGAGGACGGTGCGCTCTCTCTTGCGCAAGCGGGAGAGGCAAAAAAACAAAACGGCCCGCCGGAGATCCGGACGGGCCGTTGAATTCTTCAGCCTAAAGAACCAGCGTCAGCGCGGCGCCAGCACCATGACGACCTGACGGCCCTCGAACCGCGCGTCCTGCTCCACCTTGGCGAGCTCGGCGACGTCGGTCTTGATCTTGTCGAGCAGCTTGGTGCCGATCTCCTGGTGCGCCATTTCGCGGCCACGATAGCGCAGGGTGATCTTGACCTTGTCGCCTTCTTCGAAGAACCGCTGCATGGCGCGCATCTTCACTTCGTAATCGTGGTCGTCGATCATCGGGCGGAGCTTGATCTCCTTGATCTCGACGATCTTCTGCCGCTTGCGGGCTTCGGCGGCTTTTTTCTGCGCGGAATACTTATACTTCCCGTAGTCCATGATCTTGCAGACGGGAGGGCTGACGTTCGGCGAGATCTCGACCAAATCCATGCCGGCTTCCTGGGCCAAGCGGATAGCCGCGACGGTCTCGATGGTGCCCTTGTTGTCACCGGTCTGATCGATCAGCTGGATCTGCGCATTGCGAATATCGTCATTGATGCGCGGCCCGTCTTTGGCGGCAGTGGGCGGGGCTTTATTTGGACGGCGAATGGGTGGTTCTCCAAAGTTATGAAAAGAGGCGGCTATTTTGCAGGAAGATACGGTTGCCGGCAAGCAATCGCTCGTGCGGCGGTCGAAAAAGCCTCAAATGCGAGGCATTTTGGCCACGGCGGGGCACGCAGAGGGACATAGACACCTTGCTTCTGTTCCGCAAGCGTCCCAAAGGGCCAATGCCGACGTCCGGCTGCGCTGCGGAGCACGTCCGGACAGCTCAAACCGCACAGCCAGAGTAAACGTTCCATGAATCACCCAATTCCCGATGCCGTGCTCGACTTCATCGATGTGGGCGAAGGCCCGTCCACACGCCGGATCGCGGTGCGCCGCCGCGCGGCCCAAGAATCAAGTCAAGGACCTGGGCTGGTCTGGCTCGGCGGTTTCAAGTCGGACATGCAGGGCAGCAAGGCCGTGGCGCTGGACGAATGGGCCCGGGATCACGGCCGCGCCGTGGTCCGGTTCGATTATTCCGGCCACGGCGAATCCGGTGGCGATTTCGTCGACGGAACCATCGGGCGCTGGCTCGAGGAAAGCGTCGCGGTATTCGAGCGGTTCTGCGACGGCCCGCAAATCCTGATCGGCTCGTCCATGGGCGGCTGGATGGCGCTGCTGCTCGCGCGCGAGATCAAAAAGCGGCAAAAGAAACTGCAAGCCAAAGCCTCGCTGGCGGGCCTGGTGCTGATCGCGCCGGCGCCCGATTTCACCGAGGAGCTGATGTGGAAGAATTTTCCGGCCGCGGTGAAGAAAGAAATCGAGACCAAAGGCGTCTGGCTGAGACCGTCGAACTATGGCGACGGCTTGCCCTATCCGATCACGCGGAATCTGATCGAGGAGGGACGCAACCACCTCCTGCTCGGCAGCGCCATCGATCTCGGCTGTCCCGTCCGCATCCTGCAAGGTGCGCAGGATCCTGACGTGCCCTGGCAGCACGCGTTCGCCCTGACCCATCGCCTGCCGGCCGACGACGTCGTGCTGACCATGATCCAGGACGGCGATCACCGCCTCTCGCGCCCGCAGGACATCGCCCGCATTCTTGCCGCCGTGGCCGAGATCGGGTGAAATCGTCACCTAGCACTCGGTGTCATCGCCCGACTTGATCGGGCGATGCAGTATTCCAGAGGCGCTCGTGCTCAAGCCGAGAAGCCGCGGCGTACTGGATGCCCCGGTCGGGGCATGACTGAGAATGGGAGGGGAGAATCGCCGATGACCACCACCGCCATGCTGCGCGCCTTCTGCGACGCCGTCGAACAACGCAACGGAAAAGCCTTTGCGGATCTCTTCACCGAGGACGGCGTCTATCACGACGTGTTCTATGGCGCCTTCGCCGGCCGCGAGAAGATCGCCGCGATGATCGACGACTGGTTCTATCGCACGGCGACCGACTTTCGCTGGGACATGCACGACCCGGTGTCGAACGGCACCACGCTCTATGCGCGCTACACGTTCAGCTATCGCTCGATCTTGCCGGAGGCTGATGGCGCGCGGGCGATGTTCGAGGGCGTGGCGATCATGACGCTCCGGGACGGAAGGATCGTCAGCTATCACGAGGTCGCCAACACCGCGCCGGCGTTTGTCGATTTGAAGTTTGCGCCGGAACGGATTGCGAAGATCGTCGCCAGACAGGGCGCGGAGCTCAAGGCGCGGCCGGAGATGAAGCGACATTTGGGTTAGCCGTCGTTCTTGCGCACCTACCGCTTCGACGGATTTACCATCGGCTTGCGCTGCGCCAGCGCCGCGACAGTGGCGGTGCCGATCGGGCCCTGCTCGTCATAGAGCCAGCATTCGCCGATCGCCACACCGTCGGTGGCCTGGTGGTTCACCACCTCGAAGCCGATCCAGTTCGTCACCGGCAGGCGGTGCAGATAGATCGTGACGTCGCTGTTGATGTAGCCGAGCCCCTTGTCGCCGGCGTTCGCGAACGGACTGGCGAAGTCCGCGCCGATGGCGACATGGACGAACGGCGTCATCGGCACGCCCGCGACCAGCTCGCGCACCTCGCTCATCCAGAGCTTTCGTGGCCCGAGCGAGCCCATGTGACCGACGATCGGTCGCGTGGTCCATTTGCCGTTCATGCCGAGCCTGGGATCGGTCGGCTTGGGAATGTCGGCCGGCTTCGGCACGTCCCAGTTCGGCGGCGACCAGACATTGCCGTCGGGATTCTGCGTTCGCCGTAACAGCTGGCACGAGGCGCGCGCCATGCCGATGCCGCCGGAAAAGAACTCTGCTTCCACGATGCGGATGCGCATCCCGTCGCGCACCAGCCGTGTCGTCACCTCGATCGGCTTGTCGATGGTGGGCAGCCGAAACATATCGACGGTCAGCCGCGCCGGCACGAATTCAGGACCGGAATGGCGCTCCTCGATGGCGAAGCCGAGCAGGCCGACGATGACGCGTCCGTGCAGCGATGTCGGATCCCACGGCCCATTGGCGACTTCCGTCGGGTGGAATGTGTCGCCGTCGCGGGTGAAGAAAGGCATGTTTGTCATGACGCGCGAGCTTGGAGGAACGTGCGGGGAAATCAAGATGCTCAATCCTCGTGGTGAGGAGGCGCGAAGCGCTCTTACCACAA
>NZ_JADPJF010000151.1:451477-465027 GCF_023073295.1 Bradyrhizobium sp. 23 | reverse complement strand
GATTGAATCGATAGGCCGCGGCGTACTGGATGCCCCGGTCAAGCCGGGGCATGACACCGAGGATTAGGAAGCGAGCTCCCACTCCTCGCGCACGCCGTCATCACGCTCGCGCGCTATGGCGGTTGCTCTCATCGTTTCGAACTCATCCCGCGGCACCAACTGCCCCAGCGCCCATACCGCAGCCCCGCGTACCAGCGCGCTCTCATCCTCCAGCAATCGCCGCGCCTCGTCCGCCAGTGCCGCATCACCGGAGTTGCCGATCGCGATCAGCACGTTGCGCAAAAAGCGGTCGCGGCCGATGCGTTTCACCGGCGATTTGGTGAACAGCGCGCGAAACGCAGCGTCGTCGAGCCGTGCGAGCTCGGCAAGACCTGGCGCGCGCAAAGCGTCACGTGCGGCGAGCTTGGCCTCACGGCCCTCCTGCGCGAACTTGTTCCAGGGACAGGCGGCGAGGCAATCGTCGCAACCATAGATGCGGTTGCCGATCCTTTTACGAAATTCGCGCGGGATCGGGCCCTTGTTCTCGATGGTGAGATACGAGATGCAGCGCCGCGCATCGAGCCTGTAGGGCGCGGGAAAGGCCGCGGTCGGGCAGATGTCGAGGCACGCCCGGCACGAGCCGCAATGATCGATCTCGGCGTCGTCGCGCGGCAGTTCCAGCGTGGTGTAGATCGCGCCGAGAAACAGCCATGAGCCGAATTCGCGCGAGACCAGATTGGTATGCTTGCCCTGCCAGCCCAGATGCGCGGCTTGCGCCAGCGGTTTCTCCATCACGGCCGCAGTGTCGACGAATACTTTCACTTCACAAGGCTTCACCTCACAAGTTGCGGTCGCGACCAGCCATCGCGCCAGTGCCTTCAGGCGCTTCTTGATGAGGTCGTGATAGTCGTCGCCCTGCGCATAGACCGAGATCGCCGCGCGCGTGCGCTGTTGCAGGATCGCGAGCGGATCCTGGTCGGGGCCGTAATTGACGCCGAGCATGATGACGCTGCGCACGTCCTGCCACAGCCCGCGGGGATCGACCCGGCGCTCCGGCTGCGCGGCGAGCCAGTCCATGTCGCCATGGCCGCCGGATGCGATGAATTCGAGAAAGTGTTTTCCGGCGCTTTCGATCGTGCCGGGCTCCGTAATGCCGATGCAGTCGAAGCCGAGCGCACGTGCTTCGTTTGCCAGCGCCGTCTTCAGTTCGGTCGGATCGGAGTTCAGAAGTCCAGGTCCACGTAGGTCCGCGACGCCGGCACGCCCGCCAGCCATTCGCTCAACAGCGGACGGAACGACGGGCGGGATTTCACCCGTGCGTACCAGGCCTTTGCCGCGTCGTCCTCGCTCCATGGCACGTCGCCCAGATAGTCGATCGCCGAGAGGTGCGCCGCGGCGGCGAGATCCGCGTAGGTGAGCCGGTCGCCGGCGAGGAAATTACGCGTCTGCGCCAGCCAGCCGATATAGGCCAGATGATAGCGCACGTTTGCCTTGGCGGCGCGCATCACGTCGGCCGAGGGCGGGCCCCCGCCGTTGTCCTCGCTCATGAAGCGCTTGTAGATGCGCTCGGTGACGAGCGGGTGGGAGACTTCCTCGAAAAACTTTTCGTTGAACCAGGCCATCAGCCGGCGGACCTCGACGCGCTCGCCGATCGTGTCCGGCATCAGGCGCTTAAGTCCCATCTCAGAGCCATAGGCCTCGTCGACATATTCGGCGACGATCGCCGCGCCCGGGATCGGCGGCTGCTCGTCGTCCACCAGGACGGGCGTCGTGCCCGCCGCATTGAGCAGCAGAAATGCTTCGCGCCGCTCCCAGCTGCGCTCTTCGATCAGCTTCAGCTCAAGCCCGTATTCTCCCGCGATCAGGCGGATGAACCGCGAATGCGGACAGAACGGATGATGAAACAGCGTAAACATGAAGCCTTTGACTATGTGATGGTGCTTAAGAATCCATCAATGTTTTGTGCGGCGCCACACTAGTCATTCAAAACCGCGAAGCAAGGGCGCGACGCCGCATTTTGCGATTGCAGCAAGGGAGCGGATGGGCGAGAAGAGCCCCGCTTTTCCAGCCGAAATGGACCGTAAATATGTCAGATGCAATACGGGCAGTGATCCTCGGCATCATCGAGGGTGTGACCGAGTTCCTTCCCGTGTCCTCGACCGGCCATTTGCTGCTTGCTGAGCGCTTTTTCCATCTCGGCGAAGGCGCGTTCTGGGATTCGTTTACGGTCCTGATCCAGCTCGGCGCGATCCTCGCGATCGTCGTGTTGTACTTCAAGAAATTGTGGGACGTCGCGATCGGGATGTTCACGGGTGACGTCTATGCACGCCGCTTCGTGATCGGCGTGCTGGTGGCGTTCCTTCCCGCCGTCATCGTCGGTCTCGTCGGCGGCAAATACATCAAGAGTCTGCTGTTCAATCCCTGGGTGGTGTGCTTCTCGCTGATCGTCGGCGGCGCCATCCTGCTCTGGGTCGACAAGCTCGATCTCAAGGCGCGCGAGCATGACGCCACCCGGTTTCCGCTGCTGATGTATCTTTACATCGGTATCGCGCAGTGTCTGGCGATGATCCCGGGCGTGTCGCGCTCCGGTGCAACCATTGTCTCCGCCATGCTGCTCGGGGCCGATAAGCGCGCGGCGGCGGAGTTCTCGTTCTTCCTCGCCATTCCCACCATGATCGGCGCGTTCGCCTACGATTTCTACAAGAACCGCTCCGAGATGACGATGGACCACATGGGCATCGTCGCGATCGGCTTCGTGGTGTCGTTCGTCACCGCCATCATCGTGGTGAAGACGTTCCTGGAATACGTCACCCGCCACGGCTTCGTGGTGTTCGCCTGGTGGCGCGTGATCGTCGGCACCCTCGGCCTGATCGCGCTGGCACTGGGGCGGTAACCCCGAACTTCAAACAATTGACTGCGGGGATGGTTACGCGCTCTTGCGCTGGAATTGCCCGGCGGCGCGGAAACGCCAGAGATATTGCGGGGCGATCGCTTCAAGCGAGTCGGGCGCGATGCCGAGGCCTTCCAGCGTTAGCCCAGCGGCCTTCGCCGCGTCCGACACGACATTGTCGCGCGCGAGCAGCGTGACCTGGTCCGGCGTCAGCTTCAGCGCGCCCGGCGCGAATTGCAGGAAGTTGGCCTTGAAGCGGGCGAGGCCAAACGGCAGCGGCATCAGCATCGGCTTGCGATCGGCAATCGCGAGAATGGCCTCGATGATCTCGCGCATGGTCAGGACTTCCGGGCCGCCGAGCTCGTAGGTCGCGCCCGCCTTGGCCTTGCCGTCGACGGCATCCGCGACCGCGGTGGCGACGTCGCCGACATAGACCGGCTGCATCTTCGTGTCGCCGCCGATCAGCGGCAGCACCGGCGACATCCGCGCCAGCGCCGCGAAGCGGTTGGTGAATTGGTCCTCGGGGCCGAACATCACGGAGGGGCGGAAGATCGTCGCCGACGGCACCGCGGCCAGGACCGCGGCTTCTCCGGCCGCCTTGGCCCTGGCATAGCGCGAGGGCGATTCCGCGTCGGCGCCGATCGCCGAGACATGGATCAGCTGTGCCCCCGCGGCCGCGGCCGCCTTGGCGATGGTCTCGGCGCCCTTGGCCTGGACGGCGTCAAAACTCTGCGCGCCACCCTCGGCGAGGATGCCGACCAGATTGATCACGATCTGCGAATCACGCAGTGCCGCCTCAATCGAGGCCGGATAACGGACATTCGCCTGCACGGTGTGGACCTGCCCGACCTTGCCGGAGGGCTGGAGGTACCCGGCCAGCTCCGGCCGCCGCACCGCGACCCGGACCCGGTAGTCGCGCCGGCACAGCGCGCGGACGACATTCCGGCCCAAAAACCCCGATCCGCCGAAAACCGTGACGAGCGTGTCCAGATTCGATGCCATGGGATCCATTCCTGGGGTCCATATCCTGCGGGAAGAGTGCGTCTCGTCAGGCTTGTATCGGGCCGGTTTGCGATGCGCAATCCGCATCCCGAAGCGGGGTTCAAGCATGAATTGACAACCGCGTCACCGAACCGTAGTAACCGCCTCCGTGCCTAACCGGCATGCCCAGGTGGTGGAATTGGTAGACGCGCTGGCTTCAGGTGCCAGTGGCTTAACGGCCGTGAAGGTTCGAGTCCTTTCCTGGGCACCATCTCCTACTCAAGCGATTGAAATCGCTTTTGCAGGGAATTTGAGTTGCTGACCGGTACTCAAAACCGAGGCACGGCGATCGCAGGCGATCTGGAGGCTGGCTTCAGTCGTTCAGGCAAGCGCTACGCGCCGACGTCCACCGCGCTCGCGGCCGAAGCCGTCATCGCTATGTGGGAAAAGGTCGGCAAAGCTGATGACCCCAAGCGCCTAAGAGGTCTCAATGCTCGTTGACCGCGGCGCCGAGCTTGATCAGGCTCAGCGAGCGGTTCGCGGTCTCGCGCAGGCGGCAGTAGCTCGCGCTGCCCCGGTACATGCCGGGATCGACCTTGTCGAAGACCGCGCAGAAGCCATCACGCGACGCGGCGAAAGTTTTCTGCGAGTCATTGACCGCCTTGATCGCGTCGGCGAACCCGCCGGCCTGAACCTTCTTTAGCGCCTCATTGGTTTTCTGCGTCCAAATGGCGAGTTCGCGCGCCGCGCAGGCTTTCCATTTGGCGACATCGTCATTCGCGCCCTCTGCCGCTTTGATGCAGGGGTCGGCGACGAGCCCAACGCACGCGCCGCCGAAACCGCCGGTTTTCTCCGCGGTCTTCAGGCAGCCATCGATCACCGCAAGTTCGGCTGGCGCGATGCCTTGGGCGAAAGCCATCGATGCGATCGGGAGGCTTGCGGCGAGCATCGCGACGGCAAGTTTGAGCTTCATTGGAGATCTCCGTTCGACGCATCGAAAATATGGAACAGAACACCACTGCGAGCGCATGAAGCTCAGCGAGACGGTAGACCGGCGGATGTGGCGGAAGGGCCGGCCGGCGAGTGCGAAGGGAAAACGAGGGGGTATGCGGCTTCGGCTACGCCCTCTCCAATCAATGCCTTTGATGTGCCTTGACCTGACTTACGGGATTTTCGACCAATAGGTGATACATGCAACTTTGGTCATCGAAGGCCCAGCGTTGGTTCACCTGAATGTGGAACAGGAGCTACGCTGACGAATAATGACGGCGGGACCGCTTAAGGCACGCACTGGCGATCTCCACGCTGCGCGGTCGCGGTCTCGCGGGCCTCCATTTGGACAACTGAAGGTGACGATCGAGTCTTTTCCTGGGCACCACACCCAACCCAGGTCGTTGAATCGCTCCCGCCGGTGAGACCACCTCCGCCCCCGAAGCCGGTGACTGCGCCGCCGCCGCTGCCGAAACCGGTAGCTGAAGCGATTTCGGGCATTTTCCAGCAATGCCATTAATAACAGCTCGGGGATGAGACGATGCAGGTCCGCTTCGAAGATTTCCAAGTGTAAACAGCTGCTTGGGAGACCTCGGAAGCCCGCCGTTGAGCGGAATTTCATTCCGCCAATCCCCCCTCGGTTGCATCGTCCGAATTTACCCCGCTTTAGACAAACTAGCTCTTAGTCAGCGGGCAGGCTCGCATCCGGCCGTCGGCGAGCGCGGAGCCATCGGGCTCGCTTTATCGTGGGGGAAGCGGTGGATCAGCATCAGGTCTGGCACGAGCCGGCATTCGACAAGGCTGCGAACGCGATCAGCCCGTTTCTCCTGAGATCGGGAATTTATCTGTTCCTGATCTCGTTCATCTGCCTGTTCTACGTCTTGAACGCGCCGCTTCTGCTCGGCCATTACGATCTGGGCTGGCATCTGGCGGCCGGAGATATCATCCGGGAGCGCAACGCCATCCCGCTCCACGACCCCTGGTCGTTCACCCACGGCGACAAGCCATGGCTCAATCTGTCCTGGCTCTGGGACGCGCTTGCCAGTGCGACGTTTCAATACGCAGGCTTTGGCAGCCTCGTCCTGCTGACGGTGGCCTGCGGCGCAGCGATCGTCGGCATCCTGACCGCGATCTCTCTCGGCTACGGCGCGTCGGCGATCGCGGTCTGCGTCTCGGTCTTCTTGGCCTGCCTGCTCTATCCCGCTTACGAAGCTTCGCCGAACATGTATCTCGCGGTCTCGCCGAATACATGCACGATGTTGTTCTGCGTCGTCTTCTATCGCGAATGCCTGCGACGAACGCGATGGTTCGTGCTTCCCGTGTTGATGGTGCTCTGGGCCAATCTGCATGGCGGTTTTCTGCTCGGCTTTTTCGTGATCGGCGTCTTCTGCGGCGGCGCCGTGCTCAGAGGGGCCTGGGCCGAGCTCCGGATCCTTGCTCTCGCGGGGATCGGGTGCCTTGCCGCGACCTCCATCAATCCGCTCGGCTGGAATATCTATGCCGGTGCCGCCGCGACGATGGGGCACTTCGTCCAGGGCAATATCGGCGAATGGCTGTCCTACTATCACAACATGGAAATGCCGGGCAGCATTCCCGGCATCCTGTACATGCTGGCCTTCGTCGCGCTCGAGCTTCGCTACAGAAACTCCAGACCGATCCCGCTCGAGCCGAGATTGATGTCCTGGCTGTTTCTGATTCTGGGACTGTATCAGTTCAGGTACATCGCTTTCTTCTTCATTTTCTCGACCGCGCCGATGGCGCTTCACCTCAGCCGCTTGCTGCCTGAGCGTCTCACCGGTCGGGACGTGAGGGGAGCGTTGCTGGCCGCCGGCATCGTCGGTCTCGGCACCCTGCCGATGGCCTATTTGAACGTTGCACCGGCGCTCGCACTTCCGTCGATGCTGTCGAGTGAAGATGCCGGCTATCTGCGAAAGCATCTCGCAGGTCGGCGGGTCCTGAACAATTGGAACGTCGGCGGCTACCTGATCTTCGCGACGCACGGCACCGTCCCCCCATTCGTCGACGGTCGCGCCGCGACCGCCTATCCGGACGATTTGCTGCGCGACTATTTCAAGCTGGTGAGCTGGGAGATCGACGAAGCCGCGTGGGACATGGTGCTCGACAAATACCGGATCGACGCCGTGCTGTGGGTCAAGGCGCACGAACAGCTGCGGCGATTTCTGGTGGAGCGGCGAGGCTGGCGCGAGCAATACACCGGCGCTTACGAGACCGTTTACGTCAGGCCGCAATCCGGTTTCGCCGGCGAAGCCAAAAGACAATGACGACCAGCGCCGCGGCTCTGTATGACCAGCCGCGCCTGATGCTTGCGCCGGCGGCTGCCAGCGGATACATCGCGGCCGGCCCTCGCCAGCGTCTGTGCCGGGGATTAGCCTGCAAAGCGCACCGATTCGATTGAGGTTTGAAACGCCATGACCGTACGCCTGCACCGCGGCGACCTGCCCGATCTGTCCCGCTATACCGGAGCGGTGGCGATCGACACCGAGACCATGGGCCTGAACCCGCATCGCGACCGGCTCTGCGTGGTGCAGCTCTCACCCGGCGACGGCAGCGCGGACGTGGTGCAGATCCCCAAAGGTCATACCGACGCGCCGAACTTGAAGGCGCTTTTGGCCAATCCCGCGAACACGAAAATCTTCCACTTTGCGCGGTTCGACGTCGCGGTGCTGTACCAGACGTTTGGTGTCATGACCGGGCCGATCTACTGCACCAAGATCGCCTCCCGCCTGATCCGCACCTATACCGACCGCCATGGCCTCAAGGACCTCGTGCGCGAGGTGCTCAATGTCGACCTCTCCAAGCAGCAGCAATCGAGCGATTGGGGTTCCGACAGCCTGACCGAGCCGCAGCTCGCCTACGCCGCCTCCGACGTGCTGCATCTGCACGGCTTGCGCGAGCGGCTCGATGCCATGCTGGCGCGGGAAGGCCGCACGGCGCTGGCCAAAGCCTGTTTCGACTTCCTGCCGACCCGCGCTTTGCTCGATCTCCAGGGCTGGGCCGAAGAGGACATTTTCGCGCATTCCTAGAGTTTAGCGCGGCGGCCAAGCTGGGCGGTCGCCCCGTTTCAGACACTTTCGTAACGGCCTGTCGCGGGCTGCATATTTTGGCGTTGCCGGCTACAATGGGGCGCCCGCCAGCCGGACAAGGCGAGCGACACCTCAGGAGCCCAGGTGAATTCGGCCCACAATGTCACCTACGACGCCGCGCTCGCGGCGAAGTTCGCCAGCGCGGCGCGCCACAGCCGCCTGGTGCGGATTCTGCGCATCGCGGTGCCGACGACAGTGGCCGCGGCCATGGGTCTGCTCGTCCTCATCTCGACCATTTTCAACCCGTTCCAGATCCCCGTGAAGCTCGACTCCGGAAATCTCGTGGTCACTGGCACGAAGATCACGATGGAATCGCCGCACATGTCCGGCTTCACGCCGGACCAGCGGCCCTACGAGCTCTGGGCCAAGACCGCGACCCAGGACATCACCGATCCCGATCATGTCGATCTCCATGATTTGCGCGCGAAGGTGCTGATGGAAGACCAATCGACCCTGTTCCTCGATGCCCGCACTGGACGGTTCGACAACAAGCAGCAGCAGCTCGACCTGCACAAGGACATCTTCCTGCGCACCTCGACCGGCTACGAGGCGCGGCTGAACTCGGCCTTCGTCGACATGGGCAAGGGCACGGTCTCCTCGGACGAGCATGTCGACGTCAAGCTGACCAACGGAACGCTGACGGCCGATCGGCTGCGGATCACGGAAGGCGGCGACGTCATCCGCTTCGAAGGGAATGTGGTGATGCACCTCGACAAGCTGGACGATCCTGCCGCCACTCAGCCCGCGCCGACTGAACCCGCGCCGGCTGCGAAGACACGTACGCCCCAGAACAAGTCCGCCAATTCAAAGTGATTTTCATGATCAGGTTTTTTCCGCGCAACGACGGCAAGCGGCGCGTCATCCCGGGTGCGGCCGCGCTCGCCGTCGGCATCGCACTGGTCGCAACGGGTGCGGCGATCGCGCAGAGCACGATGCAAGGCGTGCCCAACGCGATGCAGGGCTTCTCGCAGAACCGCGATCAGCCGATCCAGATCGAGGCCGCCTCGCTCGAGATGCGCGACAAGAAGAAGGAAGCGACGTTTTCCGGCAATGTGAAGGTCATTCAGGGCGACACCACCATGACCTCGAAGACGCTGGTGGTGTTTTACGATTCGGGCGGCGACAAGCCGGCCGCGCCACAGCCTGCGGCAAAGGCGACCAAGGGGGCGCCGATGCAGTCGGCGACGCCGGGACCGGGCGGCAACTCCTCGATCAAGCGACTGGAGGCGCGCGGCAATGTCGTCGTCACCCAGAAGGACCAGGTGGTCACGGGCGAGACCGCCGTGTTCGACACCCGCACCAACCTCATCACCATGCTCGGGGGCGTCGTCTTGACGCAGTGCAAGAACGTGCTGCGCGGCGACCGGCTGGCGGTCGACATGACCACGGGCGTGTCGCGTGTGGAATCCGATAGCGGCCGGGTGCAGGCGCTGCTGCCGCAGGGCGGCGGCAATGATTGCGGATCCGGAGGCGCGGGCAAGCCCGGCGCGGGACCTCTGCAATTGCCTGGCGCAACTAAACCCAAATAAGTCAGCGTAGACCCAAGCCCGTCAAAGTAAATTTGAAGAATGATTTCAGACGCTTGGGTCGATCATCGCCGATCCGAGGTTGAAGCTTGCGCGCCGAGACTGTATCTAGCGCGAAGGGCTTTCGAAGCGGGGTTCGCCGCTTTTCGGGCGTGTTTCACTGGGCATGAGACATCCCTTCATTCATGCTGCGTCGGCGAATCCTGAAGCCGGCGTGGCAGATCGCGCGAAGACCGCGCAGGATCGTCGCGAAAGGCTAGAAGGCGGGGATGGTCGATCTCTTCAGCATGTTCCGTCGGCGCCCCGCCAAACGCGGCCGGCCAGGATTTGCGCGCCAGGACATCACCGCGCTCGCTGACAGCGTCGGCGGCCTCGTCAGCCCTGTCAGGGACGCGCCGCCGATCGCCCGTAACCAGCCGATGCACGCACCCGATCAGTTCCAAGGGGACTATCAAGCCGAGCAGCCCCGGGCCCAGGCGGTTCATCCCGTGAGGGCTGCCGGCAGGCCCAACGGTTCCGGCGGGCCTCAGCTCTTGAAGCGGCCGGGCTTCCTGGCTGTGCATAGCGTGGAAAAGAGTTTTGGCAGCCGCCAGGTCGTGCGCGGCGTCAGCATCTATGTGCGCCGTGGCGAAGCGGTCGGCCTGCTCGGCCCCAACGGCGCCGGCAAGACCACCGTGTTCTACATGATCACCGGCCTGATCAAGGCCGATCGCGGCGCGATCGAGCTCGACGGCCACGACGTCACCAAGCTGCCGATGTATCAGCGCGCGCGGCTCGGGATCGGCTATCTGCCGCAGGAGGCCTCGATCTTCCGCGGTCTCACCGTCGAGCAGAACATCCGCGCCGTGCTCGAAGTGGTCGAGCCGTCGCGCAAGAAGCGCGAGCAGCAGCTCGACTCGCTGCTCGACGAATTCAACATCACGCGCCTAAGGAAATCGCCGTCGATTGCGTTGTCCGGCGGTGAGCGGCGCCGCGTCGAGATCGCGCGCGCACTGGCGACGCGTCCGAACTACATGCTGCTCGACGAGCCCTTTGCCGGCATCGATCCGATCGCGGTCGGCGACATCCAGGACCTCGTCCGCCATCTCACCAACCGCGGCATCGGCGTGCTGATCACCGACCACAATGTGCGCGAGACGCTCGGCCTCACCGATCGCGCCTACATCGTCTATGCCGGTGAGATCCTGACCGAGGGGAGCCCGGATGAGATCGTCGCCGATCCGGACGTGCGCCGCCTTTACCTTGGCGAGGAATTCCGCCTCTAGCCCGTTTTTCCAATTCGTCAAGACGTGTACATCGGGCTTGGACTAGGATAAGCAAAAATCGGACCAACTTTTGGGATCGGTTCTTGCTTCATGGCGCTTTCGCAGAGATTAGAGTTCCGGCAATCGCAGTCGCTGGTCATGACGCCGCAGTTGATGCAGGCGATCAAGCTGCTGCAATTGTCCAATCTCGATCTCACGACGTTCGTCGAAGAGGAACTCGAGCGTAATCCCCTGCTGGAACGGGCCAATGACGAGCCGCCCGCGGGCGAGGGCCCGGCCGAGACCGGCCAGTTCAATGACAGCGACGGCGGCCACAACGACGAGCCGGGCGGCGGCCCGGGCGAAGCCTTCGAGCCCGGCCAGGAAGAGTGGATGAGCAAGGATCTCGGCACCCGCGCCGAGATCGAGCAGACCATGGACACCGGGCTGGACAACGTCTTCTCCGAGGAACCGGCCGAGGCGGCCGCGCGCAACGCCCAGGATGCGGCGCCGACCACCTACACCGAATGGGGCGGCGGCGCCTCCGGTGACGAGGACTACAATCTCGAAGCCTTTGTCGCCGCGGAGACCACGCTCGGCGACCATCTCGCCGAGCAGCTCTCGGTTGCCTTCACCGGGGCCGCGCAGCGCATGATCGGCCAGTATCTGATCGACCTCGTCGACGAAGCCGGCTACCTGCCGCCGGATCTCGGGCAGGCCGCCGAACGGCTGGGCGCATCGCAACAGGACGTCGAGAACGTTCTTGCCGTACTGCAGAAATTCGATCCGCCCGGCGTCTGCGCGCGCAATTTGAGCGAATGCCTGGCGATCCAGCTCCGCGAGCTCGACCGTTACGATCCCGCGATGCAGGCCCTGGTCGAGCATCTCGACCTCCTCGCCAAGCGCGACATCGGAGCCTTGCGCAAGGTTTGCGGCGTCGACGATGAGGACATCGCCGACATGATCGGCGAGATCCGCCGGCTCAATCCCAAGCCCGGCATGAAGTTCGGCACGGCCCGGCTCCAGACCATGGTGCCCGATGTCTATGTCCGCCCGGGACCCGATGGCGGCTGGCATGTCGAGCTCAACAGCGACACCTTGCCGCGCGTGCTGGTCAACCAGACCTACTATTCGCAGCTCTCGAAGAAGATCGGCAAGGACGGCGACAAATCGTATTTCACCGATGCGCTTCAGAACGCGACCTGGCTGGTGCGTGCGCTCGACCAGCGCGCCCGCACCATCCTGAAAGTCGCAACCGAAATCGTGCGCCAGCAGGACGGCTTCTTCATCCATGGTGTGGCGCATCTGCGACCGCTGAATCTGAAGGCCGTCGCCGACGCCATTCAGATGCATGAATCCACGGTGTCGCGCGTCACCGCCAACAAATACATGGCGACCAATCGCGGCACGTTTGAGCTGAAATATTTCTTCACGGCCTCGATTGCATCGGCCGATGGCGGCGAGGCTCATTCGGCCGAAGCCGTGCGCCACCACATCAAGCAGCTGATCGATGCGGAGGCGCCCTCCTCGATCCTGTCCGACGACACCATCGTGGAACGCTTGCGCGGCTCGGGCATTGATATCGCCCGCCGCACGGTCGCGAAGTACCGCGAAGCCATGCGCATTCCTTCCTCGGTGCAACGCCGTCGCGACAAGCAGAGCGCTCTTGGTAACGTCGTCTCCACCGCCATGGCCGATCGCTCCCGCAATCCCGAACCGGCCTGATTGCGCCGGCGCGAAATCGCGCTACTCTCGATCTGCTATCGGGCCCAAATCCAGGCCAGGCACGAACCAAGTGAGGTTCACATGACTCTCCGCATCTCGGGAAAGAGCGTCAACGTCGGCGAGGCCCTGCGCGGCCGCGTCAACGACCGGACTGAAGAGGTCCTGCGCAAATATTTCGACGGCAATTACTCTGGTCACATCACGCTGAGCAAGGACGGCTTCGGCTTCCGCACCGACTGTGCGCTGCATCTTGATTCGGGAATCACGCTCGAGGCCGATTCCAACGCACCGGACGCCTATGCCAGTGCCGACCAGGCGCTGGTGATGATCGAGAAGCGGCTCAAGCGCTACAAGAGCCGGCTCAAGGATCGCTCCGCCCGCAAGGCCCATGTCGCCTCCGCGGCGCTGGCCGCGATGGATGCCACCAGCTACGTGCTGGAGGCACCGGGCGAGGGTGAGGATGAGGACGAGATCACCGGCTACAGCCCCGTCATCATCGCCGAGGCCACCACCTCGCTGAAGCCGCTGTCCGTGAGCGAAGCGGTCATGGAACTCGACCTCAGCGGGGCGCCCTGCCTGGTGTTTCAGCACGGCTCCTCCGGCCGGGTGAACATCATTTACCGCCGGGCCGACGGCAATGTCGGCTGGATAGACCCCCCGGGGGTCAAGACGGACGGCAAGGTGGGTGGCAAGGCGTGAGGCCGTCGGGCGACGCTCTGGGGGCCCCGCGCCGGGGCCCCTTTCCGCCTTAACAATGACCGGGGCAAAGCTGCACGCGGGAGTTGGCACCGGGATTGCGTTGGAGTAGAAGCCCCCCACATCAGGGGCGAGCTAAGTCCGCCTCCTGCTTCATCTTCTTGACGTCGGCCCGCCCAGGTTCTTTGTCCAGGCTGGCCAATTCGGAACCTGACGTTTTCATTCACCTCGGAAAACTTCCATGCCGATTACCGATCTGGTCGCGCCCGAGGCGATTCTCCCGGCATTGAAGGTCAACAGCAAGAAGCAGGCGCTTCAGGAACTCGCGGCCAAGGCCGCCGAGTTGACCGGGCAGAACGAGCGTTCCGTGTTCGAGGTACTCCTGCAACGCGAGAAGCTCGGCACCACTGCGGTC
>NZ_JADPJF010000151.1:446748-451399 GCF_023073295.1 Bradyrhizobium sp. 23 | reverse complement strand
GGCGTCGCCATTCCCCACGGCAAGCTGCCCAAGCTGGAAAAGATCTTCGGCATGTTCGCCCGCCTCGATCGCCCGATCGATTTCGAATCGATGGACGGCCAGCCGGTCGATCTCGTCTTCCTGCTGCTCGCCCCCGAAGGCGCCGGTGCCGATCACCTCAAGGCGCTGGCCCGCATCGCCCGCCTGCTCCGCGACCAGGACATCGCCAAGAAGCTCCGCGCCTCGCGCGATGCCCAGGCGATCTATTCGGTGCTCGCGCTGCCGCCGGCGACCGCGGCGTAACTCCCCTCCTTCTTGCAGGATAAGGCCCGATCGATTCTGGCACCTGGATTGCGCGGCGCGCAGCAATCTCGTCATGCTCATCTTGATCTCGAAGGTAGAAGACGCGAATATCTTCCCGTTTGAGACGTAGGGCATAGGGGCGGCCCTCACATCGTTAAGGGCCGTTCGCCGTTATGGACTGAGTGCACGTGACTGGGAATGGAAGGGCGCCGCTGCACATCGGTGCCGGGGCGGAAGAGCGGCCCGCGGCCGTGCTTCAGGGTGGTCAGCTTGGCGCCGGACTGCATACCGCAGCGGACTCCGATGCATATGAAAGCGCGATCTGGAAAGCGCCAAGCGCCGGCGTGGAACGGCTGGCCAGAAACGTGATCCGCAGCTCGATCACCCTCAACGTGGTCGCATCAATGGGTGTTCTTCACCCCGCATTACTACCTTCAGAGTGGAGCTATGTGCAGCAGGCGGTCGCGCTGCTGATGTGGATCGTCTCGATCTATGCCAGTGTCTTCGTACGGCCGCGGGTCCGGATCCAGCCCAATCCAGATCTCATCGCGTTGGTCACATTTTATGCCCTCGCGGCCGTTTCCGTTCTCTGGACCACGCTTTCCATCGCAGCGATCATGAAGAGCGTTGCACTTGTGGTGACGACTTTCGGTGCGTATTGCCTCATCACGCGTATCGACATCGACGAGATCGTCGGATCCACGGCGCTTGGGCTGTTCGTTCTGGTCGCCGCCTCGGCGTTGTGCGCCGTCTTCGTGCCCGAGATCGGCGTCGACCAGAGCTGGATGCACAACGGCCAGTGGCAAGGAATCTACGAATCGAAGCAGACGCTCGGCTTTATCAGCGCATATCTGATGTTCTTTGCCTGTTATCAGAAGATCACGGGGCAGGGATGGATTGCATTCCTCGTGTCGCTTGTTCTGGCATCGACCTGCGTCATCGCCTCGGAGTCGCGTGGTGCCGGCGCTGTCGCATTCGCGGCGGGCGGGCTGCTCGTGACTTCCATGTGGTCGATCCGCTGCATGAAAATCTATGCGGTGTTGCCATTCATCATGTGCATCCTGGCCGCTCTGCTGATGCTGTATTTTTACGTGACGGGGTACGATTCCATCCATCTCGGCGAGGCGACCGTCGATTTGACCGAGCGGACCTTCATTTGGCAGTACGCCATCGGCCATTTCAACGATGCGCCGCTGCTGGGCTTCGGCATCAACGGATTCTGGACGCGCCCCGCGATCTACGACTATTTCAACCAGAATCATGGCTGGGTGCTCGACAATTATCATAGCGGTTACATCGCGGTCGCGATTGAAACTGGATTTCTGGGATATTTGCTGTTCGTCACGAGCGTTTATCTGTTCTCGGAAAAGGTCCTCTATTTGATCGCCACCCGGTCGATCGATCGGCATCACTGCGCGCTGATCATCGGCTTCGTCGTCCTGAGCTTTCAATCGAACTTCACGGAGACGATGTTTCTTCGCTCGACAATGTTCACGTCGGTGCTGCTCGTCGCATTCTTCTTCGCAGTGTGCAGGCCGGTGCCCCAGCAGGGGCCTGCAGCAATGACGGGGCAAACAGGATGAATGCCATCCGCGTCCGCTGGACGATAGCCTTTCGTCTTGTCTTGGCACTATCCGTGCTTCCGATCTGCTTCCGGACCGAGGCAGCCGGACAGGCCAACACGCCCCCTGCTCCAAAATTGGGGCGCGGCATCAACATCCTCGGCTACGACGGCGTCTGGGAGGGAGGCCGAAACGCGCCATTTCGTCTGGACAACCTCACTGCGATCAGACGCGCCGGGTTCTCGCACGTTCGGATAAATTTCTTCGGCTTTAGATTCATGAATCCGGAGAAGGTAATGGATGAAGTCGTCTTGAGGCGGCTCGATGGCGTCATCGAGGAAGTGCTCGCCCGAAATCTCATCCCCATCCTGGACGAGCACGATACCCATGTTTGTCAGCGCGACATCTCCGAGTGCACAGACAAGCTGAAATCGTTCTGGACCCAAATCGCCGCGCGCTACGCCGGGAAATATCCAGCACTTGTCTTCGAGGTCCTCAACGAGCCGGGCGGGCAGATGTCGTCCACCGGCTGGAACGGCCTTCTGAACAAGTGCCTCAGCATCATCCGCGCCACCAATCCCCGGCGGACGGTCATCGCTTCGGTTCTCAACGTCGACGAGATGCCGGTCGAGGACCTGGTCCTGCCGTCGGATGACCGGAATCTGATCGTCACGTTTCACTATTACGCGCCGATCCGTTTCACCCATCAGGGCGCACCGTGGTCGCCCACATTCTCGCGAATCGGCCCGCTCGACTGGGGTACCCCGGAGGATAAACAGAAGGCCCGCGCCGATTTCGAGAAGATTCGGTCCTGGTCCCAAAGAGAAAAGCGCCCGATCTATCTCGGCGAGTTCGGCGTGTACGAGGCCGCTCCAGCCGAAGCACGGACCAGATATCTGTCATTCGTGGCGCGGAGCGCAGAGCGGCTTGGCTGGGCTTGGGCCTATTGGCAGTTCGATCATGATTTCGCGGCCTTCGACAGCGCGCGTCAAGCCTGGAAGCCGGACATCCTGCGGGCACTGCTTCCGGCCGGGCGTTGAGGTGCATCCGGGACGCGAGCCATCGCCGCACACTGCCTCATTGCGAGCGAGCGAAGCAATCCAAAATCTTGCCACGGAAAGATTCTGGATCCCCCAAAGCAAACGGGCACGCCTTCCTGCGAAGGCATGCCCGCTTGAAACCCTATTCGTGCGACGCGCGCGTGCTCAGTGCACGCTCACCGCTTGCAGCTCGTTGCTCCAGGCGTTGGCGATTGCGGCTTCGCGGCTGTCGGTCAGCATGATCGGCGTGCCGTCGGCGGCGTGGAGCGCGAAGAGCTTGAGGCCCGGCGCGATCTTCGGCGCTTCGGGAAACAGGCCCGGCACATCCTCAGAGCGGATCTGCTTCACATAGGCGATATGGCCTTCGCCGAGGGTTGCCAGCGTTTCCGGCGAGACGTTCTTGGCTTCGTATTCGAACGCAACGTGACCTTCACTCATGGTCTCGACTCCTCTCTCGAAACTAAGCGGTCGAGTCCGCTACTCGTTCCATTATTCGTGCTCATTGATAGCGATTGTCTTAACGATCCTCTCCGGTTCCGGCCGGGCAAGATCGATCGCCAGCAATCCGTTCTTCAGATCCGCACCCAGCACCAGCATCCCCTCCGCCAGCACGAAAGTGCGCTGGAAGTGGCGCGCGGCGATGCCGCGATGGATGTATTGCCGGGTCTTGTCGTCCTGCTGCCGCCCGCGAATGACGAGCTGGTTTTCCTCAATGGTTACATCGAGTTGGTCGCGGGTGAATCCGGCGACCGCCAGCGTGATCCGCAGACGCTCGGGCTGGCCCTCCGACCGGTCGCACCTCTCGATATTGTAGGGAGGGTAACCGTCGGCGCCTTTGACAACCCGATCGAGCACGCGCTCGATCTCGTCGAAGCCCAGAAGGAAGGGACTGGAAAGCATGGGAACACGAGACATAGTTTACAAAGTCCTCTCGAAGCGACTTTGGTGCATCAGGGCCCGTACAGGCACCCCTTGATCAGCAATATGGGCATATCCGCGTGTGGGTTCAAGGACGTAGCCGGGGCTGTGGACTGGCAGCTCACCCGCAAAAGCTGACTTGTCGCCATGGCGCGAAACGCCTGCCACAAGCCGGCCCGACGAAATTGCGGTGTGATTTTTCTCAACAAAAACAAACCCCCTTCTACTGTGCATGGGGTTGTTTTCGCGTTTTTTAATCGACGGCCCAGCGGAACCCGATCAGGCCTCGATCCGCGTCCGCCCATCGCCGCTGAACAGATGCAGCTTTTGGCGCATTGCTGCGACGCGGATCTTCTCGCCGATCGGAGGCGCCTCTGAGCCGGGAATGCGGACGATGACCTCGCCGGGCGGCAGTTCGCCGGGGTTGGCGGCGATGCGCTGCTCGTCCTGAGCCCGCGTGCCGTAAACGAAGGTTTCAGCGCCGACGCGCTCGATCGCTTCCACGGTGAGCGGAAGGGCGACGCCGCCGGCCGGGCTCTGGTCGGTGATGACGAAATCCTCCGGGCGAATGCCGAGGATGCCGGCGTCGGTGCTGCCGAGCTGCGACTTGATCTCGTCGGCGCGAATCGACATCAGATTCATCGGTGGCGCGCCGATGAAGGAGGCGACGAAAGTCGTCGCCGGCTTCTCGTAGATCGCCAAGGGATTGCCGACCTGCTCGACCTGGCCGCCATTCATCACCACGAGAATGTCGGCGAGCGTCATCGCCTCGAGCTGGTCGTGGGTGACGTAGATCGACGTGGTGTTGAGCCGGCGCTGCAATTTGCGGATCTCGACCCGCATCGCGAT
>NZ_JADPJF010000151.1:434177-446679 GCF_023073295.1 Bradyrhizobium sp. 23 | reverse complement strand
GAGTTTGGCGTCAAGATTGGAGAGCGGCTCGTCGAACAGAAACACCTTCGGCTGGCGCACGATGGCGCGGCCCATGGCGACGCGCTGGCGCTGGCCGCCGGAGAGCTGGCGCGGCTTGCGCTCCAGCATCGAGGTGAGCTCGAGCACGCGGGCGGCTTCGTCGACGCGGGTCTTGACCTCGGCCTCCTTCATGCCGCGGTTGCGCAGGCCGTAAGCCATGTTGTTGAAGACGCTCATATGCGGATAGAGCGCGTAGTTCTGGAACACCATCGCGATGTCGCGGTCGGCGGGCTCGATCTGGTTGACGATGCGGCCGCCGATGTCGATCTCGCCGCCGGTGACGGTTTCGAGGCCTGCGACCATGCGCAGCAATGTCGACTTGCCGCAGCCGGAGGGCCCGACCAGCACGCAGAACTGGCCGTCGCCGACATCGACGTTGACGCCCTTGATGGCCTCGAAGCCGCCGGGATAGGTTTTGCGGACGTTGCGCAGGGTGACGTTAGCCATGGGATTTACTTTTCCGTCTCCACGAGTCCGCGCACGAACAGTTTCTGCATCACGACGACGACGAACACCGGCGGCAGCATCGCGAGCACGGCCGTCGCCATCACGATCGGCCATTCGGTCAGCGCGTCGGTGGTGGTGATCATCTTGCGGATGCCGACCTGGATGGTCTGCATGTCGTCGCGGGTGGTGATCAGCAGCGGCCAGAGATATTGATTCCAGCCGAGGATGAAGAGGATCACGAACAGCGCCGCCATGTTGGTGCGCGACAGCGGCAGCAGCGTATCCCAGAAGAAGCGCAGGGGACCGGCGCCGTCGATGCGCGAGGCCTCCAGCAGCTCGTCCGGCACCGTCATGAAGAACTGGCGAAACAGCAGCGTCGCGGTGGCGGAGGCGATCAGCGGCAGTGACAGGCCCGCATAGCTGTCGAGCATGTGCAGATCGGCGACGATCTTGTAGGTCGGATAGATGCGCACCTCGACCGGCAGCATCAGCGTGATGAAGATGATCCAGAAGATCGGCATCCGGAAGGGAAAGCGGAAATAGACGATCGCGTAGGCCGAGATGATCGAGATCGCGATCTTGCCGACCGCGATCAGCAGCGCCATCACCAGCGAGTTCAGCATCATGTTGCCGACGGGCTCGCGGGTCGATCCGCTCGTGCCGACGAAAATGGTCTGGTAGTAGACCTCGAAGAAATGGCCGCCCGGCAGCAGCGACATTTGCCCGTTGGCGATCAGCGCGTTGTCCTGGGTCGAGGCGACGAACGCGATGTAGACGGGGAAGGCGACGACCGCGATCCCGATCCAGAGGATGATGTGGGCGATGTTGCGCCGGAAGCCCTCTTCCTCGACCATCAGTAGGTCACCTTGCGTTCGACGAACCGGAACTGGATTCCGGTGAGCACGATGACCATGACCATCAGGATCACCGACTGCGCCGCCGAGCTGCCGAGATTGCCGCCGAGCAGGCCGTCGGAATAGACCTTGTAGACCAGCGTGACCGTCGACGTTCCGGGGCCGCCGCGGGTCATCGTGTCGATGATGCCGAACGTGTCGAAGAAGGCGTAGACGATGTTGACCACCAGCAGGAAGAAGATGGTCGGCGACAGCAACGGGAAGGTCACGGTCCAGAACCGCCGCATCGGACGGGCGCCGTCGATCGCGGCGGCCTCGAACACGCTCTTTGGGATCGCTTGCAGGCCGGCGAGGAAGAACAGGAAATTATAGGAGATCTGCTTCCACGCGGCGGCGAGGATGATCAGCGCCGCGGCCTGGTCGCCGTCGAGCAGCGGATTCCAGTCGACGCCCATATTGCGCAGATAGCGCGAGAGCACGCCGAGCGAGGGATGCAGCATGAAGATCCAGAGCACGCCGACCACGGGCGGTGCCACCGCATAGGGCCAGATCAGGAGCGTGCGGTAGAGCATCGAGCCACGCAGCGGCTTGTCCGCCATCACGGCGAGCAGCAGCGCAAAGGACAGCGACGAGACGGCGATGGCGAACGAGAACAAGAAGGTCCGGACGATCGCCTCGAAATAGGCTGCGTCCTTGAACAGCTCGACGTAATTCTCGAACCAGACAAAGGTGGTCGACAGACCGAACGCATCCTGGAGCAGGAAGGACTGGATCACCGCCTGCAGGGCCGGCCAATAGAAGAAAATCAGGACGATCGCGAGCTGCGGCGCAACCAGCGCGTACGGTAACAGTCTTGACTGGAAGATGGCTTGCTTTTGCATGATGCCAGCAGAGCGGCAGGCCGGGTCGCGGCCTGCCGCTCATTGCCTCACTTGACGGCGGTCTTTTCGAACTGCCGCAGCATCGTGTTGCCGCGCTCGACGGCGGCATCGAGCGCCTGCTTGGCGCTCTTCTTGCCGGCCAGCGCTTGCTCAATCTCTTCCGACCAGACGTCACGCAGCTGCACCATGTTGCCGAGGCGCAGACCGCGCGAATTCTCGGTCGGCTCCTTGTTGGTCAGCTCGAGCAGCGGGGTCTCGAGATAGGGCTGATCCTTGTAGAAGCCTTCTTCCTTCGCCTTGGCGTAGGCCGCCTTGGTGATCGGCAGGTAGCCGGAGGCCTTGTGGATGTAGACCTGGCGATCGGTGTCGGAGAGGAAGGTCAGGAATTTCGCGACGCCCTTGTATTCCTCGGCCGACTTGCCGCCCATCACCCACAGCGAAGCGCCGCCGATGATCGAGTTCTGCGGTGCGCCCTTGACGTCGGGATAATACGGCATCGGCACGGCGGTGAAGTTGAACTTGGCCTGCGCCTTGACGTTGCCGAAGAAGGCCGACGAGGTCAGGTAGATCGGGCACTCGCCCGAAGTGAAGCGGCCTTCGCCGGTGTTGGTGCGGCCGGCGTAGTCATAGGTCTTGGTCTTCTGCAGCTCGACCAGGGTTTCGAGATGCTTGACCTGAAGCGGTCCGTTGAACTCGAGCACGGTGTCGAAGCCGTCGAGGCCGTTGGCCTTGCTGGCGAGCGGCACGTTGTGCCACGCCGAGAGCTGCTCGAGATTGACCCAGGTGATCCAGGAGCCCGAGAAGCCGCAGGTGTCATGACCGGCAGCCTTCAGCTTCTTGGCGGCCTCGAACGTTTCGGGCCAGGTCTTCGGGATCTCTACGTTCGCCTTCTTCAGCTCGTCGAGGTTCACCCACATCACGGTCGAGGACGAGTTGAAAGGGAAGGACAGCATCTCGCCCTTCGACGTCGAATAATAACCGGTGATGGCGGGCAGGTAGATCTTGGGGTCGAACTTCTCGCCGGCGTCGGCCATCAGCTTGTAGACGGGCTTCACGGCGCCGGTCGCGGCCATCATGGTCGCGGTGCCGACTTCGAACACCTGCATGATGTGCGGGGCGTTGCCGGCGCGGAACGCCGCGATGCCGGCGTTCATCGTATCGGGATAGTTGCCCTTGTAGGTCGGGATCACCTTGTAGTCGCTCTGCGACGCGTTGAAGTCGGTGGCGAGCTTGACGATGACGTCGTTGTTGGCGCCGGTCATCGCGTGCCACCACTGGATTTCGGTCACGGCCAAGGCCGGCGAGGCCGATAGTCCAACCGTGAGTGCAATAGCGGCAGCCGCTCCAAAATGTCGAAGAGCCATCAAGTAAACCTCCCTTGGGCCGTCAAAAATGATCGCTTGCGCTAGCAGCGCCATATGACGTTCACATGACCGTGTAAGCGGCCGAAACGAAAGCGGCAAGCGCTGGAAAAGGGAAGCCGTCAAATAGGCGAATGCCGCGCGCGCAGCGTCCTCCGTTCGCGGTGCACAGAGCGCCCGCACCGCACTGCGGCATTGCCGTGGGATGTGGAAGGCGAGGGCGCTAGCGCTTGCGCTCGGGGCCGCAGACAGTGCCCTGCTCGACCATCGCGTCGATCTCGGACCTGGAGTAGCCGAATTCGCCCAGGACCTCGGCGGCGTGCTCGCTGAATTTCGGCGGCAGGCGCCGCAGGCTCGGCTTGCTGCGGTCGAGCCGGATCGGCGACGCCACGCCCTTGTACCAATCCTTCTCGATAATATCGCCGCGCGCGATCGTGTGCGGGTTGGTCAATGCCTGGTCGATCTTCTGCACGGGGCCGGCGGGCAGGCCCGCGGCGAGCAGGCGATTGCACAGCGGCTCGGCCTCGTGCTGGCTGAACACGGCGGCAAGCTCGGCCCGCAGCGCCTCGCGATTGCCGATGCGATCCTTGTTGCGCGCAAAGCGCGGATCGGTGCCGAGCTCGGGCTTGCCGATCTCCTTGGCGAGCTTGCGGAAGGTGCCGTCATTGCCGACGCCGATGAAGATGTCGTCGGTCTTGGTCGGGAAGATCGCATAGGGCACGAGGTTGGGATGCTCGTTGCCGGTGAGCGACGGCGGCTTGCCATGCATGAAATAATTCGCGGTGTGCGGATGCATGATGGCGAGACCGGTCTCGTACAGCGTGGTCTCCAGGAACTGGCCCTGGCCCGAGCGCTGCCGCTCCGACAGCGCCATCAAGATGCCGATCGCCGCATAGAGGCCGGTGCCGATGTCGACCAGCGGCACGCCGATCCGCATCGGTCCGCTCTCGGGCGAGCCGGTCGCCGCGATCATGCCGGTCATGGCCTGGATGATGGCGTCATAGCCGGGATTGCCGCCGCGCGGGCCGTCGGCGCCGAAGCCGCAGATCCGGCAATGCACGAGGCGCGGAAATTTCTCGCGTAACACCTCGTTGCCGATGCCCCATTTCTCCAGCGTGCCCGGCTTGAAGTTCTCGATCAGGACGTCGGCGCTCTCCAGCATCTTGAGCAGCACGGTCCGGCCGCCCTCGGAGGCGAGGTCGAGGCCGATCGAGCGCTTGTTGCGGTTGATGCCGATGAAATAGGCCGCGTCTTCCTCGTGGAAGGGAGGGCCCCAGTCGCGTACCTCGTCGCCTGCGGGCGGCTCGACCTTGATCACGTCGGCGCCATGGTCGGCGAGGATCTGGGTGCAATAGGGGCCGCCGAGCACGCGCGTCAGATCGATGACGCGCAGGCCGCTCATTGCACCCATGGCAGCTCCAGAACTGGCGGCTTCAGTCATGCCTTCGCGTCCCCTGTGTCGGTATTGATCACAGGCCTAACGAGGTTCGTCCGAGCCGGCAATGGCTTCGCGCGTAGGGCGTCATGCAGGCCGCTCGCCGCAATCCCGCGGGATGGCAAATCAAGGGAGGCGGCCGGCCCGAGGGGTATCTCGGGCCAGCCGCTTCAGCTAACCGATCAGACGACCGTCAGACGGACGTCGACATTGCCGCGCGTCGCGTTGGAATACGGGCACACCTGGTGCGCCTTCTCGACCAGCGCCTCGGCTTCCGCGCGGGCGAGGCCCGGCAGCGAGACGGCAAGGTCGATGTCGAGACCGAAGCCGCCGGCCGCGCGCGGGCCGATGCCGACGGTCGAGGTCACGGAGGCGTCGGCCGGAACCTTGGGGCCGCCCTGCGAGGACACGAACTTCATCGCGCCGATGAAGCAGGCGGCATAGCCCGCAGCAAACAGCTGCTCGGGATTGTTGCCGGCGCCGCCTCCGCCGCCGAGCTCCTTCGGCGTGGTGAGCTTGACGTCGAGCGCGCCGTCGAGGGTCGCGGCATGGCCGTCGCGGCCGCCGGTGGCCTTTGCGCTGGTCTTGTAGAGGACGTTCACTGACATTTTTGTCTCCCTGTGTTTTCGGGGTGGGGGCGCCATCTTTATCGCAGGCAATTAGATTGCGCGCAATTGAAATTATAGCGTCTCACATTTAATTGTTCGCAATTGAATGTAGCGACGGCCGGCCCCAGAATGGAGCAAGTCCTGTGAGATTCTCGATGCCCCGGAAACATTCGGCAGCGGACGCGCCGCTGCGCCTCGACAACCAGATCTGCTTCGCGGTCTATTCCGCCGCGCATGCGTTCAACCGCGTCTACAAGCCGCTGCTGGACCGGCTCGGCCTGACCTATCCGCAATATCTGGTGATGCTGGTGCTGTGGGAGCGCGACGACGTGCCGGTCAAGAGCATCGGCGAAAAGCTGCACCTGGATTCGGGCACGCTGACACCGCTGCTCAAGCGGCTCGAGGCGGCCCACCTCGTCAAGCGCACGCGCTCGAGCGAGGACGAGCGTCAGGTGCTGATCGCGTTGACGCCGCAGGGCCAGGCCTTGAAGGACAAGGCGCGGGCCGTGCCGCAATCGATTCTGGCGGCATCGGACTGCTCGGTCTCGGAGCTTGTCGCGATGAAGGACGAGATTGTGGCGTTGCGCGATCGGTTGAATGCGGTGATCGGGGAGTAGGGTTAGAGGTGCGCTCTTAGGACAGCCGCTTCTTTGTGAAGGCTCGGCCGGAGTGAGACTTCAGGTAGGCTTCAAAAGCGAGCGCTTTGTGCTTGTCAGGGAAGGCGCAGTACCAGATCAGCTTCCAAGGCTTGAACTTGGCAGTGTGGGTGGATTTGCCAGCATTGTGCTCTGGAAACCGGCGCTTCAGATCTTCCGTAGCCCCAACGTATTCCTGCTCGGGAAATTCGATGCTGCGGAGGATGTAGACGTACCACATTGACGATTATCGCCCGGGCAGCCGCTGCGTGGGAGTCTCACCAGTCCGTCTTCGCCCTTCGGGCTTCGCCGGACACCACGCTTCGCCCTTCGAGCTCCGCGCGGCTGCGCCACGCGTAGCCCGAAGGGCGAAGCGTGGTGGAGCCAGGCGGGATCGAACCGCCGACCTCTTGCATGCCATGCAAGCGCTCTCCCAGCTGAGCTATGGCCCCTTAACCGTCCGACGCGCCTTGGGCGACGCGTCGGGAAAGACCCAGAACCACAGTTCTGGAATTATCTCAAGTCTCTTCGTCACCGCCGACATCACCAATGATGTCGGTGACGTCCTCATCGCCTTCTTCGTCGTCGGCGATAAAGGTCGAATCATCGTCGTCATCGTCCTCGATAGTTTCATCGACTTCGATGTCGTCCTCGGATTCGGGCACGACGGCCTTGACCTTGCCGGTGTTCTCCTCGGCATCGGCCTCCTCGAGCGAGACCTCCTCGACCTCCGCCGGCTCTGGCGTGGCGTCGGCGGCAGCGGCTGCGTGACGGGCTTCGGCACCGCGGGGTGCGCGAGCCGGCGCGATGGGCGCGATCGGCACGACTTCACCGGTATAGGGCGAGATCACCGGATTCTTGTTGAGGTCATAGAACTTTTTGCCCGTGGTCGGGCAAATACGTTTAGTTCCGAGTTCGGACTTGGCCACGGCAGAGGAATCCTGGAAATGTCTGAAAAGCGGTGCTTCACTTGGCTAGTTGGCGGCCCGCTGTCAATAGCGCATTGCGGGAGAACGACATGCCCGTGACGGCGGGGAGACCATGTGGTACCTGCCCCGCGAGTCCCACAGGGACGTTTCGGGCCTACCCAAGGACACAAACTTGACCGATTCCGACAAGCCGACGCCGCTCCAGTCGCGCGCCAGCGGTCCCCTGACCGGGAAAGTAAGGGTGCCCGGAGACAAGTCGATCTCCCACCGTGCCCTCATCCTCGGCGCGCTCGCGGTCGGAGAGACGCGGATTTCGGGCCTCCTGGAGGGCGAGGACGTCCTTAACACCGCCAAATCCATGCAGGCGCTCGGCGCCGGGGTCGAGCGTACCGGAGATTTCGCCTGGAAGGTGAACGGCGTGGGTGTCGCAGGCTTCGCGGAGCCCAAAGCGCCGCTGGATTTCGGCAACTCCGGCACCGGCTGCCGGCTCGTCATGGGCGCCGTCGCCGGCTGTCCGATCTCCGCGGTTTTCGACGGCGATGCCTCACTGCGCAGCCGGCCCATGCGCCGGATCCTGGATCCCCTGGAAAAGATGGGCGCGAAGGTCGTCTCCGGCGGCGCGGGCGGCCGTCTGCCGCTGACCGTCCAGGGTGCGCGCGATCCGCTGCCGATCACCTACAAGACGCCTGTGGCCTCGGCCCAGATCAAATCCGCCGTGCTGCTCGCGGGCCTGGCCGCGCCGGGCGCCACGACCGTCATCGAGACCGAGGCCAGTCGCGACCACACCGAACTGATGCTCAAGCATTTCGGCGCCGAGATCACCTCAGTGCAAGAAGGTCAGCACGGCCGCCGTATCACGCTCGTGGGGCAGCCGGAGCTGCATGGCGCCAATGTCGTCGTGCCCGCCGATCCCTCGTCGGCGGCGTTCCCTATCGTTGCTGCGCTGATCGTCGAAGGCTCCGAAATCGTCCTGTCCGACGTCATGACCAATCCGCTGCGCACCGGTCTTTTCACCACGCTGCGCGAAATGGGTGCCTCGATCGAGGAAAGCGAAGTTCGTGGCGACGCTGGCGAGCCGATGGCAAAGCTGCGGGTACGCGCCTCGAAATTGCGCGGTGTCGAGGTGCCGCCGGAGCGTGCACCGTCGATGATCGACGAATATCTGGTGCTGGCGGTGGCGGCCGCCTTTGCCGAGGGCACGACCATCATGCGCGGCCTCCAGGAGCTGCGCGTGAAGGAATCCGACCGTTTGGAGGCCACCGCCGCCATGCTCCGCGTCAACGGTGTCAAGGTCGAGGTCTGCGGCGACGATTTGATCGTCGAAGGCCGCGGCCACGTTCCCGGCGGCGGCGTGGTGGCCACCCACATGGATCATCGCATCGCGATGTCCGCGCTGGTGATGGGCTGCGCCTCCGATCAGCCGGTAACCGTCGATGACACCGCCTTCATCGCCACCAGTTTTCCGGATTTCATCCCGATGATGCGTTCGCTTGGGGCCGATTTTTCATGATCATTGCCATCGACGGGCCCGCGGCGTCGGGCAAGGGCACCCTCGGCAAGCGCCTTGCCCACCATTACGGCTACCGTCACCTTGATACCGGCGTAATCTATCGCGCGGTGGCCTATTCCCTGATGCAGTCCGGTCATGATCTCCGGGACGAGGCGGCGGCGGTCGCTGCGGCGCTGGAACTCGATCCCGAAAAGTTCGGCAATCCCGCCCTGAAGACCCAGAAGGCCGGCGAGGGCGCCTCGATCGTCTCGGCGATCCCCAAGGTGCGCGAGGCCCTCATCAACTTTCAGCGGCAATTCGCCGCCGATCCGCCCGGCGCCGTGCTCGATGGGCGCGATATTGGAACCGTGATCTGCCCCCATGCCGACGTGAAGATCTTCGTCGTCGCCGACCCCAAGGTCCGTGCCCGCCGCCGGACCATGGAGGCCAAGGCGCGGGGCGAGGAGGCGGACGAGGCGGCCGTGCTCGCCGATATCATCCAGCGCGACGAGCGCGACAAGAACCGGGCGATCGCCCCCCTGAAGCCGGCTCCGGATGCTTACTTGCTAGATAACTCCCAACTGGATATAGAAGGCGGCGTCCGGGCCGCCATCGACATTATCGAGGCCGTCCGAGCGGGCCGGTCGCGGGGTTAAGCCGCTGCCGTCATTGGAGGAAGCGCCCGCTCCCGCTCTTTGAGGTCGATACTCTCGGTCCCTGCTCGGGGCCGACGCGATCCAGGTTCCGGACAAAAGATTTCCACGTATCGAACGCGCGGGCCTCAGCCGGCCCGCTTCCGCTGTTCCGCCCTCCAGGTCGGAGCAGCGAGCGGTCGCTCGAAGGTTCTGCGGACCTTCCGACACTGCGCGTACGGTGCGCCCAAGAACCCAACGGCCGGCATGACATCCGCAACTGGAGAACAAATGGCTTCGACTTCTGCTGATACCTATAGCCCGTCGCGCGACGATTTCGCCGCGATGCTCGACGAGTCCTTCGCAGGCGGCAACCTGCAGGAAAGCTCAGTCATCAAGGGCAAGGTTGTTGCAATCGAAAAGGACATGGCCGTCATCGACGTCGGCCTGAAGACGGAGGGCCGCGTTGCCCTGCGCGAATTTTCCGGCCCCGGCCGTGACAGCGAGCTCAAGGTCGGCGACGAGGTGGAAGTGTTCCTCGATCGGATCGAGAACGCCCTCGGCGAAGCCGTGCTGTCGCGTGACAAGGCGCGCCGCGAAGAGAGCTGGGGCAAGCTCGAGAAGGCCTTCCAGAACAACGAGAAGGTCAACGGCGTCATCTTCAACCAGGTCAAGGGCGGCTTCACCGTCGACCTCGACGGTGCCGTGGCCTTCCTGCCGCGTTCGCAGGTCGACATCCGTCCGATCCGCGACGTTGCGCCGCTGATGAACAACTCGCAGCCGTTCCAGATCCTCAAGATGGACCGCCGCCGCGGCAACATCGTCGTGTCCCGCCGCACGGTTCTCGAAGAGACCCGCGCCGAGCAGCGTCAGGAGCTGGTGCAGAACCTCGAAGAGGGTCAGGTCATCGACGGCGTGGTCAAGAACATCACCGATTACGGTGCGTTCGTTGATCTCGGCGGCATCGACGGTCTGCTGCACGTCACCGACATCGCGTGGCGCCGCGTCAACCACCCGACCGAGGTGCTCTCGATCGGCCAGACCGTGAAGGTCAAGATCATCAAGATCAACCACGAGACGCACCGCATCTCGCTGGGCATGAAGCAGCTGTTGGACGATCCGTGGCAGGGCATCGAAGCCAAGTACCCGCTGGGTGCCCGCTTCACCGGTCGCGTCACCAACATCACCGACTACGGCGCGTTCGTCGAGCTCGAGCCGGGCATCGAAGGCCTGATCCACGTCTCCGAGATGTCGTGGACCAAGAAGAACATGCACCCCGGCAAGATCGTTTCGACCTCGCAGGAAGTCGAAGTGCAGGTGCTGGAAGTCGATTCCGTCAAGCGCCGCATCTCGCTCGGCCTCAAGCAGACCATGCGCAACCCGTGGGAGGTCTTCGTCGAAGGTCACCCGACCGGTTCGACGGTCGAGGGCGAGGTCAAGAACAAGACCGAATTCGGTTTGTTCCTGGGCCTCGAGGGCGACGTCGACGGCATGGTCCATCTCTCCGACCTCGACTGGAAGCAGCCGGGCGAGCAGGTGATCGACAACTACAAGAAGGGCGACATGGTGAAGGCCGTGGTGCTCGATGTGGACGTCGAGAAGGAGCGCATTTCTCTTGGAATCAAACAGCTTGAAGGCGACCCCTTCGCCGAGCCGGGCGATGTCAAGAAGGGCGCGGTCGTGACCTGCGAAGTGATCGAAGTGAAGGAGAGCGGCATCGAGGTGAAGATCACCGGTACCGACTTCACCACGTTCGTGAAGCGCTCGGAGCTCGCTCGTGACCGCAACGATCAGCGCGCCGAACGCTTCGCCGTCGGCGAGAAGGTCGATGCCCGCGTGATCCAGTTCGACAAGAAGGCCCGCAAGGTCCAGGTGTCGATCAAGGCGCTCGAAGTCGCCGAAGAGAAGGAAGCCATCGCGCAGTACGGCTCTTCCGATTCGGGAGCAACGCTCGGCGACATCCTCGGCACCGCGCTCAAGAACCGCGACACCAAGTAAGCGAAACGCAGGTTTCACTGCATCAAAGCCCCGGCGCGAGCCGGGGCTTTTTTGTAGTGAGGTCGTCGCCCGGATGGGGCGAAGTGAAATCCGGGAAAGCCTCTCCGTGAGGCGAGAACCCCGGATTACGCTTGCGCTCCATCCGGGCTACGCGGCAGCCGGCCTTGTTTTCTTCTAATTGCGCCGCAATTGATGTATCCAGATAAGCCAATGGCGACGCTGCGACGGCACAACGCGCCTGGCCTTTCATTTGGAGATATTGAGATGTCACTCGATTCGGACATCATCGTCGATCGCCGCAGGATCCGCCGCAAGCTGACGTTCTGGCGCGTATTGGCCGCGCTGATCGCGATCGCGGCGATCGCAGGCTTCGCGCTGGTCGCGACGCCTGGTGCGCGCGGCACGTTCGCGTCCGCCGGCTCGATCGCGCGGGTCCAGATCGAGGGCCTGATCCGCAGCGATTCCGATCGCACCCAGGCGCTCGAGCGGCTGGAGAATTCGCAGGCCGCCGCCGTCATCGTTCACATCAATTCGCCGGGCGGCACCACCGCCGGCTCCGAGCAGCTCTATGATTCGCTTGTACGGTTGAAGGCAAAGAAGCCGCTCGTTGTCGTCGTCGAAGGCCTCGCCGCCTCCGGCGGCTACATCACCGCGATCGCCAGCGATCACATCATCGCCCAGCAGAGCTCGCTGGTCGGCTCGATCGGCGTGCTGTTCCAGTTTCCGAACGTCTCGGAGCTGTTGAAGACCGTCGGCGTCAAGGTCGAGGAGGTAAAGTCCACGCCGCTGAAGGCCGCGCCCAACGGTTTCGAGCCAACCAGCCCTGAGGCACGGGCGGCGCTCGATGCGTTGGTGAAGGATTCCTATGCCTGGTTCAAGGGATTGGTGAAGGAACGGCGTGGCATGGATGACACGCAGCTCGAGAAAGTGGTTGATGGCCGTGTCTTCACCGGACGCCAGGCCATCGATCTCAAGCTGATCGATCAGATCGGCGACGAGAAGACCGCCGTGACCTGGCTGGTCGAGCAGAAGGGCGTCAAGAAGGGGCTCTCCGTGCGCGATTACAAGCTGCAGCCGCGCTTCAGCGATCTGCCGTTCCTCAAGACGGCGGCCGCAGTAACGCTGGAAGCACTGGGTTTAGGCTCGATTGCGCATCAAATCGGACAAACCGGC
>NZ_JADPJF010000151.1:405961-434096 GCF_023073295.1 Bradyrhizobium sp. 23 | reverse complement strand
CAGGCGGTCGATCGGCTCGGAATGGATGGAATGCTCGCCTTGTGGCAGCCGGCGGCGTCGAACTGACCGGAACCGGGCGAGCCACAGAGGTTTTTCCCGTTCGGCGCGTGTAGGTCCAGCCCGCTTTTTCGGCATTTGTCACGTGTTTTCACGACGCTCAACCCTCATTTAGCGTCTTGACAGATCACGGTATTTTCACGGAAATGGTCGTCCGCACGCTCCCGGGTCCTATCTCTCGATGATCAAATCCGAACTTGTTCAGCGTATCGCCGAGCACAACCCGCATCTGTACCAGCGGGATGTCGAGAACATTGTGAATGCGATTCTCGAAGAGATCGTAGCGGCTCTCGCGCGCGGTGATCGCGTCGAGTTGCGCGGCTTCGGTGCCTTCTCGGTCAAGCATCGCCCTGCGCGCGCAGGGCGCAATCCGCGCACCGGCGCCCATGTGCCTGTCGATCAGAAGAGCGTTCCGTTCTTCAAGACCGGCAAGGAAATGCGCGAACGGCTGAATCGCGACCATCCGGATCCAGGCGCGCCAGACTGAGGTCCACCTCAGGGTTTCCCGCGGTCGCCAGTGATGCGGCCGCAACCTTGATTCAAGGCGAGCGAGCCGAGATGCGAAAATTCCTGAGCGCGCTGGTCGTGATTCCGCTGGGCCTGGTCCTGATGGTCTTTGCCGTCGCCAACCGGCATTTCGTCACGGTCTCGTTCGATCCCTTCGTTTCCAACGACCCGTCATTCTCGGCAACGCTGCCGCTGTTCCTGCTCCTGATCGTGGTGGCTGCGCTCGGGGTCCTCGTGGGCGGGTGTGCCGTCTGGTTCGGCCAGCGGCACTGGCGGCGTGCGGCG
The DNA here is from genome assembly GCF_023073295.1 of Bradyrhizobium sp. 23. Classification (NCBI taxonomy): domain Bacteria; kingdom Pseudomonadati; phylum Pseudomonadota; class Alphaproteobacteria; order Hyphomicrobiales; family Nitrobacteraceae; genus Bradyrhizobium; species Bradyrhizobium sp. 23. The sequence goes on along the minus strand of NZ_JADPJF010000151.1, from coordinate 433,247 downwards.
CGCCGGCATGACGCGGATGCCCGGGCCGCGCGAGGCGAGCTGGCTGATCTGCGGGCCCAGTCTGCCGCAGCAAGGCCTGAGTCCCAGCGCCTCCCCGTTCCCTCCGGTGTGGGGCTTTACGGGCCCGTCGGGCGAGACAAGCAGCGCGCGACGTTGTAGAAGCGGCCGCAACCGAAAAGCCCGTTTTCCGGCCGCGGACCCGCGGCCCTCCATTTGCTTTGAGCCCATATCCGTCGAGAACATGTCCTTGCTCGTCAAAATCTGCGGCCTGTCCACGCCCGAGACGCTCGAAACGGCGCTCGAGGCGGGTGCCGACATGGTGGGCTTTGTGTTCTTCCCGCCGTCGCCGCGGCATTTGTCGCTGGAAGCCGGCCGGGAGCTCGGCCGGCAGGTGAAGCGGCGCGCGCTCAAGGTCGCGCTCACCGTCGATGCCGACGATGCCACGCTCGACAACATCATGGACGCGCTGTCGCCGGACATTTTCCAGCTTCATGGCACGGAGAGCGTGGCCCGGCTGCGCGACATCAGGCAACGGGTCGGTCGTCCGGTGATGAAGGTCGTGCCGGTCGCAACGTCAGCGGATCTCGCCGTGCTGCCCGGTTACGCCGAGATAGCCGAACGCATCCTGTTCGATGCGCGCGCACCGAAGGACGCAACGCGGCCAGGCGGCCTCGGCGCACCATTCGATTGGCATCTGCTCGGAAACCTGGAGCTCGCGTTGCCGTATATGGTCTCGGGCGGCCTCAGCGCCGACAACGTCGCCGAAGCCGTTCGCGTCACCCGGGCCGGTGGCGTCGACGTCTCCTCCGGTGTCGAGAGCGCCCCGGGCGTGAAGGACCCCGAGATGATCAAGGCCTTCATTCGCGCCGCGCGCGCAAGCCAAGATGCAAGTCAAGAGTTGAGCGTCCGATGAATGTTGCAAAACCCAATTCCTATCGCAGCGGCCCCGACGAGCGCGGCCATTTCGGCATTTTCGGCGGACGCTTCGTTGCCGAAACCCTGATGCCGCTGATCCTCGATCTGGAGAAAGCCTACACCGAGGCCAAGGTCGACCCGGCCTTCCAGATCGAGATGAACGGCTATCTCAAGAATTATGTCGGCCGGCCCTCGCCGCTCTATTTCGCCGAGCGTCTGACCGAGCATCTGGGCGGCGCCAAGATCTACCTCAAGCGCGAAGAGCTCAACCACACCGGCTCGCACAAGGTGAACAACGTGCTCGGCCAGATCATGCTGGCGCGACGCATGGGCAAGAAGCGCATCATCGCCGAGACCGGCGCCGGCCAGCACGGTGTCGCCACCGCGACGCTGTGTGCGCGCTTCGGCCTGGAATGCATCGTCTATATGGGCGCCGTCGACGTCGAGCGGCAGCAGCCCAACGTCATCCGCATGGAGATGTTGGGCGCAACGGTCATTCCAGTGCAGTCGGGCACGCGCACGCTGAAGGATGCCATGAACGAGGCGCTGCGCGACTGGGTCACCAACGTGCACAACACCTTCTACTGCATCGGCACGGTCGCGGGTCCGCATCCCTATCCGACGCTGGTCCGCGACTTCCAGTCGATCATCGGCAACGAGACCAAGGTGCAGATGCAGGAGATCGAAGGCCGCCTGCCGGATTCGCTGGTCGCCTGTATCGGCGGCGGCTCCAACGCGATGGGCCTGTTTCATCCGTTCCTCGACGATTCCACCGTCGAGATCTTCGGCGTCGAAGCTGCGGGCCACGGGCTGACGCAACTGCATGCGGCGTCGATCGCGGGCGGTCGTCCCGGCGTGCTGCACGGCAACCGCACCTATCTCCTGATGGACGCCGACGGCCAGATCCAGGACGCGCATTCGATCTCCGCCGGGCTCGACTATCCCGGCATCGGCCCCGAGCACTCCTGGCTGCACGAGATCGGCCGCGTGAACTATCTCTCCGCGACCGACGACGAGGCCCTCGCAGCGTTCCAGTTGCTGTCAAAGCTGGAAGGCATCATCCCCGCGCTCGAGCCGGCACATGCCATCGCCAAAGTGATGGAGCTCGCGCCGAAGCGGACCAAAGATCACCTGATGGTCGTCAACCTCTCCGGCCGCGGCGACAAGGACGTCCCGCAGGTCGGCGACATCCTGAGGGGCAAGAGCAAGTGACCACGCGTATCGACACCCGTTTCGCCGAGCTGAAGAAAGCCGGCCGCTCGGCCTTCGTGACTTATGTGATGGCCGGCGATCCCGATCTCACGACGTCGCTCAATATCGTCAAGGCGTTGCCCAAGGCAGGCGCCGACGTGATCGAACTCGGTATTCCCTTCACCGATCCGATGGCGGATGGTCCCTCGATTCAGGCTGCCGGTCTGCGCGCGCTCAAGAACGGCATGACGTTGAAGAAGACGCTGGAACTGGTGCGTGATTTCCGCAAGGACGACAACGTCACGCCGCTGGTGCTGATGGGCTATTACAATCCGATCTACATCTACGGCGTCGACAAGTTTTTGGTTGATGCCAAGACGGCCGGGGTCGACGGCCTGATCATCGTCGATCTGCCACCCGAGGAAGACGAGGAGCTCTGCATTCCCGCGCTGAAGGCGGGCCTGAACTTCATTCGCCTGGCGACCCCGACCACCGACGACAAGCGCCTGCCCGCGGTGCTCGCGAACACGTCAGGCTTTGTCTACTATGTCTCTATCGCCGGCATCACCGGCGCAGCGGCGGCGGACGCCAATGCCGTTGGCGACGCGGTCGCGCGCATCAAGCGGCATACCAAGCTCCCGATATGCGTCGGTTTCGGCATCCGCACGCCGGAGGCGGCGCGCGCCATTGCCGAAAAGGCCAATGGCTCGGTAGTCGGCACCGCGCTGGTCGATGCGCTCAAGAACAGCCTCGATGCGGAAGGGCGCGCGACGGCCAAAACCGTCAACGCCGTCGCCGAGCTGACGGCGGCACTGGCCCAGGGCGTCAAGGGCGCGCAACAGGCGGCGGAATAGGCCTTAATTCCGCTGCCAAGTCCGACGAGCAAGGCGGACGATACGGCGGCTTGCCGGGCCGGGTCCCGGCCGCCATATATCCCTTCAGGTGGTCCCCAGGCGGGATCGCACATCGGAGCAAACCATGAACTGGCTTACCAATGTGGTCCGGCCGAAGATCCGCAACATGCTGCGGCGGGAGACGCCGGAGAATCTGTGGATCAAGTGCCCGGATTCCGGACAGCTCGTGTTCTACAAGGACGTCGAGGCCAACCAGTTCGTCATCCCCGGCTCGAACTATCATATGCGCATGAATGCGGTGGCGCGTCTGAAGTCGATTTTCGACAATGAGACCTGGTACGACGTCGCGCTGCCTGACGTCACGCCCGATCCGCTCAAGTTCCGTGACGAGAAGAAGTACGTCGATCGCATCAAGGATGCCCGCGCGCGGACCAATCTGAACGACGCGATCAAGGTCGGCTACGGCAAGCTCGAAGGTGCCGCCGTCGTCGTCGCGGTGCAGGATTTCGACTTCATGGGCGGCTCGCTCGGCATGGCCGCGGGCGAAGCCATCGTGCGCGGGCTCGAGCTCGCGGTCGAGAAGAAGTCACCCTTCATCGTGTTCGCCGCCAGTGGTGGCGCGCGCATGCAGGAAGGCATCTTGTCGCTGATGCAGATGCCGCGCACCACGGTCGCGGTGCAGATGCTGCGTGAAGCAAAACAGCCCTACATCGTCGTGCTGACCAACCCGACCACCGGCGGCGTCACTGCGTCCTATGCGATGCTCGGCGACGTGCAGATTGCCGAGCCCGGTGCGCTGATCGGTTTTGCCGGCGCGCGCGTGATCGAGCAGACCATCCGCGAAAAACTCCCCGAGGGGTTTCAGCGCGCCGAATACCTCAAGGAGCACGGCATGATCGACATGGTCGTGCATCGCCACGAATTGCGCCCGACCCTGGCGCGGCTCTGCCGACTGTTGACCAGGGCGCCGGCGCTTGAGACCGCGTCAAAGCCGGTGCAGCCGGTCGTCAGTCCGGCGCAGATTGTATCGGCTCCCGAAACGGCGCCGGCCGCGCCGCACGCGTGAACGCTTCCTCCGACCGCGCAAAGCCGCCGCTCGACGAATTGATCGGGCGGCTGTCGGCCCTGCACCAGAAACGCATCGATCTCGGGCTGGAGCGGATGCACCGCCTGTTCGAGCGGCTCGGTCATCCCGAGCGCAAGCTGCCGCCGGTGATCCACATCGCCGGTACCAACGGCAAGGGCTCGACGCTCGCTTATCTGCGCGCGACGCTGGAGGCAGCTAACCTGCGCGTCCACGCTTACACTTCACCCTATCTCGTTCGCATCAACGAATGCTTCCGGCTCGGCCGCGTCGGGGGCGGCGTGCTGGTCGGCGACGACGAGTTGCGCGCGGCACTGGAAGAGGTCGAGCGTGTCAATGCCGGCGAGCCGGCCACCGTGTTCGAGCTCAAGACGGCGGCTGCATTTCATCTGTTCGCGCGGAACCCGGCCGATGTGGTTCTGCTGGAGGTCGGCCTTGGCGGTCGGCTTGATTCAACCAATGTGGTTGACGCGCCGGCGGCCTGCGTGATCACGCCTGTCAGCATGGACCACATGGATTTCCTCGGTGACACCTTGACGTCGATCGCGGGCGAAAAGGCTGGGATCATCAAGCGTGGCGTGCCCGTGGTTTGCGCCGAGCAGCCGGCTGAGGCGATGGCCGTGATCGAGGCGCAGGCCAGGCGCATGCGCGCGCCGTTGTTTGCCGCGGGCGAGAGCTGGCATGTCAATGTCGAGAACGGGCGGCTGGTTTATTCCGATGAGCGCGGCTTGATGGATCTCACAGCGCCGCGCCTGTTCGGCCGGCACCAGTTCGACAATGCCGGTCTCGCCATCGCGACGTTGCGGGCCACCAACGCCTTCAAGATCAACCAGGCGGCGTTCGAGGCGGGGATCGTCGGTGCGGAATGGCCGGCGCGGATGCAGCGCATCGCTTCGGGCGAGCTGCTCGCTCTCGGCCCGCAGGGCTCGGAGATCTGGCTCGACGGCGGCCACAATGCGGAAGGCGGCCGCGTCGCGGCGGCCGCGCTCGGCGATCTCGAAGAGCGGGTGTCGCGGCCGCTGGTCGTGATCGTGGGCATGATGGCCAACAAGGACGCGAAAGGCTTTCTCGCCAATTTCGCCGGTCTGACCCGTCACATCATCGCAGTGCCGATTCCCGACACCGACAACGCGATGCCGGTCGACCGCCTTACGGATGCCGCCCGCAGCCTCGGCATGCGCGTCGAGCCCGCGCCCGGCGTGGAGGCCGCACTGCGCGCCTTGGCGAAGCTCGCCTACGAAGTGCCGCCGCGCATTCTGATCACCGGCTCGCTCTATCTCGCCGGCCACGTGCTCGCCATCAACGGCACGCCTCCTGTATAGTCTTCGCTCCATCCGAGCTACGGGAAGACCCATGCGTTTTGCCGCGATTGCCGACGTCCACGGAAATTACCTGGCGCTGGAAGCTGTGCTCGCCGACATCCGCGCGCAAGGCGTCTCCGAGATCGTCAATCTCGGCGACATGCTGAGCGGCCCGCTCGATGCGCGCCGGACCATCGAAATCCTGATGCAGCTCGATGCCGTGCACGTGCTCGGCAATCATGACCGCTATCTGCTCGACCGTCCGCCCGAGAAGATGGGCTCGTGGGATCGCCCGGCCCATGCCGCGCTCAATGCCGCGCAACTCGACTGGCTGCGCGCGCAGCCGATGACGCGCGTCTTTCGCGATCAGGTGTTCCTCTGCCACGCGACGCCCGACAATGACGAAGTCTATTGGCTCGATACCGTGCATCCCGACGGCGCGGTGGCGCTGTCGCCGCTCGATCGCATCGAGAAATTTGCGCAAGGCATCACGCAATCGCTGATCCTGTGCGCCCACACCCATCTCGCCCGTGCCGTGCGACTTCGCGACGGAAGGCTGATCGTCAATCCCGGCAGCGTGGGCGGCCCGGGCTTCCGTGACAAGCATCCGTTCCCGCATGTCGTCGAGGCCGGCACGCCGCACGCGCGCTATGCGATCCTTGAGCTAACCGATGGTGCCTGGCAGGTCACGTTCCGCCATGTGGTCTATGATCACGAGGCGATGGCCACGCTCGCTCGCCGCAACGGCCAGCCGGAGTTGGCGAACGCGCTGGCGACGGGATGGCTTGCCTAGCGGCTACGGCTACGGCTGTTTTAGCAGCTTCATCGGATCCACCGCCTTCTGCTTCAGCTGCTCGAAGCTGCATTGCCGCGGGGCCTTGTCGAGGCGCCAGCGCAGGATCGAGGTGCCGTGGCGAAAGCGGTCGCCGCTGAAATGGTCATAGCAGACCTCGATCACCAGCTTCGGCTTGAGCGGACACCACTTCGCCGAGCGCTCGGTGGACCAGCGGCTGGGGCCGCCCGGCGCGTTGCCGGTGAAGCCGGGCTCGCCGATCAATGCCTCAAGCCGATCGGTCAGGTCAGGCTTTTCCGCCGCTTTGATCGCCGAGGTGAAGCCGACATGGTGCAGGAGACCATCGTCATCGTAAAGCCCGAGCAGCAGCGAACCGACCACGCTCCGGCCGGCGATCTTGTTGGTCGCATAGCGGAAACCGCCGACCACGCAATCGGCGCTGCGGAATTTCTTGATCTTCTGCATGCCGTCGCGATTTCCCGCCTGGTAGGGCAGGTCGACGCGCTTGGCGATGACGCCGTCCGAGCCGCCGCCGGATTGCGCCAGCCACTTTTTCGCAAGGGCGTAGCTCGTCGTCGCCGGTGAGAGGCGGAAGATGCTGCTTTTCAGATTCGCCTTGGCAAACGCTTCCAGCGCCGGTCGCCGCTCCCTCAGCGGTTGCCCGGCAAGCTGCTTCTCCCTGGCCGTCGCAAGCAGATCGAAGGCGAGATAGAGCGCCGGCGTCTCCTCCGAGAGTTTCTTCACGCGGCTCGCCGCAGGGTGAATGCGTTGCAGCAGCGCGTCGAAGGAAAACCCCTTGCCGTGCGGCACGACGATCTCGCCGTCGAGGGTGAAGCGATCCGCCTTCAGCTTCAGCGCCGCGGCGACGATCTCGGGGAAATAACGCGCAAGGTCTTCACCGGATTTCGAGCGCAGATCAATGCTGCCGCCGTTGCGCGAGAGCAGGCAACGAAAGCCATCCCATTTCGGCTCGTATTGCCACTCCTTGCCGCGCGGGATCGCGTCGACCGAGCGCGCCTCCATCGCCACGAGGGGGTCCGACTTTCGCGCGCGTTTTGCGGGAGGAGGAGGCAACAGGCGGGACTCATCATACGCTGGACATGTCCCATCAACGCGAAACGGCCGACTTTCGCCGGCCGTTTCCAAAAATAATCTTGCGCGCGGCGGATCAGACCGCGGAAGTGATCCACTGCTGCAGCTTCGCCTTCGGCGCCGCGCCGACCTGGCGGGAGGCCATCTCGCCGCCCTTGAAGATCATCAGGGTCGGGATCGACATCACGCCATATTTCGACGCGGTCTTCGGGCTCTCGTCGACGTTGAGCTTCACGATCTTGACCTTGTCGCCCATCGCGCCGGCGATCTCGTCGAGCGCGGGTGCGATCATGCGGCAGGGGCCGCACCATTCGGCCCAGAAATCGACGACCACGGGGCCGTTTGCCTTGAGCACTTCGGCTTCGAAATCGGTGTCAGAAACCTTACCAACGGCCATGGGAGTACCTCGTACCTGAGAGAACGGCGCGACGGGAATCGCGCCAAGATCATGGCGTCAACCTATGAATGGCTCCTTGCCGGGTCAAGGACGCTCACACCGAGATGAAGAGATGCCAGCGCCGCGTCCAGCGCGGGAGCCGAAATCTCCATATATTCAAGGGCCTCGGTCCAAAGCAGGACGGCGCGGACAGGCTTTTGGGGATAAAGCCGCGATAGCACCGCCCGATAGAGCGCAAGCTGCCGGACATAGGCGGCGGGCGCCGCATCGGCGCTCCTGGGAGCCGCCTGATTGGTCTTGAAATCGACGATCAGGACCTCATCCGGCCGAACGACCAACCGGTCGATCTGCCCCGACACCAGCGCCCGGGCGTGGCCCGGCCGTTCCAGCCGGCCGACGATCGCGACCTCCGCCCGGCTGCCGGCCGCAAACACGGGCGCAAACCGTGGCTCGGCGATCAAGCCGAGCACCTTGTCGGCCAGCGCGGTCCGGTCGGCCTCCGCCCAATCCGCCGCGTTGCGCGCCATGAAGCCGAGCGCGGCCTCGCGTCGGCGCTCAGTGGCGATGTCGGGGAGCGATTGCAATAGCCGGTGCACCAGCGTGCCGCGTTGCAGCGCGAGCGCGCGGGACTGCACTGATTCGCCCGACTGCACGGCGCGGCCGTCCCCGGACGGCTGGCCGGAGGGGCGCACCGGATCGTCGTCGATGGTGTCGCGCGGTGCCGGCGTCCGCAGCCAGTCCGGGAGCGCGGTCGCCTGGTCCAACGAGGCCGCGGGCGTGCCCAGCGCCACGACATCCTCCGGTCGGGAGAAGCGCGTCGCCTTTCCCAGCGGCGTCTCGATCGTCTCTTTCGTCAGGCCCGAGCCGGCGAGCCCGGTGTCGACCAGATCGTACCAGCTCAGCTTGCGAACCGTCTTCATGTTGCCGGGCATGCAGCCGCCGACGATGAGCCGGTCGGCGGCGCGCGTCATCGCGACGTAGAGCAGGCGGCGATATTCGTCCTCGGTCTCCTCGAGCATCGCCTTGCGCGCCTCGACGACGGGTTTGGGATCATCCGCCTTGCGTCCGGCCCAGACCACCACCTCGCCGCCATTGCCGCGCGGGACATGGATCAGCCGCAGCCGCTGCGAATCCGCTGGCGACGATGTAGTGTCGACCATGAACACGACCGAGGCCTCCAGGCCCTTGGCGCCGTGCACGGTCATCACCCGCACCTCATCGCGGGAGATCTCCATGTCGCGCTTCACCTCGGTATCGGCCGAGCGCAGCCAGGCCATGAAACCCTGCAGCGAGGCGGGCGCCTTGCGCTCGTAGTTCAGCGCCAGCTCCAGGAACTCATCGAGCGCGTCATTGGCCTCATGACCGAGCCGGCGCAGCATGCGCGCGCGTCCGCCGTCTCCCCCGAGCAACCAGGCGTAAAAGGCGAACGGCGTCTCCTCGCGCGCCCGCGTTTCGCAGGCCTCGAGGCCTCGCAACGCCGCAGCGAATGTCTCGCTTGTCGTGGCATGCTCGCCAAGCGCGCGGCGCAGCGATCCCTTGCGGTCATGGGCCAGCTGGAACAGATCGTCGTCATCGAGCCCGAACAGCGGGCTCTTCAGCGCGACCGCGAGCGCGAGATCGTCCTGCGGCAGCAGCAGCGCATCGGCAAGGTTCATCAGGTCGATGATTCCGATGTGCTCGGTGAGCTTGAGCCGATCGGCGCCCGCGACCGGAACGTTGGCATGCTTCAGCGCCTGGATCACGGCATCGAACGCATTGCCGCGCCGGCGCACCAGGATCAGCATGTCGCCATAGCGCAAGGGACGCCGCTCGCCTTCGTGCCCGGTCAGCGTGCCGCTCTCGACCAGCCGCTTGATCTCGGTTTGGATCCGGCGCGCGAGCTTCACCTCGGGGCTGGTGGCGGCGACGCCGTCGAACGGCGCGCGCCAGCCCTCGATTTCCTGCCTGTCGTCGGCTTCCGCAAGGTCCCACAGCTCGATCACGCTGGGGCCGGCATCGCCGAGTGCATTGTGCAGGGGATGACCGGTCTCGAGCGAATGGATGCTCTTGTAGATCGCGGGCTCGCGGAAGACGTGGTCGACCGAATGCAGGATCGCGGCGCCGGAGCGGAACGAATAGGTGAAGGCGACCGGATCGAATTTCAGTCCGGCCGCCGTGAACTTGCGGTGCAGTTCGCGCCGGCGTGCATCGAATTCCCGGGGCTGGGCGCCCTGGAACGAGAAGATCGACTGCTTCTCGTCGCCGACAGCGAAGACGGTGCGGTTCAGGCCCTCGCGCGCACCTTCGCCGGCGGTGAACTCCGAGATGATGTGCGCGACGATGTCCCACTGCCGCGGACTTGTGTCCTGGGCTTCGTCGATCAGCACGTGATCGACGCCGCGGTCGAGCTTGTAATGCACCCAGCCCGAGGAAACGCGATCGAGCATCGCCAGCGTCTTGTCGATGAGGTCGTCATAGTCAAGCAGCCCGCGCTCCTGCTTCTCGCGGCGGTAGTTTGCGGCAGCCGCGGTCGCGATATGCAGCAGGGCCGCGGTGCGGTCGCGCATGGTCACCGCACGGCGCGTCTCGACCAATCCGGCGACGCGCTGCGCCTCGTTCTCGAACAGGCGGGCGACGGACGGGTTGTGATCGCAAAACTTCTTGGTCAGCACCGCCTTGCGCGGCAGCTTTTCGTCGGTGAGGAAAACGCTGAGATAGGCATCGACCTGCGCGGCGCCGGAAAAGACCTTTGCCTCGCGAAGCCGGCAGGCCTGGTCGTTGTCGGACTTGCTGCCGTCCTCCAGCGCAAAGGCGATCTCGTTCCAGCGCGATCGCGGCAGGAACGGACCGTCGACAATCTCCGTCTCGACGTCCTCGATGCGATCGTTCGCGTCCACCCCCAGCGCCGCTGCCATCTGCACGGCAGCCAGCTCCGCGCTGCCGGCTTCATCGGTCCAGGCCATGAAGTGATCGCGGCTCAGGCAAGCCTCGCGCACCACCTCCTTGAAGGTGACATCGGCGGCGCTCGCCATCGCGGTCAGCAGCGCGCGGCCGGTCACGCTGTCTGGGTCGCGCGCGGCCTCCAGCAGCACCTTCAGATTGGCGCGTTCCATCATGTCGGTCTGGTCGCGCTCGTCGATCACGGCGAAGCGCGCGGGGACATTGGCCTCGAACGGAAACTGCTGGAGCAAACGCGTGCACAGCGCGTGGATGGTCTGCACCTTGAGCCCGCCCGGCGTCTCCAGCGCACAGGCGAACAGCTTTCGTGCGTCGCGCCGCAATTTTGCAGTGGGATGCGGGATGCCGACCGCGCGGATCGCCGCATCGAGTGCCGTGTCGTCGAGCGTCACCCAATGCCCGAGCGTGGTGAACACGCGCTCGGCCATGTTGGCGGCAGCCGCCTTGGTGAAGGTAATGCAGAGGATCTTTTCCGGCGGCACGCCCGCGAGCAGCAGGCGGATCACGCGCTGCACCAGCACATGCGTCTTGCCCGAGCCGGCATTGGCCGACACGAAGGCCGACGCGGACGGGTCCGATGCGCGCGCTTGCCTGGCGCGCACCTCATCCGGGATGGGGCGCGGTGCCTTCACCATTCCTCGATCCCCAATCCACCGGCCGCGGACCATTCCTTGATCCGGGCGAGATCGTCATAGGCGCCGTAGCGATTGGTCCACATCGGCAGGTTCAACGAGGTATAGGGCTGGTTCTCGTCCTCGAAGGCGCGGATCAGCGCCTCGAGCTTGGCCCTGGCCTCGGCAGCCGCGGTGTCCGGCGGCTGCGGCTCGTCGCCCTGCTTGAACTTGAGTTCGAGAATGCGTTCTTCGCCCGGCGGATTGTTGCCGCTCAGGCGAACATAGACGAGCTGGCTCACGGACGCGCCGGCATCGATGTCGGGAAAACCACCCTCGCGCAGGATCGCGGCTTCCAGCGTGAGCTGCGGCGACAGGCCCATGCGGACCTGCTTGCCGGTCGGTGGCTGGCCGGTCTTGTAGTCGAGGATGGCGTAGCCGCCGCCCCGGCGCCGTTCGATGCGGTCGGCGCGCGCGGAGAGACGGAAGCTGCGCCCATGGTCGAGCGGGATCGAGATCTCGCCGCGAGTTTCCGCGGCGATCGCCTCGATCGCGTCGCGCCGCGCCGTCTCCCATTCGCCGAACCAGCGTGCGATGCGCTGGAAGCGCGGCCACCACAGCGCCCGCGCCTCGGGTCGCTCCATCAGCGGCTCAAAGTATTTTTCGCCGATCGCGCGCAGCACGCGCGCCGGATCGTCGGGCAGATCGGTGGCGTAGCGTTCCGTGAACTCTCCGAGCGCATCGTGGATCGCCGAGCCGCGGTCGGCGGCCGACAGCGGCATGTCGACGGGATCGAGCGCGTCGAGCCGCAAAATGTGTTTTGCGTAGATCGTATAGGGATCGCGCAGCCAGTCCTCGATCCCAGTCACAGACATCCTGAGCGGCCGGGTCGCGCGTGGCGGTCGCGGCTCGGGCTGCTTGATCGGCCTCACCTCGTCGGGCTGGTCCAGCGCGGCTGCGAACTGCACGTATTTCTCGCCCGCGCGAATCGCGGCCTTCCAGTGCGCATCGCCCGCGACCGCCTCCAACCGGTGCAGGAAGCGCGAGGCAACCGCCGGGGCACCGCCAGCCTTGGCGGAGTGGGTGAGGATGACCTCGTCGCCGCCCAGCAGTTGCGCAAAATCATGCGCGGAGAGGCCGATACGGCGTTCCGGCAGATCGAGGCCCAGCTGGTGCCGCATCGGCCGGCTCAGCCACGGATCGATGCGCGGCGCCGGTGGCCAGACCCCCTCGATCAGCCCGCCGACGATGATGCGGTCGGCCTGCATCAGGCGTGATTCCAGCGGTCCGTAGATCTGGAGCCGCGCGCCTGGCCTGTCCCGCCGCCGCACCGCGCGATCGCTGAACGCGGTCTGGAACACGTCTGCGTAGTCGGGCAGCGTGACCATCAGTCCGCTGGTCGTGCCGCCGCGCAGGAGATCGTCGAAGGCGCTCGCGAGCGCGAGGCCCTCGCGGTCCTCGAAGGCCACGGAAATGCCCTGCTCGTCGCGCGACAGCTCGATCATGATCTCGCGATGCCGATGCGCGAGTTCGGCGAAGTCATACGGTTTTGATGACGCAAGACTCTCGATCGGCGCCAAGGCTTGTCGTAAGGCATCGATCAGCGCCTGGATGCGATCGAGGTCTTCCGCCTTGAGACGTGCGCGCGGCTCGGCCTTATGCAGCGCGGAGACTTCGCTGCGCCACAGCTTGGCCAGCTCCTCGCGAAAGCGATTGAATTCGCGCAAGAGGCCGGCGGTGCCTGCAGGCGGGCGCGTGCCGCGCAACAAGGCGAGCTCCAGGCCTTCGATCGCAGCCTTCCATGCGCCAGGGGCCCGGCCGAGCCGGCATAGCGGATGCTTCAACATTGCGAGCAGCGTCGGCGGCTCCAGTCCCTTGGTCGCAGCCTCAGCTGTCAGTCGGGCAAAGACGCCGGCGGAGGTTTCCATCAGGACGTCGCCGCCGGAATCGTCGAATGCGAGATCCCACCGGGTCAGCGCGGCCATCACCCGCCGCGCCAGGGCGCGATCGGGCGTGACAAGTGCGGCGGATTTGTCGAGGTGCCGCGCCTCGCGCATCGCAATGGCGATGGCGAGCGCTTCCATTTCAGGGTTGGGAGCTTCGACAACCGCGAGGTTCTTCATACCGCCGGTGATCTTTAAGGCCACATCCGGCTGCTTCAACCGATCGTGCCAGATCTCGGTCTTGGCCGATGGCCGCATCGATTCGGAGGCGAGCAGATCGCGACCGCCTTCCGCCGGAGGCTTGAGGATATCGACGTCGCTGCGCTTGATGCCAAAGCGATCCAGCAGCGCGTGCATGGCATATTGCGGATGGTTCGAGACCGGATGCTCCGCGAACTTGCCGAGCGCATCGCGGACGCCGCCGATGCTGCGCCAGGCATCGTCATCGAGATCAGTGTCGAGGCCGGGCAGCACCACGGCGCCATGCGGCAGCGAAGCGACTGCGTGGAGAAATCTTGCCGTGGCCGGCATCGAGCCGGTCGAACCGGCCGCGATCACGGGGCCATGGCGATGCACGGTCAGCCGCCTGGCTTCGGCATTGATCAGGAGGTCGCGGCGGGCAGCGGGTTCGATGCGTTTGATTTCGGCGAGATGACCGGGCCAGGCGATGCGCGCGATGCGCAGGAATTCGAGCGAATGCTGCCAGTAGCGGTCGAGCATATCGGGCACGAGGCCATCGAGCGCGCTCCAGTCGACGCCGCGCGTGACCATGTCGTCGATCAGCCGCGCGAGATCGGACGCCAGTGCCAGCGTCGACGCGGGGCCGCCGACGACCAGCGGAGACAGCACCGGACCCTTGGCCCAGGCCGCGACGAGTTGCGCCAGTGTCAGCCGCCGTTCGAGCTCGCCGAGCCGCGGCGGAATGTCGAGCGGCGTTGCGCCGGAAAACTGTTCGCCCTCATCGGCGAAAGCGAGCTCATCCTCGTCGATGTCGCCGAGCGCGACGATCCGCGGCAGCACGACAGCCTCCGCCTTCATCTCGTCGAGGAAGATCTCGCGGACGACGCGCATGGCGCGCCGTGTCGGCAGGTACAGCGTGGCATCCGCCAGCCGTGCCGGCTCCTTGCGTGCCTCAAAGCCCTCGACCAGCCGGCCGTCGAGCAAGCCTGAGACGACGGTGCGCAGGAACGGAACTGAGATGGGAACGCTGAAAACGCGCATGAGCTGCCTGATTCGGGAATCAGGCGCCAATATAGGGAGGCGGAGTCAAATGGTCATGGGCGGAGGTGGGATAGTCCCCGCTGTTTGCCGGACCAGAACAGGTGCCGTAGGGGACAATGGCGCAGCCCTACGCCACGCTCTCCAGAAACGCCTCTTCCGCCGCGTGCACGGCATCAGGCGTGCCGACATGCATCCAGACGCCGTCGAGGCGAAGGCCGAACAGCCGCTCCTGCTCGTTGGCACGATCGAACATCTTGGTCAGCGAGAACTCGCCCGCGGGGGCATCGGCGAAGATCGACGGCGACAAAATCGCAGCGCCGGCATAGACGAACGGAACGACCTCTTTTTCCTTGCGCTTGCGCAGGGCACCGTCGGCCAGCATGCCGTAATCGCCGCGGCCGCTATAGCCGATGCTGGTCGCCGTCGGCGCCATCAGCAGCAAAATGTCCATCCGCGCGGGATCAAAGTTTTCGGCGAGCCGCGTCAGGTTGGAGCGTACGCCGTCGATCCACAGCGTGTCGGAATTGACGTGAAAGAACGGTGCGTCCCCGAGCAGCGGCAGTGCCTTGACCACGCCGCCGCCGGTGCCGAGCACCTGGTCGCGCTCGTCCGAGATGGTCACGCGCGGATGCTGGCGGGATGCGGTGTGATCGATGATCTGGTCCGGCAGGTAATGCACGTTGACCACCGCCTCGCTCACGCCGGCCCGACCGAGCTTGTCGAGCACATGGTCGAGCAGCGGCTGGCCGGCCACCGGAACCATCGGTTTCGGCATCTTGTCCGTCAACGGACGCATGCGCAGGCCGAACCCTGCGGCGAGCACCATGGCTTTGGTCGGTTTGACGGGCATCCTTCGCTTTCTCAGACCTACTGATCTCGCGTTCGCAGCAATCCTAACATGAGGTTCGACCGACCGCACCGCGTCTTAACCGCCTTAACCACCTGCCGTGACGCTTGTACGACAGGTGTTGCCGTTACGCCCCGATGGACGTTGACCGCGCCTTTTTCTTCTTGTCACCGAGCTTGAGAAAGTTGACGCCGATCTGGTCACCATTCACCCAGGCGAGCTCGCAGCGTCGGTACGCAAGTCCGGTGGACGACAGCAGCAGAAAAAACTCCTTCAGATGCAGGCCTTCGACTGAGCCGTCGATGGTCAATTTGGCGCCGCTGTCGGAGACGTCCTCCATGGTGCAATCGCGCCGCCAGGTGCCGTCGATACCCATCATCTGGGCCGCGATCCCGCGCTCGAAAACAACCCGGCTGTTGCCGCGCTGGTCCGTCTTCACCGCCATCTGCCCTGCTCCAGCCCCGTAATCATCCGGCTGCTCCGCCGCCAGGTTACCGGCGTCTTGGCTAACAGCCGGTAAATCGAGCCCTGAATCAGCCTTTTCAGCCCCTACTAGCCTTTTCCGCCTTGGGCCTCAGCCTTGGGCCGGGCCTTGGGCCTGCCTTTGGGGCGGCGGGACGTTGGCGAGATACCAGTCGCGCAGATGGGCGAGCGTGGGATGCGCCAGGGAGCGCTGGAGATAGGTCCAGATCCGCGGCTGGTGACGCAGATAATGCGGCTTGCCGTCGCGGCGGTTGAGGCGGGCAAAGGTGCCGAGCAGACGCGTGTTCCGCTGCGCCGACATGATGGCGTAGAGCTCGGCGAAGCCGGCCGCATCGAAGCTCGCCTCGCTGGCGCGGCGCGCCTTGATGTAGCGCGACAGCAGCGTCAGCTCGATCGCCTCGGGCACGTCGATGCGGGCGTCCTGGAGCAGCGACACCACGTCGTAGGATTGCGGCCCCAGCACGGTGTCCTGGAAATCGATCACGCCGACGCGTTCGATGCCGGTGCGATTGCTGAGCCAGATCAGATTCGGCGAGTGATAATCGCGGATGATCCAGGTCTTCGGCGCGGCCTGCGCCTTCTGCAGCAACTCGCGCCACATGGCGAAAAATTCGGCGCGCTTCGCGTCGTCCAGCGGCGCGTTGCGATCAGGCAGGTACCATTCCGGCATCAAGCCGATTTCGATCAGCAGCGCCTCGATATCGAAGACGGGAATGGCGTAGGTCTGCCGCCCGAGCGGCAGCGTTTGCGGCAGCGTCTTGCCGTGCAGCACGGCCAGCAGATCGGCCGCGGCTTCGTAGCGTTCGGCGATCGGGCGCGGCGGATCGCCCTCGATCACGCCTTCGGTGCCGAAGTCTTCGCTGATCAGGAACCCGTGGTCGAGGTCGGAATGATGGATCGCGGGCGCCGAGATTCCCTGCGCGCGCAGGCCCTCGTCGATGGCGACGAAGGGTTTGATGTTTTCGGCGAGATGCACCGCGGCGCTGTAGGATTTTCCGTTGTACATCGCAGCACCATCGGGGCGCTGCGGCGAATTCATGAGGATGACGATCTCGTCGTCGCGCTGCAGCCGCGCATAGGAGCGCGTCGAGGCGTCGCCCGCCATGCGTTTGCGCGTTGCCTCCATGTAGCCGGATGCATCGAGGAATTCGCGCAGCGCCTGCAGCCGCGCGACGATGGCGGCAGCCTTGCCATGGCCGGTGATGTCGGCGGCGCGTGCATTCGAGCCCAGCGCCGGCCGGTGCGTCAGCGCGATGTCGATGCGGTCTTGAGGCATCGCCGACGGCGCGCGCTCCGGCCATTCGATCAGGACGAGGGTTGCTTCCGGCAGCGGCGACAGCCCGATCTCTTCGAGCTCGCTCTCGTCCTCGACGCGGTAGAGGTCGGCATGCATCACCGGGAACGGTGGCAGCTCGTAGCCCTGCACCAGCGTGAAGGTCGGGCTCGGCACTTCCAGTGCATCGTCGCCGGCGAGGTAGCGGATCATGGCCCGCGCCGCCGCGGTCTTGCCGGCCCCGAGATCGCCGGTGAGCGTGATGACATCGCCGGGGCCGACCAGCAGCGCGAGGTCGGCCACTAGTTGCGCAGTGGCTGTCTCGTTGCGGAGCGCGACGGCGAATGTGGTTGGCGCAGTCATTCGGCGGCGTCGCGATGCGCCGCCTGGTCGGTCGGGAAGTCACAGATCACGACCGTGCCCCTGCCCACGATCGAATCCACCCGGATATTGCCGCCATGCAACTCGACGAAGGAGCGCACCAGCGACAGGCCGAGCCCGGCGCCGCGATGACGCGAGCCTTGCGAGCGGCTCTCGAACCAGTTGAACACCTTGTCCTTCATGTCGGCAGGTATTCCAGGCCCGGAATCTGTCACAGTGAAGACCACACTGCGTTCGGTGCGGCGGGCGCTGATGCCGACGGTGGAATCCGGTGGAGAAAACCCGACGGCGTTGGCGAGGAGATTATAGAGCACCTGCACCACGCGCTTCTCGTCGCCGGTGAAGCTGCCGACATCGGGCGCGATCTCGACCTTGAGGCGGATGCGGTCGGTGGCGAGCCGGTCCTGAAGACCCTCGGCGGCGAGCTCGATGGTCTTGCTGACGTCGACCGGGCCGAGTTCCAGCTTCATGGCACCGGCGTCGATGGTGGCGAGATCCAGGATGTTGTTGGTCAGCGCCAGCAGCGCATTGGTCGATTTGGTGACGTAGTCGAGATATTCGGCCTGTTTCGGGGTCAGCGGCCCGGTCGAGGGATCGCTGAGGAAATGCGCAAAGCCGATGATGGTGGTGAGCGGCGAGCGCAGCTCGTAGGAGACGTGGTGGACGAAATCCACCTTCATCTGGTCGGCCGCCTCCAGCGCCTCGTTGCGCTCGCGCAGAGCGCGCTCGACGTTCTCGGTGTCGGTGATGTCCTGGAACGTCAGCATCGTGGCGCCGTCGTGCAGCGGCCGGATCATGCCGTCGAGCACGCTGCCGTCCTTGCGCTCAAGCTTCAGCGGAATGTCGGCGCGGCTCTCGATCGAGGTGACGGCCTCGCGGATCTGCCGCCAAACGATCGCGTCGTCGAACAGCTGATGGCACCAGCCCTCGACCGTCTGGATGTGCGGC
The DNA here is from genome assembly GCF_023073295.1 of Bradyrhizobium sp. 23. NCBI lineage: Bacteria > Pseudomonadati > Pseudomonadota > Alphaproteobacteria > Hyphomicrobiales > Nitrobacteraceae > Bradyrhizobium > Bradyrhizobium sp. 23. The sequence continues at coordinate 414,976 of NZ_JADPJF010000151.1, read as the reverse complement.
TCGTCGCGCATGGCGTCAGCGGACAGCTTCCACATCCGGACGAACGCCGGGTTGAACAGCTGCGCCCTGCCATTGCTGCCGAACACCGCAACGCCCTCGGCGAGGCTATCCAGCGTCTCACGCTGGACCCGGATCATGCCGTCGAAGCGGCGGGCGAGCTCCAGGCTCTCGGTGACGTCGTCGAACAGATAGGTGACGCCGCCCTCGGGATTCGGCGTGGTGACGACGGAGAGCGCGCGCCCATCGGGCAGATACCAGGTGTCCTTGGCGGCCTCGACCGCCCGATAAGCCTCGTGCAGCTTGGCCTTCCAGGCGCGGAAGTCCGGCTGCTCCGGCAATTTGCGCGCGGCGCGAAGCTTGTCGAGCACGCTGGAATCATCGGGGTTGGCGTCGAGAAAGGTGCGGTCGAGGTCCCACAGCTGGCGGTAGGAATCATTGTAGAAGGCAAGCCGGCGCTGGCCATCGAACACGGCAACGCCCGAGGAGAGCTGGTCCAGCGTACGGCGATGCGCCTCCGCCATCCGCACCAGCGCCGAGCTCAAGGCATCCGCCTCGCTGGCATCGATGGCAACGCCGACATTGCCGCCACCGACATTGACGGCGCGCACATCATAGATGCGCCGCTCGCCGCCGATCACGATCGGCAGCCGCGAGGTGAAATTGGCCGCTTCCTTCAGTCCCCGCTCCATCGCGGTGCGGTCGGCGCTGTCGAGCAGCTCGAGCTTGCGCTCCTGGGCGTCGGTGATGCTCGCCGCCTCGGTCGCACGGACATAGGCGGGATTGGCATAAGCCAGCGCGCCGTTCTCGCCCTTGGCCCAGATCGGCCAGGGGGCGGCGGTCGCGAAGCCGCGCAACATCTCCGTCTCGTCGGAAAGTGCCTTGTAACGCAGATTGGTCTCGGCCAGATCGCGGCGGAGCCCCGAGAGTTCGCGAATCCTGACGATGGCTTGGCCACCGATGGCGCGGCCGATGGCCTCCAGCGTGTGGCCATGCGCGGTGGTGAGCGTCAGCTGGAACCCGTCGCCGCGGTCGCGCAGCGCATCGACGGCGTGATCCATCTGCAGCGCCGGTTCCGGCGGCAACCAGGTTCCAAACGCGAGCACGCGCTGCGGAGAGGAGTCGCGCGGCAGCACCATGGAGATGTCACCGGAGATCTGCGCGCGATTGTCGCCGGCCGGCCAAGAGATCAGGATCTGCGGCTCGGCGAACAGCAATGCGCCGAAGCGGTCGGCCTGGAGCTGGAGTTCCCCGATCCGGGCGCGCAGCCGCGCCTCGTTCTTCGCCGTGCGCACGCGCGTGCGCATCAGGAGGATCGCGGCGACCACCGAGAAGCCGAGCAAGGCCAGCGCGGTGGCCAGCACCGCGAGCTCCTGCCGGTTGAAATCCAGCAACGTTGAGAGTGTGTCGACGAGGTCGGCGGCCTCAGCCGGCGCAGCCGGCAGCAGCGCCGCGAGAGCGCTTCCCAACAAGCCGTTGCGCACCAGCGATGTGCACGACAGCAGCGTCCGACGCATCGACACGATCACGCCTGACATAGTTGCCCCAAGATCGCACGAATTTGCGCGCGGCGACCCCCGTCGCGCGCGAATCAAACGACAATACCCTCACCGTGACTCCACCGGTAAGAGTCCAGATCGTGAACGCAACGGCGGTCCCAAAAAAATGCCGAAGGCGGTGTTCCAATTCGCGTAATTCCTCGGGTGATTCGGTGTGTTAGCGGCCGGTCGAGCCGAATCCGCTGGTCCCGCGATCGGTCGCGGACAATGTCGACACGGGAACCAGCGCGGCCTGCACCATTGGCGCAATCACCATCTGCGCGATGCGCTCGCCGCGCTTGACCACGAAGGCGGTCTGGCCGTGGTTGATCAGGATCACCTTGATCTCGCCGCGATAGTCCGCGTCGATCGTGCCCGGTGAGTTCAGCACGGTGACGCCGTGCTTGGCCGCAAGCCCGGAGCGCGGCCGCACCTGCGCCTCGTAGCCGGGCGGCAACGCGATCGCGAGTCCCGTCGGCACCAGCGCGTATTGGCCGGACGCGAGCGTCAGCGGCTCGTTCTCGGGCACCGCCGCCATCAGGTCGAGACCGGCGGCATCATTGGTCTGATAGGCCGGCAGCGGCAGCCCCTCCGCATGGGGCAGGCGTTGCAGTTCGACGGTGACTTTGGTGCTCAAGATGCGGGCTCCCGGGATTTGCCGGTCACGCTCTTTGCGATATGCGCGACCAATCGAATGGCGACCTGTTCCTTGGTCATCGCCGGCCAGGAATCAACTGCAATGTCGCCATCCTTCTCATCGTTCTTCTCACCGCTCTTGCTGATGAGGTGCACGGTGTTGCGGTCTCCGCCCATCACCCCGGTTGCGGGGGAGACGTCGTTGGCGACAATCCAGTCGCAGCCCTTGCGGGCAAGCTTCGACTTGGCGTTGTCGATGAGGTGCTCGGTCTCGGCGGCAAAGCCGATCACCAGTGGCGGCCGCTGGTCGGTCAGCTTGGAGATCGTCGCGAGGATGTCGGGGTTTTCGACCAGCTGGAGCGGCGGCATGCCGGCCGAAGTCTTCTTCAGCTTCTGCTCGCCTTCATTGGCGACCCGCCAGTCGGCGACGGCGGCGGCGAAGATCGCGATGTCAGCGGGGAGCGCGGCCTGCACCTGCTCCAGCATCTGCCGTGCCGATTCCACATGCTTGACTGTCACGCCCTGGGGATCGCTGAGATCGACCGGGCCGCTGACCAGGATTACCTCGGCGCCCGCGGCCTGTGCCGCGGCGGCGATCGCAAAGCCCTGCTTACCGGAGGATCGGTTGGCGATGTAGCGCACCGGATCGATCGGCTCGTGGGTCGGACCAGCCGTGATCAGCACGCGCTTGCCGGCGAGGGGGCGCGGCAACGGCGGCCGCAGCAGTCGCTCGGTGGCAGCCGCAATTTCGATCGCCTCGGACATGCGACCGATGCCGGCTTCACCGGCTTCCGCCATCTCGCCGGAATTCGGCCCGATCAGCATCACGCCGTCGCGTTGAAGTTGCGCGACGTTGCGCCGCGTCGCCGCGTTGTTCCACATCAGCGGGTTCATCGCCGGCGCGAGCAGGACCTTGCGGTTGGTCGCAAGCAGGATGGCGCTGGCGAGATCGTCGGCATGGCCGTTGGCCATCTTGGCCATCAAATCCGCGGTCGCAGGCGCCACCACGATCAGGTCGCACTCGCGCGCCAGCCGGATATGACCGGCGTCGAACTCGCTCTCGGGATCGAACAGGTCGGTGTGGACGCGCTCATGCGAGAGCGCGCTCACGGCCAATGCCGTGACGAATTGTTGCGCCGCCTTGGTCAGCACGCAGCGGACCTCGATCCGCCGCTCCTTGAGCCTGCGGATCAGGTCGAGCGATTTGTAGGCCGCGATCCCGCCGCCGATGATCAGGGTGACGTTGGCCTCGGGGAGGGCGCCGCTGCGCTGGGGCGTGGGGGTGGCGGAAGCCGCGGGCGGCGCCGTGAACGGCGTCAGGGGCTCCTCGCGGCCCTCGATCAGCTCGCCGAGGATGACCCGGACCTCTTCCTCGACCGACCTGCGGTTCCTGGCCGAGCGCAGCCTAAGGTAAGTTTTGATGCCTTCATCGAGCTTGCGAATGGTCAGGCTCGCCATGACACCCCTCCAGCACAAATGATGGCGATGCTATCATTCGCATGATTGCACTGCAATCAAAGATTCCGGACGGCGATCAGGATGCCGATGAAGGTCGCGGCGATGATCCAGAGCGCCACGGTGCGCCAACGGTTCTTGCGGCCTTCGCTGCGGCCCATCGCCGCGATGCTCTCCGGCGACAGCCGGATGCCCTCCCGGGTCATGGTCTCCAGCTGTTCGAGCACCGTAACCGAGCGCGCGGCGATATCAGGCAGGCGCATCAGGATGCGCGCGAGATCGCCGGTGCCGGAGATCGCGCCCTGGACCCGGCCGATCGGACCGAGATTGCGCTCGATCCATTCCCGCACCACGGGGTCGGCGACCTTCCAGATGTCGAGCTTGGGATCGAAGCCGCGTGCCACGCCCTCGACCACCACCATTGTTTTCTGGAGCAGGATCAGCTCGGGCCGCGTGGTCATGTCGAACAGGCCGGTGACCTCGAGCAGCAGCGTCAGCAGCCGCGCCATCGAGATCTCTTCCGCCGTGCGGTTATGAATGGGCTCGCCGATGGCGCGGATCGCTTGCGCGAAGTTCTCGACCGAGTGATGCGCCGGGACGTAGCCTGCCTCGAAATGCACTTCCGCGACACGACGATAGTCGCGGGTGATGAAGCCGAGCAGGATTTCGGCAAGGAAGCGCCGCTCCTTCATGCCGAGCCGGCCCATGATGCCGAAATCAACCGCGACGAGGCGACCGGCGTCATCCAGGAACAGATTGCCCGGATGCATGTCGGCGTGGAAGAAGCCGTCGCGCAGCGCGTGGCGCAGGAAACTCTGAATCACCTTGCGGCCGAGATCGGGCAGGTCGACCTGCGACTCGGCCAGGCGCTTGTGATCGTTCAGCGCGATGCCGTCGATCCACTCCATCGTCAGCACGTTGTGCGTGGTGCGGTCCCAGTCCACGGTCGGTACGCGGAAATCAGGATCGTCGCGCGTGTTCTCCGCCATCTCCGACAGCGCCGCGGCCTCGAGGCGCAGGTCCATCTCCATCGCGACCGAGCGCGACATGGTGTTGATGACCTCGATGAGACGCAGGCGCCGCGCCTCGGACGAATAGGACTCGGCCTTGTATGCGACGAAGAAGAAGTCGGAGAGGTCGCGGCGGAAGCGTGCGGCCACGTTGGGGCGCAGCACTTTCACGGCGACCGCCTTGCGGATGCCATCGCGCAAGACTTCGCCGCGATGCACCTGTGCGATCGAGGCCGCTGCGACCGGCGCACTGAGGCTCGCGAATACGTCCGTCAGCGGACGCTCCAGCGACGTCGCGATCACGGCTTCCGCTTCGACTTGCGAAAACGGCGGCAGGCGATCCTGCAGGCTTTCCAGATCGCGCGCCATGGCAACGCCGACCACATCGGGGCGCGTCGCCAGAAATTGCCCGAGCTTGAGATAGGCCGGGCCCATCCGGGTCAGCGCGCGCGACAGCCGAGGCCCGTCCTTAGGGCCGCCCCGTTCGACGATGCGCGCAAGCTTCAGCGCGAGCTGTCCGGGCGGCGGCACCAGGCTGGGATCGACGGCGCCGAACACGCCCTCGCGCGCGAATACGAACGCGGCGCGCATCAGGCGCGCACTATGGGTTATGGCAGAGATCACAAACGCCAGCCCGAATGCAGTGCGACGATGCCGCCGGACAATATCTGCCAGTTCACGCGGGCGAAGCCGGCATTACGGATCATATCGGCGAAGGCGTTGGGTCTTGGGAACTTGCGGATCGACTCGACCAAATATTGGTAGGACTCGGCGTCACCCGTGATCATGCGGCCGAGCGGCGGGATGACCTTGAACGAGAACAGGTCATAAAGACGATCGAGTCCGGGCATCTCGACGGTGGAGAATTCCAGACAGAGGAAGCGGCTGCCTGGCTTGAGCACGCGATAGGCCTCGGCCAGCGCGAGATCGATCCGAGGCACGTTGCGAATGCCGAAAGCGATCGTATATGCGTCGAAGCTGCGGTCGGCGAAGGAGAGCGCTTCCGCATTGCCCTCGACGAAATCGACCTGGGTCTTGAGATGCCGCTTTGCGGCGCGCTCGCGGCCTACCTCCAGCATCCCGGAATTGATGTCGCAGACGGTGGCATGGAAGCCGGGGCCTGCGGCCTTGGCGGCGCGGAACGAGATGTCGCCGGTGCCGCCGGCAACGTCGAGCAGCGCGAACCGCCGGTCGCCTCGCGGCGGGTCGAGCGCGGTGATCATGATGTCCTTCCAGACCCGATGCAGGCCACCGGACATCAAATCGTTCATCAAATCATAGCGCGACGCCACGCTGTGAAACACATCGTTCACCAGCGTCTGCTTGTCGCCCAGGGGGACGTCCCTGAAGCCAAAATGCGTGGTTTCGCCCGGCCGATCCATTACTCTACTCCACGAGGCGGACCATAGCGCGCCCGCCGCAATGGCGCTATCACACCGCTCTCATAAGGTGAATGCCTGACCATGCCCGAATTGCCCGAAGTCGAGACCGTCCGCCGCGGCCTTCAGCCTGTCATGGAGGGTGCGAAAATCCTGGTCGCGGAGACCCGCAGGCCTGATTTGCGCTTTCCTTTCCAGCCGGACTTCGTGGCCCGACTGAAGGGGCAGGTCGTCACGGGGCTCGGCCGCCGTGCAAAATATCTCATGGCCGATCTCACCTCCGGCGACGTGCTGTTGATGCATCTGGGCATGTCGGGTTCGTTTCGCGTCATCAAGCCGGACAACGAGGCGGCGCCGGGCGAGTTTCACTATCCGCGAGCCAAGGACTCCGCGCACGATCACGTGCTGTTTCGGATGTCCTCCGGCGCCGACATCATCTTCAACGATCCGCGCCGCTTCGGTTACATGAAAGTGATCGCGCGCAGCGCGCTCGACGAGGAGCCGCTGCTGCGCGGGCTCGGGCCCGAGCCGCTTGGCAACGAATTTGACGCCGCGATGCTGGCGCGATCCTGCGCCGGCAAGACCACGAGCCTGAAAGCCGCGCTGCTCGATCAGCGCGTGGTCGCCGGGCTCGGCAATATCTATGTCTGCGAAGCCCTGCATCGTTCGCATCTGTCGCCGCGCCGGATCGCCGCGACGTTGTCGACCAAGGCCGGACAACGCAAGGGCGTTGCCGGGGGCGAGCCGACCGACCATGCAAAGCGATTGGTCGGCGCGATCCACACCGTGCTGAACGACGCCATCAAGGCCGGCGGCTCCAGCTTGCGCGATCATCGCCAGACCTCGGGCGAGCTCGGCTATTTCCAGCACTCGTTCAAGGTCTACGATCGCGAGGGCGAGAAATGCACCACGCCGCGATGTGGCGGCATCGTCAAGCGTTTTACGCAGAACGGCCGGTCGACCTTCTGGTGTCCGAAATGTCAGAAGTGAAAATCAGGCTCGTATCCGAGAGGTCGTAAGTTCAGCGGCGGTGACGAGCCCACCACGACCGTCATTGCGAGCGCAGCGAAGCAATCCAGAAGCTTTCCAACGAAGCAGTCTGGATTGCTTCGTCGCAAAGCTCCTCGCAATGACAGCGGAGATAGAGTTTCCCAAAAACGCGAAGCGAAGCAATCCGGCCGGGCTGGTGGCCGGATTGCTTCGTCGCTAAGGCCCTTCCGGATGGTGAAGGTCCGGCTGCCATCCGAGCGATACCCCCGCTCAGGACGCCAGTATCGTAGTTTCATCGGCGGCCAGCTCGGCGGCGACGTGCAACATTCCGTCCGCGGCCGCGATGACCTGGTCGATCAAGACATTGGTCGTGACGTCGAGCTCGAGCCGGGTCTCAATCCAATGCCAGAGGCCGCGGATCTCCTCGGTCGACTTGCCGTTCGGCGCGAATTCGCTCACCGCAAGGCCGCTGGCGAGCGAGTCCTGGTGATCGTTGCGCATCACGATCAGGGGACGCGCGAGCACCTCGGCGAGATCAAGCGCTGCTTCCTCGGCGAGCGTGTTGGCGGCGTTGTCGATGCGCTGGCCGCGGATCGGGGTTTGGTTCAGCACGAAGCTGTAAGGCCGCTTCCAGGCGCGCGCGACGCTCAGCGTCGAAACGGTCGCTTCGATGTCGGCGACGCTCGGGCGTGCCGGGATCAGGCAGAGGTCGGAATGGCGGATCGCGGCGGTGGTCGCGGCGCTGAGGCCGGCGGCGGTATCGACGATCGCAATCTGGAGACCGCCGTCGGCGAGCATCTTCAGGCGCGGCTCGATATCGGCGGCGTGATAGATCGGCTCGACGACGAGATCATCGGTGGTGCGGCGGCGCTGCCAGTTCGACAGTGTGCCCTGCGGGTCGGTTTCGATCAGGCGAACGGTGAAGCCGGCCTGCTTGGCTGCCAGCGCGAGGCCGATGGCGAGCGTGCTCTTGCCGCTGCCACCCTTTTGGGTGGCCAGTGCGATCGTGTGCATTGAAGATCAATCCTTTGGAGTGCTTGGGTCTCGGGAAACGCCACGCGAACGTGCATCGATCTCGATGCTGAGCTCTTCTCGCTCAGGACGTGCCGGCCCGATCCAAAGGGGATCGCGGAGGTCCGAATCAGCAGTCACGATGATGGCGGAATCGGGAATGCCAACGAATCCGTACCATTACTGGACCCGTACTCGTCCGTGTGCTGTGCTTGCAGCCGTGAATAATAAGGACAAGCGGCATGGGCGGAAACTGGCGCGACCGGACGGCGACGAATTTCGAATGCCAGAAGATGCCGGCGGTATCGAGCCGCGGCATGGTGGTCAGCAACCATCCACTGGCCTCCAGCGCCGGCGCGGAGATGCTGGCCGCCGGCGGCAACGCCATCGACGCCGCGATAGCGACCCTGTTCACGCTGACCGTGGTCGAGCCGATGATGGTGGGCATCATCGGCGGTGGCATGGCGCACATCCGGCTCGCCGACGGCAGCCACCGTTTCATCGACGGACAGAGCACCGTGCCCGCGGCGGTGCTTGACACCAGCTACACCCCCACGCCGGGTTCCGCGCATGATGTGTTCGACACCGTCGGCAATGAAAATCTCAACGGACCAAAGGCGGTCGCCACGCCGGGCTCGCTGAAAGCCTGGTGCGAGACGCTGCGCTGCTTCGGCACCATGAGCCTTGCCGACGTCATGCAGCCCGCGATCAAGCACGCCGCGCGCGGCTATGCGACGACACCCTATCTGCACGAATGCATCACCGAGAGCGCCGCCGAGATGCGCAAGGACAAGCCGATCGCGGCGATCTATCTGCCAGACGGCGAGCCGCTCAAGGTCGGCGAGCGCGTGGTACAGGCCGAGTATGCCGAGACGTTGCGGCATATCGCCGACCACGGCGAAAAGGCGCTCTATGAGGGGCCGCTTGGCGATATCCTGGTCGACTATATGGAAAAGGCCGGCGGCTTCATCCGGCGCAACGATCTCACCAGCTACAAGA
>NZ_JADPJF010000151.1:382623-405884 GCF_023073295.1 Bradyrhizobium sp. 23 | reverse complement strand
AGCTACAAGCCCGTCGAACGGCAGCCGATCCGCGCCGATTACCGCGGCTGGACTATCTTTGGCCCGCCGCCGCCCGCGGCTTCCGGCGTGCATATCGCACAGATGCTGAACATCCTGGAAGGCTACGACATCCAAGGCCTCGGCTTCGGTACGCCCGAGACCATCCACTATCTTGCCGAGGTCCTGAAGATCGCATTCGCCGACCGCGCCGCGGCCAGCGGCGATCCTGATTATGTCGGCGTCCCCGTGGAGCGGCTGACCTCGAAGGCCTACGCCGAGGAGCGCCGCGCTGCGATCGATCCGGCACGGGCGCAGAGCTGGGGCGCCGGCGTGTCGCAGCTTGAAGGCGCTCACACCACGCACATGACGGCGGCGGATGCGTTCGGCAACGTGGTTGCGACCACGCAGACCATCAACAATCTGTTCGGCGCCAAGATCATGATCCCGGGCCTGGGCGCCATCGCCAACAACTACATGAACCTGTTCGATCCGCGTCCAGGCCACGCCCTGTCGCTGGCGCCGGGCAAGCGGGTGACGACCTCGATGTCGCCGATGATGGCACTCCGTGATGGAAAGTTGCGCTATGCGCTCGGCTTGCCCGGCGGAAAACGAATCTTCCCGAGCGCGATGCAGGCGCTGCTCAATCTGATCGACCACGGTATGAGCTTGCAGGAAGCAGTCGAGGCGCCGCGGGTCTGGACCGAAGGCAATGCGCTTGAGGTCGAGCAGAGGGTGCCGGAGAGCGTGCGCGCGAAGCTCGCGGAGCTCGGCCACAAGGTGCAGCCTGTCGCGGCAGTCGCCGGCGGCATGAATGGTATCGCCTTCCACGACGACGGCACCATGAGTGGCGCCGCTTGCTGGCGTGCGGACGGCACGCCGGTCGGGATCTCGGGTGGTCTTGCGAAGGCCGGGATCAGGTTCAGGCTGAGCTAGGTCTCATGCCCCGGACGCAGCGCAGCGCTTCTTCAGCGGCGCGCATTTCATGCCGCACCGCGCCCGGGACACGAGAGCTACTTGCGCACGCAGATCACGCGCACGACAGCGGCTTTCGCATCTGTGGACGTTCCGTTCGCCGCGACACCGTTCGCCTTCAGGAAATCGCGCACCGTCTCCGCGGAGACCATCACCGCCTGCGACGCCGGCACCGACGTCGCGGGGCCCGCAACCATCGCCGGCTTCAATAGTGCGATGCCGGCGAACTTGCCGTCGCCGTCGATGGCGGGGCTGCCGGAGAAGCCGACAGACGGTGGCGGTGAGAGTGGGGAATCGCCACCACCGACGGATGCCAGCGTAGCCTTGAGGCTCGACACACCCGCGGCTCCGCCCTGGCTCTGCGGATCCGCGATACCGATGACATCGACACTCGTCTTCGCTGCGCCGGCCGCGAGGTTGAGGGGCTCCAGGCCGCGGGCGCCGTAAATATGCAGCAGCGCGAGGTCGTGTTCCCGGTCCTCGGCGAGACGGTCGGCGCTGCCATAGCCGGCGATCGTGATCGCGAGGCAGCTATCAGTGACGAGGCGGTCCGTGAGGATCGCGCCATCGTCGCTGACGACAATGCCGGTGCCATATTCGACGGTCTTGCGTGGCGGCGGCCCCGCCTGTGGCCCCGACGGAAACGCGTTGAAGGCGCTCGACATCGCGATCACGACCGGCTCGACCGTGTTCTCGGTCGCCTGATCGTAGAGGATCGTCATGATGCGGACCTCGTCACCCCTGGAGGTGCCGCGCAAATAGAATTTCTTCAGGCCCTGCAGACCCGACAGCACGAAGAAGTCGGGCTTTACCACGGTGTAGTCGACCTTGCGACCCGGCTCTTTCTTCTCCGCTTCGGCAAGCTTGGCTGTGGTCGGGTTCGCCTCCTTGCGGCGGCTGAGCAGAACCTGCACCGTGCCAGTGGGCGAGGTCCATTTCGAGCCGTTGGCGTCGGTCGCCTGCTGCGGCACCAGCTTTGAGGGAATGCCGAGCCGCGCGCCGCTGGTCATTTCCGTCACGATCTTCCAGCCGACGCTGTCCTGTTTGCGGCGCGCGGTCTCGGCGAGCGCTGCGCGTTCCTGCGGATTGAGCACGCCGGTCGCCTTGCCGCCCTTGGCCTTCTGATACTCCTTGATGGCCTCGACCAGGCGCGCGCTGACGTCGCCGGTGATGGCGCCGTTATACTGGCCGACCCAGGCGAGGTCGGACTGCAGCGACAGCCGCTCCGCCTGCGCCATGGCATCGGCCGTCGCAGCCGGCGTCTGCAATGCAGGAGGCCGGATCGGAACGGTCTGGACCGGCTTCGGCTTGGTGCCGGGAAGCTGCGGTGTCGTCATCTGGGCGTTCGCGCCTGTCGCAGCCGCAAACATCAGTGTTGCCGCAAGCATCGATCTCATGACAAATCCAGCCCGCCCATTGAACGCAATGCCATTGAAGCACATCTCGTTGGTCGCGAACAATGTTGCGGTGGTTCAGACCGGCAGGAGAGGTCTAGCTCCTCATCCTGAGGAGCCGCGTAAGCGGCGTCTCGAAGGATGAAGGCCGTGCAGCCGCAGCGGGGCCTGCATGGTTCGAGACGGCGCTTCGCGCCTCCTCACCATGAGGAGAGGATCTGGAAGGATAACGATGCTGAGCCCGGACGAACTCGAACGTTATGCCCGCCATATCGTGCTGCGCGATGTCGGTGGCCCCGGCCAGGCTGCGCTGAAGCGGGCCTCCGTGCTGGTGATCGGCGCCGGCGGGCTCGGTGCGCCCGCTTTGATGTATCTGGCGGCCGCCGGCATCGGTACGCTCGGCGTGGTCGATGACGACGTGGTGTCGCTGTCGAACCTCCAGCGCCAGGTCATTCACACCACGCCCGATATCGGCCGGCACAAGGTCGAGAGCGCGGCCGAACGGATCTCGGCGCTCAACCCGCATGTCCGCTTCGTCGGTCACGCCACCTGGCTCAATGCCGACAATGCGCTGTCGCTGATCGGGGACTATGACCTCGTGCTCGACGGCTCCGACAATTTCTCGACCCGCTATCTGGCCTCGGACGCCTGCTTCTTCGCCAAGAGGCCGCTGATCACGGCGGCGCTCGGCACCTTCGATGGCTCGCTGACCACCATCCGCGCGCATGAGACAAACGAGCAGGGCGAATTCAATCCGACCTATCGCTGCCTATTCCCGGAAGCGCCGCCGCCCGGGACCGTGCCGGCGTGCGCGGAAGCCGGCGTCATGGGCGCGCTCGCGGGCGTGATGGGCTCGATGATGGCGCTGGAGGCGATCCGCGAGATCGTCGGCTTTGGCGACGGCCTCGTCGGCCGCCTCCTGATGATCGATGCGCGCGCGATGCGCTTCGAGACGCTGCGTTACGCGCGCGATCCCGCCAATCCGCTCAATGGCGATGGGCCTGTGATCACCGATCTCAGCGCCCATCGCACTTGATTGCAGACGTTATGCTGTGGCCGGCTTCTCGCTGTCGAGATGCGCCATCTGCTCAGCGGCGTAACGCGTGCCGGCAGCGACATCGGGCGGGAAGGCCGTTGCCAGCACGGCGAGATGAGCCGGCGTCAGCGTGACCTTGGCCGCGCCGAGTGCTTCGGTGAGGCGGTTGCGGGTGCGGGCGCCGACCAGCGGCACGATCTGCTTGCCTTGCGCCGCCACCCAGGCGATCGCGACCTGTGCCGGCGTCGCGCCAATCTCAGCGGAGATGGCGCGCAGCTGCTCCACCAATGCGAGATTGGCATCGAGATTCGATCCCTGGAAGCGCGGCGTCATCAGCCGGTAGTCCTTGCCTGTCTTGCCGGAGTCCTTCGACCAATGGCCGCTGATGAGGCCGCGCGCCAACACGCCGTAAGCCGTGATGCCGATGCCGAGCTCGCGGCAGGTCGTCAGGATGTCGCGTTCGATGCCACGCTCGATCAGCGAATATTCGATCTGGAGATCGGCGATCGGGTGCACGGCATGCGCGCGGCGGATGGTGGCGGAGCCGACCTCGGACAGGCCGATATGTTTGATGTAGCCGGCCTTCACGAGATCGGCGATGCCGCCGATGGTCTCCTCGATCGGAATGTTGGGATCGAGCCGCGCCGGACGGTAGACGTCGATGTAGTCGGTGCCGAGCCGCTGCAGCGAATAGGCTAGGAAGTTCCTCGTTGCGGCCGGCCTCGTGTCCATGCCGGTGAATTCGCCGGCAGGACCGCGCAGCGCACCGAACTTGACACTGATCTGCACCTTGTCGCGCGGCACCTCCTTGAGCGCTTCGCGCACCAGCATTTCATTGTGGCCCATGGCGTAGAAATCGCCGGTGTCGACCAGGGTAATGCCGGCATCCAGTGCGGCGTGGATCGTGGCGATGCTCTCGCCGCGATCGGCGGGGCCGTAGACCTCGGACATGCCCATGCACCCGAGACCGAGAGCGGAGACGGTGGGACCGGTCGAACCGAGTTTGCGCTGTTCCATGATGGCTCTCCTCGAAAAGGCGCTGACTGCGCCGCGTGACGAGGCCTGATATGCGCTTGATCGATTGCGCCGATAAGCTGGACAATCGAGAATGGCTTGTTCACATTAACGAACAATGGCTGAGCCCGACCTGCGTGATCTCGACGTCTTCATGGCGGTCGCCCGCACCCGCAATTTCCGGCGCGCGGCGATCGATATTCGCGTGTCGGTGTCGAGCCTTAGCCAGCGATTGCGGGACCTGGAGGAGCGCCTCGGCGTCCGCCTGATGAACCGCACCACCCGCAGCGTCGCCCTGACCGAGGCGGGCGAGCTGCTGCTGTCGCGCGTGGCTCCGGCGCTGCGCGATGTCGGCGAGGCCCTCGATCAGGTCCGGGGCCTGCGCGAGATGGCCTCGGGCCGGCTGCGCATTAACGCGCCGCCACCCGCGGTCGATCTCGTGCTGGCCCCCATGATCGGGCCGTTCCTTAAGGCCTATCCGCAGGTCGACCTCGAGATCGTTTCCGAGAGCGGGTTTGTCGATATCGTCAGCGCGGGCTTCGATGCCGGCGTACGTTATGGCGAGCATCTCGCGCAGGACATGGTCGCGATCTCGCTCAGCGGCCCGCAGAGCTATGTCGTAGTCGCTTCGCCCGATTACCTCGCGCGCCGCGGCAAGCCGGAGCATCCGAAGGATCTGCTCGACCATAATTGCATCCGCGCCCGCTACTCCAGCGGTGTCATGCACGATTGGGAGTTCGAGAAGGCCGGCCAGCTGGTGAAGGTCGATCCGCCGGCAAAGCTGATCTCGACCAACATGGGCCTTTCCATGCGCGCCGCGCTCGACGGCGCCGGCATCTGGGCGACGCTTGATGGTTATGTCGGCGAAGCCCTGAAGTCCGGCGCGCTCGTCAGTCTGATTCAGGATTGGTGCGAGCCGTTTCCCGGGCCGTTCCTGTACTATCCAAGCCGGCGACAAACGCCGCCGGCGCTGCGGGCCTTTATCGATTTCGTTGCCGACTGGCGCAAGCGCGAAACACGCAGCAAATAGACCTCACAGCATGCTCGGCAGCACGCGATCCGGCGGCTTGTGCGCATCGAGGAAGGTTCGGATGTTGATGATCACCTTCTCGCCCATCTCGACGCGGCCCTCGATCGTGGCCGAGCCCATATGCGGCAGCAACGTCACCTTGCCGGCCTTGGCGAGCCGCACCAGCTTCGGGTTCACCGCGGGCTCGTGCTCATAGACATCGAGGCCGGCGCCGCCGATCTCGCCGCCTTCGATCAGCTTGATCAGCGTGTCCTCGTCGGTGACCCCGCCGCGCGCGGTGTTGACGATGTAGGCGTCCTTGCGAATAAGCTTCAGCCGGCGCGCCGACAGCAGATGGTAGGTCGCCGGCGTGTGCGGACAGTTCACCGAGATGATGTCCATCCGTGCCAGCATCTGGTCGAGGCTTTCCCAATAGGTCGCGCCCAGCTCTTCGGCGATCTTCGGCGCCACCGGCCGACGATTGTGGTAGTGGATCTGCAAGCCGAAGGCGCGGGCGCGGCGTGCGACCGCCTGGCCGATGCGGCCCATGCCGATGATGCCAAGGCGCTTTCCGCCGATGCGATGGCCGAGCATCCAGGTCGGCGACCAGCCCGGCCAGGGTTTTCCTTCCGTCAGGATCGAGGCGCCTTCGATCATCCGCCTGGGCACGGCGAGGATCAGCGCCATGGTCATGTCGGCGGTGTCTTCGGTCAGAACTTTCGGCGTGTTGGTGACGGTGATGCCGCGGGCATGCGCGGCCTCGACATCGATGTTGTCGACGCCGTTGCCGAAATTCGCGATCAGTTTCAACCTGCAGTCGGGCTGGTTGACGATGTCGGCGGAGATGTGGTCGGTCACGGTTGGGACCAGCACGTCGGCGGTACGGGCGGCTTCCGCGATCTGCTCGGGCGACATCGGCGTGTCGTCGAGATTGATCCGCGCGTCGAACAGCTCGCGCATCCGGGTCTCGATCGAATCCGGAAGCTTGCGCGTCACCACGACGAGGGGCTTTTTCTTCACCGACATGTCCTGCCCTCATGAGGCGTTGCGAGCCGCCTCTGTCGCCAAAGGCCGGCCGTTGAGGCCTCATTAACCCGGTTGTTCGACACTGCGCTTGCCGTGTCGTCCCCGGCGTTTCCTTCAAGCTCTCCCGACATTTCCGGCCGGAAAATCGGGACAAACCGGTTGTTCAGATGTCCGTCCTCTCTAGCAGAAGGCCGGGCCAAGACAAGAACCACGGGTAAAGGGCTCGGGAACACCCGCGTGGGGCGGGGTCAGGGGCGACAGCGGCCTGGTTTGGGAATTTAGGGCGAGGGACCGGCTCGGCCGGACCTTCGACAGGAGACGGGTTGATGGCGTTGGGGCGTTTTTGTTCGGTGATGGCGCTCGTTTGCACCTGGTTGAGCGCTTCGGTCAGTCCCGGGCATTCGGCAAAGGACAACACCCCTCAGACGGCCTCAGGCCTCCCGGTGCCGCGCTACGTCAGCCTGAAATCGGATCACGTCAACGTCCGCGCCGGCCCGACCAAGGACAACGACGTCGCCTGGGTCTACACCCGTTCCGGCCTGCCGGTCGAAATCACCGCCGAGTTCGAGAACTGGCGCCGGGTCCGCGATTCCGAGGGCGCCGAGGGTTGGGTCTATCACTCGCTGCTGTCGGGCCGCCGTACTGCTGTCGTCACCATGAAGCACAAGGACGAGCTCGCGCCGATCTACGACCGCGCCGATCCCGAGAGCGCGGTTGCGGCCAGGCTCCAGGCCGGTGTCGTCACCCAGGTGAAGAAGTGCACTGCAAACTGGTGCCGCGTCAGCGGTAACGGCTTTGACGGCTGGATCCAGCAGGAGCGCCTCTGGGGCGTCTACTCGGACGAGCAGGTGAATTGATCTGGGCGGGAGCGGAACTGTTGCTCCACCGTCATGCCCGGGCATCCACGCATTTTTCGACGCCTGACCGAATAACGTGGATAGCCGGGACAAGCCCGGCCATGACGATCAAATCAGCAGTTCAGGATAGATCTCAGCGCTTCTTGCGCAACCGTACGACCATGTCGATGCGGGCGATCTCGTAACCCGCGGGCACCTCAGGCATCTTGGACAGCGCCAGATGCGGATCCTCGATGTCGACCAGCTCATGGCTGTTCTCGAGGTAGTAGTGATGGTGGGTCGTGACGTTGGTGTCGAAATAGGTCTTGGTGCCGTCGACGCTGACCTGACGCAGCAGACCGGCATCGGTGAGCTGGTTCAGCGTGTTGTAGACGGTCGCCAGCGAGACCGGCACCTTGGCCAGCGTCGCTTCCTCGTAAAGCATTTCAGCCGTGAGGTGACGTGCACCCTTGCCGAACAGGAGCCAGCCGAGCGCCATGCGCTGGCGCGTGGGGCGAAGCCCTGCGGACTGGAGCATTTCGTTGACGTCGTGCCACGGGCAGCCGGTCAACGCCGGCTGGCGGCCGGACATAAGAGCCGCCGCATGGGCCTCTTCGTCGCGATGGGGCGCGTTATTTTCGTTCATTTCCAGCTTCGGGCACGCGTGAACACTGTCGTTGCCCAACATATATGGAGAGATAGATGCAGATGCAAGTTTCTCGCAACTAGAGCGGTTCTAATCAGGCAGGGAACCGGGGTGGCGGCCCGTCATTTTACCTTCATGAGAGCGCTTTGCTACCCGAAATGGCCTGTGTTAGAGAGCCCGCGGTTCCGCTTAACCCATTTTGGCGCGACCCGGCATTGAGGGCCGCTCGCTATCCATCCAGGGTCCTTCGGTATTCTCGTCTGACAATGGCAACAGATGTCGCCTTTCGAACAGGATGGGGCCCATTTTCGCCGGAAACGCCGCTCAATCGGGGTTTGAACACAAAGGCTTCCGCATGCTGAACAGGCGCAACGGTTACGAATATGAAGATCTGCTGGCATGTGCCCGCGGCGAGATGTTCGGCCCTGGCAATGCGCAATTGCCGCTGCCGCCGATGCTGATGTTCGACCGCATCACGGACATCAGCGAGACCGGCGGCGAATTCGGCAAGGGGGTGGTGCGCGCCGAGCTCGACGTGAAGCCCGACCTCTGGTTCTTCGGCTGCCACTTCAAGAACGATCCGGTGATGCCCGGCTGCCTCGGGCTCGATGCGCTGTGGCAAATGGTCGGCTTTTATCTGGGCTGGAGCGGCGGTGAAGGTCGCGGTCGCGCGCTTGGCCTGAACGAGCTGAAGTTCAGCGGCCAGGTGCTGCCGGAGGCCCGCAAGGTTGTGTACAACATCGATATCAAGCGCGTGATGCGTTCAAAGCTGGTGCTCGGTATCGCCGACGGATGGCTTTCGGTGGATGACCAGATTATCTATCGCGCAAAGGATTTGAAGGTCGGCCTGTTCAAGCAGGGCACGAGCCTGGGCTGAGCGCATCACCACGAAGACAACGATTGAGGCGAGGCTGTCATGAGGCGGGTTGTGGTCACCGGGATGGGCATTGTCTCCTCCATCGGAAACAACACCCAGGAGGTGCTTGCGAGCCTTCACGAGGCGAAGTCGGGCATTTCGCGGGCTGAAAAATATGCCGAGCTCGGCTTCCGCTCCCAGGTGCAGGGTGCGCCGACGCTCGATCCTTCGACGGTGGTCGACCGCCGCGCCATGCGTTTCCTCGGTCAGGGCGCGGCGTGGAATCACGTCGCGATGGAACAGGCGATCCAGGATTCCGGTCTTTCGCCCGACGAAATTTCCAATATTCGCACCGGCATCATCATGGGCTCCGGCGGTCCGTCGGCGCGCACCATCGTCGAAGCCGCCGACATCACCCGCACCAAGGGACCGAAGCGTGTCGGGCCGTTTGCAGTGCCGAAGGCGATGTCCTCCACGGCCTCCGCAACGCTTGCGACCTGGTTCAAGATCAAGGGCGTGAACTATTCTATCTCGTCGGCCTGCGCGACGTCGAACCATTGCGTCGGCAATGCCTATGAAACGATCCAGATCGGCAAGCAGGACGTCATCTTCGCCGGCGGCTGCGAGGAGCTGGACTGGTCGCTGTCGGTGCTGTTCGACGCCATGGGCGCGATGTCCTCGAAGTACAACGACACGCCTGCGACGGCCTCCCGTCCCTACGACGTCAACCGCGACGGCTTCGTGATTGCCGGCGGAGCCGGCGTGCTGGTGCTGGAAGAGCTCGAGCATGCCAAGGCGCGGGGCGCACGCATTTACGGCGAGATCGTCGGCTATGGCGCGACGTCCGACGGCTACGACATGGTCGCACCATCAGGTGAGGGCGCCGAGCGCTGCATGCGCATGGCGATGTCGACCGTGAAGACCAAGGTCGACTACATCAATCCGCACGCGACATCGACCCCGGCCGGCGATCCGCCGGAGATCGACGCACTCCGCAGGGTGTTCGGAAGCGGCGAGAAGTGCCCGCCGATCTCGGCGACCAAGGCGCTGACCGGTCACTCCCTGGGCGCAACCGGCGTGCAGGAAGCGATCTATTCGCTGCTGATGATGAACAATGGTTTCATCTGCGAGAGCGCCCACATCCAGGAGCTCGACCCCGTGTTCGCCGACATGCCGATCGTGCGCAAGCGCATCGACAACGTCAAAATCGGCACCGTGCTGTCGAACTCCTTCGGCTTCGGCGGCACCAACGCCACGCTGGTGTTCAGCCGGCTGGATGCGTAATTTTGGCACGCTGTCATGCCCCGCGAAGGCGGGCATCCAGCACGCCGCAACTTCTCGATTTGCAGTAATCGCCTCGAAATACTGGATCGCCTGCCCCAGTGCGCAAGTGCGCGCAAGGCGGGCGATGACGCCGGAATAATGGGAGCTATCAGGCAATGGAAGGTTTAATGAAAGGCAAGCGCGGTCTGATCATGGGCATCGCCAATGATCATTCGATCGCCTGGGGCATGGCGAAGACGCTGCATGCCCACGGCGCCGAGCTTGCCTTCACCTTCCAGGGCGAGGCGCTGGGCAAGCGTGTTAAGCCGCTGGCGGAGCAGCTTGGCGTCGACATGGTGCTGCCCTGCGACGTCGAGGACATCGCCAGCGTCGACGCCACATTCACGGCCTTGCGCGAAAAGTGGGGCCGGCTGGATTTCGTGATCCACGCGATCGGCTTCGCCGACAAGAACGAGCTCAAGGGTCGCTACGCCGACACCAGCCGCGAGAATTTTTCGCGCACCATGGTGATCTCCTGCTTCTCCTTCACGGAAGTGGCAAAACGCGCCGCCGAGCTGATGACGGAGGGCGGCAGCATGATCACGCTGACCTTCGGCGCCTCGGAACGCGCGATGCCGAACTACAACGTGATGGGCGTGGCCAAGGCGGCGCTGGAAGCCTCGGTGCGCTATCTCGCCTCGGATTTCGGACCGCGCGGCATCCGCGTCAACGCGATCTCCGCCGGCCCGATCCGCACGCTCGCCGGCTCCGGCATCGGCGAGGCGCGCGCGATGTTCGCCTTCATGCAAAAACATTCGCCGCTCCGCCGGGGCGTGACGCTCGACGAGCTCGGCGGCTCGGCGCTGTATCTGTTGTCGGATCTCTCCGGCGGCGTGACCGGCGAGATCCACTATGTCGATTCCGGCTACAACACCGTCCTGATGCCGCGGCCGGACGATTTGAAGGCGCAGGATTAGCTCTCGTAGAGTGGGCAAAGGCGCGCAAGCGACGTGCCCACGATTTCTCAATAATCGAGACCAGTTCCTGCTGCGAAGGACGTGTCGATCAGCGCGCGTCGCTGTTGCGCGCCGCTCGTTGAACCCCGATCAGCAGCGGCAGCGTCTTGTCGAGGCTTTCCGTCAGCATGGCACGCACGTCGTCGCGCAGTGCGGGATTGTCGGCGGCATCTTCAGGGCGGGTTGGAAACGATTCTGCGGGTAGTTCGCGATAGGGGCCGCCGATTTGCACGCCCAGGAGCCTCTGCACCATAAGGGAATGATGCGTGTTGATCAGCGCAGAACTCTGTCTGACAACGGAGAAGTCGCGCCCATCGAAGATGCGGACAAACGCCAGGGCGTAGAGATAGATGCGACGCCCGAGCACCACATCATGGTTGAGGATGCCGAAGCCGCGGACCGTATAGTTGGATGACCCGAAAGGGCTGATTGAATTGAGGATCTGGATGTAGTGCCGGCAATTCGTTCCTTTCACGACGTCGCGCATGTATTGGGCCAGCTCCGCATTGAGATCGCGGAACAACCTGTCCTTCAATGTGTCCTTGGACTCATCGCGGGGAGGAAATTTCGCCGGGTTGTAGGGGATTCTCAGAACGGACACGCCGGCAGGGATCGTGGCGCGAATCCGCGCGAAGATCAGATCATTGAGTCCCCAGCCCGGGATCGGGACGACCGTCTTCTTGTGCTGAAATACGGTCAGGCCGGTCGTCAGCACGGTGAACTCATCGCCGGTGGTGACGACGACACCGAAGTCGCACGGGCCGCCGACCACGGGAGCGGGTTTGCCCGTCGCTTCACGCCGCGTGGTCGTCTTGTTGTTGCTTTGCTTGACGGCTGATCCTGCCGTTTCCGCCCCTGGTGGTACCAATTTGGTCTGCGCCCAAGCAGATGTCGAAAAGCACCACGCGACGGCCGCAAGGACGACGAGCCGGGCCAAAACGTCAAATGCAGCCCAGCCGCAGGAAGCGGACGAGCGATAGTCTTTGTCGCGTCCCCTCGGCAAAGGCGCTTACTCGCCCTTGATATACGCGGGTAGATACCTGTCCAGCTGGGCCGTGAGCAGGCTGCGTGTGCTGTCACGCAGCAATGCACTGCTGGTCACCTGTTCAGGGGTCTTGGGAAATTCGAGATTGTTGAGGATTTGCATATTGTCGTTCTTGTTGGAGAAACTCGAAGCAATCACATCGCCGAAGCTGCGGGTAGGCGCCCGATGGATGTCGAAAGTCCGTCCGTCAAAAACGTTTATGCGGAAATAGGAAACCACGACGCCGCGCCCGGAAGGGCTCGCCCAATTCTTGTAGACCCCGAGGCCCTCGATTGATTGATTGGTGCCATCCACCGAAACGCGGGCTTTCGTGGCTACGACGTAGCGTTCGCAATTTGCAGCTCCGGCGATCTGCCGCACCAGCGCCGTCAGGTCGTCGCGGTCATTGCGGAACAGTTTCGCTTCCGGATGATAGTACGGCCTGAAGGCTCCGCTTGCGTAAGCGACCTTTCGGACAGCCGTGCCGGGAGCCGTGGCGCGAACCCTCGCGACGAACAGATCATCGATACCCCACGTCTCGATCGGCGCCTCCATATACTCGTTGCCGAACATCGTGAGGCCGACATGTTGCACCGAGAACTGGTCTCCGATCGCGGAAATGACGCCGATCTGACAGGGGCCGCTCTCCGCCGCAACTGGCTGTTGTGCAGCCGGTTTGGCCTTCGGCGCCGCCTTCTTGACTGCCTTCTTGGCTGGCGCCGCCGTCTGAGCGGGAGGCGCGGTGGTTGCGGGAGGGGTTTGCGCGGCCGCCGTGGTGAGCAGGGACAGCAACGCGATCAGCGAGACAGCAATTCGAAGCATCGATTCCGGGAGATCAGGGGGCAGGAGGACGGCGGATACGCCACAGTAAATTGGAACCGTGACAACCGCAAGCTGCACCAGGCGACCACTGCCTATCCGGCGGGTCGCTGCCGCCGCCACCGATAATACTTCATCATGAATCCGTTCGACGGCTCGACCTCTTCTTTCTCGAACACAAAGCCCTCGCGCTCGTACCAGCGCCAGGCTTTTTCGTTCTCGCGGATGCAGCGCAGAGACATCTCGTCGGGCATTTGTGTGCGCGTGAAGCCAAGCAATTGGCGGCCGAGCGATTGGCCCTGATAGGCGGGCGCGACGAACAGCATGTCGAGATAGAGTTTTGGCAAATGCAGCGCCAGCATCGCGGCGATCGTGCCGTCGTCGTCGGCGACGAACAGGCTCCAGCCGTCCTCGGTCTCGCGCCGGATCCGTGCACGCAGGTTTGCCAGCAGGAAGTCGCTCGTCTCGCCGAGGCCGGTCGAGACCCAGCTCTCCATCCAGATACGGCCGATCTCGTCGTATTCGTCCGCGCGGGCTGGGCGAATGATGGGATGCGACATCGAGGCCTCAGGTTGGCTTGCTGCGCACGGATGGACGTGCGCGCACCTTGCCCGCCGACAGGCACACCACCTCGGAGATTTGCAGGAGTTGCCGCGCCAGCGGGCTGGTCTTGCGCCAGACCATGCCGATGGTGCGCGACGGCTGCGGGTCGCGGAAGCGCGCGAGCGAGACCGAGGCCGATCGCGTCTCAACTGACACCGCCATCTCGGGGATCAACGTGACGCCGATGCCGGCGCTGACCATCTGGACCAGCGTCGACAGCGAATTGGCATCCAGCATCTCGCGTGGCGGCGCCGATTGCATGTTGCAGAATGACAGCGCCTGATCGCGGAAGCAGTGCCCCTCTTCGAGCAACAGCAGCCGCATCTCGCGCATCATCTCCCGCGACGGTGCCGGCGTTCCCTCATCCGCACTCGGCCGCACCAGCAGGAATTTTTCCTCGAACAGGGCGACCTCGGTGAGCGAGGGCTCGGACACCGGCAGCGCCACGATGGCGGTATCGAGCCGACCCTCCACCAGTTCCTGAATCAGCCGCGGCGTCATCGTCTCGCGCACGCGGATGTCGAGCTCCGGATGCATGCGCGTCAGATTCTTGGTGATCGTCGGCAGCAGATAGGGCGCGATCGTCGGAATCATGCCGATGCGCAGCCGTCCGGAGAACCGGTCCTGCGAGGCGCGGGCGAAATCGCCGAGCTCGTCGACCGAGCGCAAGATGTCGCGGACGCGCTGCGCGAGCTCCTCGCCAAATCGGGTCAGCGCCACCTGCCGGGCGCTGCGCTCCAGCAGCAGACCGCCGAGCGCCTCCTCCAGCTCCTTGATCTGCATCGACAGGGCAGGCTGCGAGATCGAGCAGGACTCAGCCGCGCGGCCGAAATGACTGTGACGGGCCAGGGCGTCGAAATACCGGAGCTGGCGCAGCGTGAGGTTTAGCATCAGAAAATCTTATCGCTGCGATCATTAAAGTCAACTTCCCCTGATCGAACGTGAAGCTTAGAGTGTTTCTACCTGGTCAAAGGCGCGAGTTCGACGCCACCAGAGGAGGTATTCATGGACGACACTTCAAAGTGCCCGTTTTCGGGTGGAAAACGTGTGCCGGCGAACCGCGATTGGTGGCCGACCCAGCTCAGCATCGAGATGCTGCACAAGAATTCCGCCAAGTCCGACCCGATGGACAAGGACTTCGACTACGCCAAGGAATTCAAGTCGCTCGACCTGAACGCGGTCATCAAGGACCTGACCGCTCTGATGACGGAATCGCAGGAATGGTGGCCCGCCGACTTCGGTCACTACGGCGGCCTCATGATCCGCATGGCCTGGCACAGCGCGGGCACCTACCGCACCACCGACGGTCGCGGTGGCGCCGGCGCCGGACAGCAGCGTTTCGCGCCGCTCAACAGCTGGCCCGATAACGCAAATCTCGACAAGGCACGCCGTCTGCTCTGGCCGATCAAGCAGAAATACGGCCGCAAGATTTCCTGGGCCGATCTGATGGTGCTGGCGGGCAACGTCGCGCTGGAGTCGATGGGCTTCAAGACCTTTGGCTTTGCCGGCGGCCGCGTCGACGTCTGGGAGCCGGAAGAGCTCTATTGGGGTCCGGAAGGCACCTGGCTGGGCGATGAGCGCTACAGCGGCGAACGCCAGCTCGCCGAGCCGCTCGGCGCGGTGCAGATGGGCCTCATCTACGTCAATCCGGAAGGCCCGAACGGCAAGCCGGATCCGATCGCCGCGGCCAAGGACATTCGCGAGACCTTTTTCCGCATGGCGATGAACGACGAGGAAACCGTCGCACTGATCGCCGGCGGCCACACCTTCGGCAAGACCCACGGCGCCGGCGATCCGTCGCTGGTCGGACCGGAGCCGGAAGCGGGCGCGCTCGAAGATCAGGGCCTCGGCTGGAAGAGCAAGCACGCGTCGGGCATTGGCGGCGATTCCATCACCAGCGGTCTCGAGGTGACCTGGACCACGACGCCGACGAAGTGGAGCAACAACTTCTTCGAGAACCTGTTCAAGTACGAATGGGAGCTGACTAAGAGCCCGGGCGGTGCGCAGCAGTGGACGGCCAAGGGCGCCGAGGCGATCATTCCCGATGCCTTCGACAAGTCCAAGAAGCATCGGCCGACGATGCTGACGACCGACCTCTCGCTGCGTATGGATCCGGCCTATGAGAAGATCTCGCGCCGCTTCCTCGAGAATCCCGATCAGTTCGCGGACGCCTTCGCCCGTGCCTGGTTCAAGCTCACCCATCGCGACATGGGTCCGGTGGTGCGCTATCTCGGTCCGCTGGTGCCGAAGGAAACCCTGATCTGGCAGGATCCGATCCCTGCTGTGAATCACGAGCTGGCCAGCGAGCAGGATATCGCCTCGCTGAAGACCAAGATCCTGGCCTCGGGTCTGTCGGTCTCGGAGCTGGTCTCGACCGCCTGGGCGTCGGCCTCGACGTTCCGCGGCTCGGACAAGCGCGGCGGCGCCAACGGCGCGCGTATCCGCCTCGCCCCGCAGAAGGATTGGGAAGTGAACGAGCCGGCTCAGCTCTCGAAGGTCCTGGGCAAGCTCGAAGCGATCCAGAAGGACTTCAACGCGTCATCCGGTGCGAAGAAGGTCTCGCTGGCGGACCTCATCGTGCTCGGCGGCACCGCCGCGGTCGAGAAGGCCGCCAAGGATGCCGGCGTCGACGTCAAGGTCGGCTTCACGCCGGGCCGCATGGATGCCTCGCAGGAGCAGACCGACGCCGCTTCGTTTGCTCCGCTGGAGCCGCGGGCCGATGGCTTCCGCAACTTCATCGGCAAGCGGCAGCAGTTCATGATGCCCGAGGAGGCTCTGGTCGATCGTGCGCAGCTGCTCCGGCTTACCGGCCCGGAGATGACGGTGCTCGTCGGCGGTCTGCGCGTGCTCGGTGCCAATGCGAACGGTTCGAAGAACGGCGTCCTCACCTCGAAGGTGGGAACGCTGAGCAACGACTTCTTCGTCAACCTGCTCGACATGAGCACGCAGTGGACGCCGGCCGGCACCGACGGCACCTATGAGGCCCGCGACCGCAAGACCAACGCGGTCAAGTGGACCGGCACGCGCGTCGACCTGATCTTCGGCGCACACTCGCAGCTTCGCGCCTACGCAGAGGTCTATGCCACGTCGGATTCCAAAGAGCAGTTCGTCAAGGACTTCGCCAAGGCCTGGACCAAGGTGATGAACCTCGATCGCTACGACATCGCGGCCTGATTCCAAAGTTCGGCAAGCGACAAACAAAAAGGGCGGCCGCGAGGCCGCCCTTCGTGTTTCTGGCAGGTAGCGAGATTTACTCGCCGGCCGCTTCGCGCGCGGGCTGCTGGCTCTCGCCCTTGCCCTCGAGGTCTTCGCCGGTCTCCTGGTCGACCACCTTCATCGACAGGCGGGTCTTGCCGCGGTCGTCGAAGCCGAGCAGCTTGACCTTGACCTTGTCGCCTTCCTTGACGACGTCGGAGGTCTTCTGCACTCGCGCCGAGGCGAGCTGGCTGATGTGGACAAGGCCGTCCTTGGAGCCGAAGAAGTTCACGAAAGCGCCGAACTCCATCACCTTGACGACGGTGCCGTCATAGATCTGGCCGACTTCCGGATCGGAGGCGATCGACTTGATCCACTTGATCGCGGCCTTCATCGCCTCGCCGTCGCTGGAGGCGACCTTCACGGTGCCGTCGTCCTCGATGTTGACCTTGGCGCCGGTCTTCTCGACGATCTCGCGGATCACCTTGCCGCCGGTGCCGATCACTTCGCGGATCTTGTCGGTGGCGATCTTGAAGGTCTCGATGCGCGGCGCGTATTCGCCGAGCTCGGCGCGGGCGTTGGTGAGCGCCTTCGACATCTCGCCGAGGATGTAGATACGCCCATCCTTAGCCTGACCGAGCGCGACCTTCATGATCTCCTCGGTGATGCCCTCGATCTTGATGTCCATCTGGAGCGAGGTGATGCCCTGCTCGGTACCGGCGACCTTGAAGTCCATGTCGCCGAGATGGTCCTCGTCACCGAGGATGTCCGAGAGAACCGCGAAGCGCTTGTCTTCGAGGATCAGGCCCATTGCGATGCCCGCGGTCGGCCGCTTCAACGGCACGCCGGCGTCCATCAGCGCGAGCGAGGCGCCGCAGACCGATGCCATCGACGAGGAGCCGTTGGATTCGGTGATCTCCGACACCACGCGCGTGGTGTAGGGGAATTCGTGGTGCGGCGGCAGCACCGGGTGGATCGCACGCCAGGCGAGCTTGCCGTGGCCGATCTCGCGGCGCTTGGTACCGCCGAGGCGGCCGGTCTCACCGACCGAGTAGGGAGGGAAATTGTAGTGCAGCAGGAACGTCTCTTTGTACGTTCCCGACAGCGCGTCGATGTACTGCTCGTCCTCGCCGGTGCCGAGCGTGGTCACGACCAGCGCCTGGGTCTCGCCGCGGGTGAACAGCGCCGAACCGTGGGCGCGGGGCAGCACGCCGACTTCGGCGACGATGTTGCGCACGGTCTTGGAATCGCGGCCGTCGATGCGCTTGCCGGTGTCGAGAATGTTCCAGCGAACGATCTTGGCTTCGAGCTCCTTGAACACGCCGCCGATGCGCAGCTTGTCGTATTTCGGCTCTTGGCCTTCCGGGAAGTAGTGCGCGATCACCTTTTCCTTGACCTTGCCGACCGCGGCGTAGCGATCCTGCTTGACCGGAATGGCGTAGGCGGCGCGCAGTTCCTGCTCGACCATGCCGAGCATTTCCTTTTCGAGCGCCGAATTGTCGATCGCGGTGACCTCGCGCGGCTCCTTCGCGGCCTTTTCGGCGAGCTCGATGATCGCGTTGATCACCGGCTGGAAGTGGCGGTGACCGAACATCACGGCGCCGAGCATGATCTCTTCGTTCAGCTCCTTGGCTTCCGATTCCACCATCAGCACGGCGTCCGCAGTGCCGGCGACGACGAGGTCGAGCTGAGTGTCGACCATCTCGTCGAGCGTCGGGTTGAGGATGAACTCGTCATTGGCGAAGCCGACGCGCGCGGCGCCGATCGGGCCCTTGAAGGGAGCGCCCGACAGGGTCAGCGCAGCCGATGAGGCCACCAGCGCGACGATATCGGGATCGTTCTCCATATCGTGCGAGAGCACGGTCACGATCACCTGGGTCTCGTTGCGCCAGCCGTCGACGAACAGCGGACGGATCGGACGGTCGATCAGGCGGGAGACCAGCGTTTCCTTCTCGGTCGGACGACCCTCGCGCTTGAAATAGCCACCGGGAATGCGGCCGGCTGCGTAGGTCTTCTCCTGGTAGTCGACGGTCAGTGGCAGGAAGTCGACGCCTTCACGCGGTGACTTCGCGGCAACGACGGTGGCGAGCACCACGGTCTCGCCGTAGGTCGCGACGACGGCGCCGTCGGCCTGGCGGGCGATCTTGCCGGTTTCAAGCTTGAGAGGGCGTCCACCCCAGTCGATCTCGACTGAATGCTTATTGAACATAGAGGTCTTCTTTCATGGGTTCTCGAAAGAAGGACGGGTCGAAAAACAAAAACCATGCGCAAGATTGCGGGACGTTGATCGAAGCGGGCGATCAGCGTCCTGCGATCCTGCCATGGTTTTTGGATTTCGGATGGCGTCCATCCCTTCGGGTCATACGGGCGCCTTGCCCGTTGTGCCCAGCCGCCGGATTGCTGCTGGACTGTCAGTCGGCACGAACGCGAACACCGAAGCGCGGTGTTCGCCCATCATGCCCGGATGCTCGCCGTCAACGGCTCGCATCCGACGCGCACGCAGCCTCGACGAAAAACCTTTAAACAAACGCTTTCGTTCGAAATCACGCGCGAAAACGCGCGCCGGTTGGCGCGCGCAAGAACTCTTAACGACGAATGTTGTGCTTCTCGAGCAGCGCCTTGTAGCGCGCCTCGTCCTTCTTCTTCACATAGTCGAGGAGCGAGCGGCGGGTCGAGACCAGCTTCAAGAGACCGCGACGCGAATGATTGTCCTTCACGTGGGTCTTGAAATGGTTGGTGAGGTTGGCGATGCGTTCCGACAGGATCGCGACCTGAACCTCTGGCGAGCCGGTATCGCCGGCCTTGTTGGCATTCGTCTTGATGACTTCCGCTTTGCGTTCTGCGGCAATCGACATCGTCAATTTCTCTCGTTGCGATCGGCGCTGGCAGTCAGGCCGGTCAGGTTGAACACACGCTTGGGGATGATTTCGCCATTGCCGACTTCGGCAAGCGCGAGAAGCCGGCCTGCCACCGTGACATAGACTGTGCCGCTACAAGTGGGCGCATCCCGTCCGCGCAACAAAACGGCCTGGCCCCGATGGAGCCTTGCCGCATCAGCCCGAGTGACGGCCAGTGCCGGGATGTCGTCCAGCGCGGTCTCAACGGGCATAAGCGCGTCGGCGAGGCTACCCTCGCCGGACGCGGCTCTATCGCACAAAGCCTCCAGCTGATCCAGCGGAATCATGTCGTTCTCGCCAAATGGGCCGACCAGGGTCCGCCGCAGTGCGCAGATATGGCCGTAAGTGCCGAGAATCCGGCCCATATCGCGGGCCAGCGCGCGGACATAGGTGCCCTTGCCGCACTCGGCCTCGAACACGGCCCGGTCGCTATCCGGTTGATCTACAAGGCTTAATCGGTGAATCTCGACCGGGCGCGAGGCCAGTTCCACGATCTCGCCGTCGCGGGCGAGGTCGTAGGCGCGCTCGCCCTGGACCTTGATCGCGGAATAGCGCGGCGGGATCTGCTGGATCACCCCGGTGAAACGGGGCAGCAGGGCCTCGATGGCCTCCCGAGTCGGGCGCTGGTCCGAGGTTGCGGTCGCCCGGCCCTCGATGTCGTCGGTGTCGCGCTCCTCGCCCCAGCACACCGTGAACCGGTAGCGCTTGCGGCCGTCCATGACGAAGGGGACGGTCTTGGTGGCCTCGCCGAGCGCGATCGGCAGGCCGCCGGAGGCCAGCGGATCTAGCGTGCCGGCATGGCCGGCGCGTTTGGCGTTGAACAGGCGCTTGAGCACGGCAACGGCCTGCGTCGAGGTCATGCCGATCGGCTTGTCGAGCACGACCCAGCCGTGGACGTCGCGACGGTCGCGGCGCGGCTGGTTGCCCTTCTGCTTGTTGGCGCGCGGATCGTTGTTGACGCGGCGCGGCTCTTGAGCGGGCTGAGAATTGCCGCTCATGTCCGCAAAATTATTCTTCTGCACGTCGAGCTGATCGGCCTCTTCGCCGCCGATCGTGCCGTGAGCCGGGTCCATCGTCATCGTTCTTCTTCCCGATCCGTATCCGGATCCTGTTCCAGGTCCTTCTGCACCGCGGGTGTTCGCAAAAGCTTCTCGATCCGTTCCGCTTCGTCGAATCGTTCGTCGACGCGGAAGCGAAGGTCAGGTGCAAATTTCAAGTTAACGCGCCGCGCGACCTCGCCGCGCAGGAATTTCTTGTTGCGCTCGAGCGCAGCGAGGACGATCTCGGTGTCGCGGCCACCGAGCGGCATCACGTAGACTGTTGCGAGCTTCAGGTCGGGCGACATCCGCACCTCCGGCACGGTGATGATGTGACCTTCGAGGTCAGCATCATGCACGCTGCCTTGCGCCAGAATCTCGGCTATCGCATGGCGAACCTGCTCGCCGACCCGCAACTGACGTTGCGAGCCGCCAGACGCGGAACTCTTTTTTTGATGATGGCGGGGCATGGTCTGAAAATCACCTCGTCATGCCCGCTTTTGGGACACGGGCATTGTCATTTGTCTTGCTGAAACGAAGAGGGGTGGATGGCCGGAAAAAATCCGGCCATCGTACTCCCGCAATTCAGTTCAAAAAAGATCCAGGCGCTTCGGTAAGATTTGGACTTACAGGGAGCGCTGGATCGTCTCCACGCGGTAACACTCGATGACGTCACCGGCGCGCATGTCGTGATAGTTCTCGAAGGCCATGCCGCATTCCTGACCGGACTGGACTTCCTTCACTTCGTCCTTGAAGCGCTTCAGCGTCGACAGCTTGCCTTCGTGCACGACGACGTTGTCGCGGATCAGGCGCACGTTGGCGCCGCGTTCCACGGTGCCGTCGGTGACGCGGCAGCCGGCGACCTTGCCGACCTTGGAGATGTTGAAGATCTCCAGGATCGCGGCATTGCCGAGCATGGTTTCCCGCAGGGTCGGCGCGAGCAGGCCGCTCATGGCCTTCTTCACGTCGTCCACGAGGTCGTAGATGATGTTGTAGTAGCGGATCTCGATGCCGTTGCGCTTGGCGGCCGCAGCGGCCTCCTTGTTCGCACGAACCGAGAAGCCGATGATCGCGGCGTTGAAGCCCTCCGCGAGCGTCACGTCCGATTCCGAGATGCCGCCGACACCCGCATGCAGGATGCGCGCGGCGACTTCGTCGGTGCCGAGCTTCTCCAGCGAGCCGAGGATCGCTTCCAGCGAGCCCTGCACGTCGGCCTTGATGATCAGCGGGAATTCCTTGCGGCCCGCCGTCTTCAACTGCGACATCATCTGCTCGAGCGAGCCGCGCATGCCGGAGATCGAGGCAGCCGCGTTCTCGCGCTTCTGGTGCGCGCGGTAGCTGGTGACCTGGCGGGCGCGGGCTTCGTTCTCGACCACGGCGAGACGATCGCCGGCTTCCGGCGGACCGTTGAAGCCGAGCACCTCGACCGGCACGGATGGACCTGCCTCCTGCACCGTCTCGCCCTGATCCGAGATCAGCGCGCGGACGCGGCCCATTTCGGCGCCGGCGACGATGATGTCACCGACACGGAGCGTGCCGCGCTGGACCAGAACGGTCGCGACCGGACCGCGGCCACGATCGAGCTTGGCTTCGATCACGGTGCCTTCGGCCGGACGATCCGAATTGGTCTTGAGGTCGAGGATGTCGGCCTGGAGCGCGATCATCTCGAGCAGCTTGTCGAGATTCGTCTTGTTCTTCGCCGACACTTCGACATCGACGACTTCGCCGCCGAAGGATTCGACCTGCACCTCGTGCTGGAGCAGCTCGGTGCGCACGCGCTCGGGCTTGGCGTCGGGCTTGTCGATCTTGTTGATGGCAACAATGATCGGCACCCGCGCCGCCTTGGCGTGGTTGATGGCTTCGATCGTCTGCGGCATCACGCCGTCGTCGGCCGCAACCACCAGCACGACGATGTCGGTCACCTTGGCGCCGCGCGCGCGCATCGCGGTGAACGCGGCGTGGCCGGGCGTGTCGATGAAGGTGATCTTCTTGCCGCTTTCGGGCGACAGCACCTGATAGGCGCCGATATGCTGGGTGATGCCGCCGGCTTCGCCGGAGACCACGTTGGCATGACGAAGCGCATCGAGCAGCGAGGTCTTGCCGTGGTCGACGTGACCCATCACCGTCACCACCGGCGAGCGCGGCTCGGTGTCGGTCGAATCGTCGATGGCGTC
Source organism: Bradyrhizobium sp. 23 (assembly GCF_023073295.1). Taxonomy (NCBI): domain Bacteria; kingdom Pseudomonadati; phylum Pseudomonadota; class Alphaproteobacteria; order Hyphomicrobiales; family Nitrobacteraceae; genus Bradyrhizobium; species Bradyrhizobium sp. 23. The sequence continues at coordinate 383,067 of NZ_JADPJF010000151.1, read as the reverse complement.
GAACAGGCCTTCTTCAACGTCGGACGCGGCAACGCGCTTGACGGTGTGACCAAGCTCCTCGGCGATCAGCTGCGCAGTGTCGGCATCGATCACGTCGGTGATCTTGTGGATCGCGCCCTGCTTCATCAGCATGCGGATGATTTCCACCGCGCGCTCCGACATGCGGTTGGCGAGCTCCTGGATGGTGATCGCTTCCGGAATGACCACCTCGCGGATGAGCTTTTCCTTCGGCTCGTTCGCGGCATGGCCCTTCAGGCGCTGGGTGCGGCGGCGGAACGAGGCGATCGAGCGCTCGCGGACGTCGTCGGCATTGAAGGCGGTGACGACCGTCAGGCGGCCGCGCTCCTTCTGCGGGCCGGGCTTGTGGGTGGGCTTGGGAGCGACCACAGGCCGCGCAGCGCCGCCGGGGCCGCGACGGATCTGGCGCGGACCGTCGTCCTCGTC
>NZ_JADPJF010000151.1:370558-382537 GCF_023073295.1 Bradyrhizobium sp. 23 | reverse complement strand
CCGGCTGCGACGGCGGGGGCGCGGCCCACCGGGCCTCCCGGCCGCTGCGTGGTCGTTCCGGGTCGCGCGGTCGTTGTTCCCGGGCGTGCCGTGGTGGTTGTGCCGGGTCGCGCCATCGGCGCTCCGGGCCGCGCTGCAGGAGCGGCCGAGGTCCCCGTTGCAGGGCGCGCCACAGATTGCGGCTGCTCGCCTTCGCCAAAACGCTTCTTGGCCTCGGTTTCGGCCTTCCGCTTGGCTTCCTCCTCGTGACGGTGACGCTCCTCCTCGGCCTTGCGGCGGGCTTCGGCGGCCTCACGATCAGCACGCTCGGCGCTTTCGCGGACCGCGCGGCGCTGGGCCTCTTCCTCGGCATGGCGGCGCTCTTCGACTTCGCGCACCTTGGCATCGGCCAGCGCGCTGGCGCGGGCGGAACGTTCGTCCTCGGTCAGCGTGCGCAGCACCACGCCGGAGCCGGCGTTGCGCGGCGGCGCGGGGCGTGCCGGGGCAGGCTTGGGCGCGGCGGCCGGCGCGGGCTTCGCCACTTCGGCCACCTGCGGTTCAGGGCTGCCGTCGACACGGCGCTTGCCACGCTTCTCGACCACGACCTGCTTGCTACGGCCATGACTGAAGCTCTGGCGCACGGTGCCCGTTTCGACGCGCGGCTTGAGCGATAGCGTCTTGCTCGGAACGCTCAGCTTCTTGTCGCCAGGGGTCTTGGTATCAACCATTAAGCAGTCCTAATCCTGATCTTGTTGTCTTGTGCGTTGCCGCACCGTGCTATCGGGTGGTCGTTGTCTCTCAGAAATCCTGGCCGGGCTTTTCGGCAGTCCTGTCAGCGTCCGCCATCCGGTATCGGACCAGCATCTGGCTACGTGACAGGAATGACTTGCTCGCCGGGCCCGCGAGCAGGGCAGCATGTATCACATTTGACCGGGTAAGTGCCAAATCCAATTCTGTCGATTTTAGTGCAGTGACGACGGGAATCTCCGGCTTGGCGCCGCGATTTCCCTCATTTTGACGCGCCAGCATGTCCAATTTGCGGATTCCGTCCGCGGCCCCGTCGCTGGCATGGATCAGGACCTCGACCGTACCCTCCCGAAGCGCGCTTTCGACCTTGCCGAAACCGGCGACGATCTGGCGCGCCTTGGCCGCAATCCCAAGGGCTTCGACCACGCTCCGGACCAGGAGCGCCTCGAGGTCGGCGGGAAACGTCTGAGGGATGCGCAGCTCGCGCTTGAAGGCTTTCGTAAAATGGTGACGCCGAACGGCTTCCGCAACCACCTCGCGCGAGGCGGTGACCCACATGCCGCGTCCGGGCAGCTTGCGCTTGAGATCGGGAACTATGTGCCCTTGCGGCGAGACGACGAAGCGGATCAGCTCGTCGATCGGCCGGACCTCGCGGCTGACCGCACACATCCGCACGGTCGCGGACCTTTCGGTCCGCGGTCCATGGTCGAGTTCGGGGTCAGTATCGGCGAGCATCCGGGTGACATCCTCCTTCGCCCTAAGCCGGCTGATCTTCGGTCGCCTCGGCCTCTTCAGCAGGCTTGGCGAGATCGGCCTCGGTGATCCATCCGGCCTTGACGCGGGCCTGCATGATCATCGCTTCAGCATCGTCACGGGAGATCTCCAGGCCATCGAGCGCGCCCGGATATTTGGTCTGCTCGCCGCCTTCCTTGCGCTCGGTCCAGCCGACCAGATCGTCCGTGGCGCAACCGGCGAGGTCGTCGACCGTCTTGATGTCGTTCTCGCCGAACTTCACCAGCATCTTCGAGGTGACGCCGGGCACGTCCTTCACGGCGTCCTCGACGCCGAGTTCCTTGCGCCTGGCCTCGAGCTCGGCTTCCAGCTGTTCGAGATATTCCCGGGCGCGGTTCTGGAGTTCCTGCGCGGTCTCCTCGTCGAAACCTTCGATGCCGGCGAGTTCCTTGACGTCCACCATCGCGAGTTCCTCGACCGACGTGAAGCCTTCGGACGCCAGCAACTGGCCGACCACTTCGTCGACATTGAGCGATTCCATGAAGACGCGGGTGGAGTTCTCGAAGTCGGCCTGGCGGCGCTCCGATTCCTCCTGCTCGGTCAGGATGTCGATGTCCCAGCCGGTGAGCTGCGAGGCCAGACGCACATTCTGGCCGCGGCGGCCGATCGCCAGCGAGAGCTGGTTGTTGGTGTCGGGCACGACGACCTCGATGCGCTCGCGGTCTTCGTCGATGACGACCTTGGAGACTTCGGCCGGCGCCAGCGCGTTGACCACGAAGGTCGCGATGTCGGGCGACCAGGGGATGATGTCGATCTTCTCGCCCTGCAATTCGTTCACCACCGCCTGCACGCGCGAACCGCGCATACCGACGCAGGCGCCGACCGGATCGACCGAGGAATCACGAGAAATCACGCCGATTTTTGCGCGCGAGCCGGGATCGCGGGCGACCGCCTTGATCTCGACGATGCCGTCATAGATCTCGGGCACTTCCTGCGCGAACAGCTTTGCCATGAACTGCGGATGGGTGCGGGAGAGGAAGATCTGCGGCCCGCGGGTCTCGCGGCGGACATCGAAGATGTAGGCGCGGACGCGGTCGCCGTTGCGGAACACTTCGCGCGGCAGCATCTCGTCGCGGCGGATGATGGCCTCGCCGCGGCCGAGATCGACGATCACACTGCCATATTCGACGCGCTTGACGACGCCGTTGACGATGTCGCCGATGCGGTCCTTGAATTCCATATATTGCCGGTCGCGCTCGGCTTCGCGCACCTTTTGCACGATCACCTGCTTGGCGGATTGCGCGGCGATGCGGCCATATTCCAGCGGCGGCAGGGTGTCGGCGATGGTGTCGCCGACCTGGGCACCGGGATTGGCGCGCTGCGCATCCACCAGCGAAATCTGGTTGGAATGGTTTTCGACCGTCTCGACCACCAGCATGTGGCGCGACAGCCGCAGCTCGCCCTTCTTCGGGTCGATCTCGGCGTGAACGTCGGTCTCGCTGCCGTAGCGGGCCCGCGCCGCCTTGGCGATGGCATCCTCCATCGCCGCGATGACGATGCCGCGGTCGATCGATTTCTCGCGCGCAACGGCGTCGGCGATCTGAAGCAATTCAAGTCGATTGGCGCTGACTGCCATGGCTAGTCTCCTTCGTCAGGATCGATTTCGCCCCGTCGCGCGCGTTCGGCGGCCAGGCGATGTTTCTTGGTATTGGTCGGAGCCGGCTTCTTCGTCGCGGCCGGCGTCGGTTTCTTAGTCGGCTTGGTGTTCTTGGTCGTTTTTTCGCTGATGCTGGCGTGCGGCGCCGCCGGCGGCTCGAGGCCGAGATTGCGGCGCATTTCGCGGGCCTGGGCCTTGCCGCGGCGCATGGATTCCGCGATCAGCTCGTCCGTCAGCACCAGCCGTGCCTCGGCGATGTCTTCCATCGTCAGGAGAACGTCGGCAGCCTCGCCCGCCTTGATGTCGTCGCGATGCAGATGCACGCGGTCGCCTTCGACGGGGCCGATCGTGCCGCGGAACCGCTTCCGCCCCTCATGGGCGACAGCCATTTCGACCTTCACCAGATGGCCGGCATAACGCTCGAAATCGGAGCGGCGCACCAGCGGGCGGTCGATCCCCGGTGAGGAGATTTCCAGCCGATAGGCGCGATCGACGGGATCGGCGACGTCGAGCACGGGCGACAGTGCCCGCGAGATCGCCTCGCAATCCTCGATCTGCATCGAGCCGTCCGGCCGCTCTGCCATAACCTGCACGGTGCAGCCGGATTCCCCGGAAATGCGGATCCGCACCAGGCGGTAGCCCATGCCTTCGAGCACCGGCCCCGCGACCGCGGACACCCGCGCCGCGACGCCCGGCTCGACCACGAGCCTCGGCTCGGCCAGCAATTCGGCATCCGTGGAACCAGGGTTCGGTTCGGTCATGTCAGAGGTCAAGGCGCTCGGTATGGTTAAGGCTTGGTTAAGCTTTCAAGCCCGCTTCGGAACTCTCCCGACAGATCGGCGGGCCGCACATCTTCCACCAGGCCGCGTTCAGGTAATAAAAAAGAGCGGGTCCTTTCGGGCCCACTCTCACTACGCGGATCGTATGAGAAGATGAATTGCCGGTGATATAGCCCTTTCCGCCCTCTCGGACAAGGCCCATTGCACGGCGCGCGAGGCTTTTTGCGCCCGCTGTGCGGCCCGCTGGCGCAACGCTTCCTTCACCTCCAAGGCCTAGATTCCCTGATTGTGGGGCGGCTTGGACCAGGGCGTACCCGCGGCGTGCCCCCTACGAGTTTGCGTTTTCATGACCGTTGCCACGTCGCTCATTCCCGGACTGGACGATATCGTCAAACGCGGCGACCCGCGGCGTCGCGGCGAGATCGCGCATGCCATTTCCCAACTGTTCTTTCAGGACGCCGAGAACCTCCGTCCCGATGTCATCGATCTCTTCGACAATCTGCTGATCGATCTCGTCCCGCATGCCGAGCTCGCCTCGCGCGTCGATCTCGCCGAACGCTTCTCGCGCCTGAACAACGCGCCGCGGCGTCTCGTGAGCGAGCTCGCGCGCGAAAACGAAATCGCGGTGGCGGGCCCCGTGCTGCGCCATTCGCCCGTGCTCGACGACGCCGCTCTCGTCGAAATCGCGCGACTGAAGGGCCAGGGACATCTGCTGGCGATGAGCGAACGCCCCACGCTGTCGGCTGTCATCACCGACGTGCTGGTCGAGCGCGGCGATCGCGACGTGGTGCGCCGCGCCGCGGGCAATGCCGGCGCGGTGTTCTCGCTTGGCAGCTATTCGGAGCTGATCAAGCGTGCCGCGCAGGATGGCGTGCTGACGCTCAGGATCGGCCAGCGCAGCGATCTTTCGGGTGAGAACCTGAAACAGCTTCTCGACGGTACGCTCGACGTCATCCGCCGTCGCCTCTCGAGCGTGGTCAATCCCGTGCGCCAGGTCGAGATCACGCGCGCCATGGCGGCCATCGAGGAAGCCACGCTGCCGCCGGGCCCGCGTCGCGATTTCTCGGGAGCGCAACGTACGGTGCTGGCCTTGCATCGCGGGGGCCATCTTGGCGAGAGCGCGCTGTTTGGCTTCGCGAAGGCCTACAAATACGAGGAGGCGATCGCTTCGCTCTCGGCGATGTCCGGAGTCCGCCTCTCGGTCCTCGACCGCCTGATCACGGGCGACCGCTACGATCCAATCCTGGTTCTGGGGCGTGTGCTGAATGTCAGCTGGCCGACGGTGCGGGCGCTGATCCTGATGTGGCACGGCCCGAATCGCACGCCAGCCGATGCCGATCTTGAGCAGGCGCGCGCGAATTTCACGCGCTTGATGCCGACGACCGCCGAGCGCGTCGTGAATTTCTGGCGCAACCGGCAGACGATCTAGACCCGCCTGAACCGCAGATACGCCGCCTTGCGCCCCTCGCGCGTGGCCTTTCGGCCGTAGCGCGTCATCGTGTATCCGGCCCACGGCAGGCGAAAATCATCGGCGCGCTCCGCGAGCCAGACAAAGTCCTGCGAGCGCGACAGATGCGACAGCGTCCAGGCGCAGTAATCGTCGATGTCGCAGACGAAACGAAATTCGGCGCCGGCTTTCAGCACGCGCGCCATCGCGGCGATGGTCCGGTCCTGGACGAAGCGCCGCTTCCAGTGCCGCCGTTTCGGCCAGGGATCGGGATGGATCAGGTCAATCCGCGACAGCGAAGCTTCCGGCAGCCAGGCCAGGAGCTCGGCGGCATCGCCTGCGAACAGGCGGATGTTGCCGATCTCGGCGGCCTCGATCTGCGCGAGGATCTTCGCCATGCCGTTGACGTAAGGCTCGCAGCCAATGAAGCCGGTTGTGGCGAAGGTCTGCGCTTCCGCCGCAAGATGCTCGCCGCCGCCGAAGCCGATCTCGAGCCGCAAATCGTCGGCTGCGGGGGCGAAGATCTCGCGGGCATCCGCCGGTGCTGCGCGGTCGATGGCGAGCGCAAGACGCGGCAGCAGATGATCGATCAGCTCGGCCTGGTGCTGCCTGAGCTTGTGGCCCTTGCGGCGTCCGAAGAAGGCGCGCTCGCTGTCCTCGCGATCCGGATCTGATTTGCGCTCACTCATCGTAGCGTCTGGTAGAGGCGGTGGAGCAGCCGCGCGCGCGGTGCGAGCGACGAGACATAGAGCTGCTCATAATGGGTGTGCGCGCCCTTGCCGTCGACGCCGAGCCCGTCGAGCGTCGCGGTGTGGGCGGCGGTGAAATTGCCGTCCGAGCCGCCGCCGGTGTGAACGTCCACCAGATCGAAGCCGATCTCCGTGGCAACCGTCTTTGCATGTTCGTACAGCGAAGCGCCTGCATTGCTCTTCTCGTAAGGCGGACGATTGAGCCCGCCCGTGACCTTGACGGTGACGCCATCTGTCTTCGATGTCAAAGCGAGGATCTTGCCGACGAATTCATCCGCGTCCTTGAAGCTCGGCACGCGCAGATCGATTTCAGCATAGGCTTCTTCCGGCGTCACGTTGGGCCGCGTGCCGCCGCGCACCACGCCGACATTGACGGTGACGCCGCGCGCCAGATCGTTCATCGCCTCCAGCGCCAGGATGACGTTGGCAAGCTCGCGGATCGCGCTGCGGCCATCCTGGGGCCGCGTGCCGGCATGCGCGGGCACGCCCTTGATGAACACTTCGAATCGCCCGACGCCCTTGCGACCGGTGACGATCTTGCCGCCCTCGCGCGCCGGCTCCGTCACCAGCACGTACTTCGCCTTGCGCCCTTCGGTCTCGATGAGTGCGCGAGAGGTGGGGCTGCCGATCTCCTCGTCCGAAGTGAACAGATGGGTGATGCCGAGCGGCCGGCGATCGGCCGTGGCGCAAAGCGCGCGAAAGGCGTGGTGGGCGATGTAGGCGCCGCCCTTCATGTCGTAGATGCCGGGACCGAACGCGCTGTCGCCTTCGACCTTGAACGGCAGGCGCTCGATGAATCCCATGGGGTGAACGGTATCGAGGTGGCTCAGCACCAGGATGCCCGGCCGGTCCTGGCCCCAGGTCGAGCGCGCCACGAGATGATCGCCGCAACCATCGACACCGGCGATGCGCTCGAGCGTAACAGGGAGATCGCGGTATTGCTCCGCGACCATCGAGACGAGCTTGTTGACCTGTTCAGGCGTGTCCGTTGGCGTCTCGACCTCCACCCAGCGGCGGATGCCATCGAGAATAGTTTGAGAATCGAACCAATTGGAGCTGGCCATGGGCGCATCTGTGCCTTTGAATCGCATCATCAAGGAGGACGCGCATCAAAGCGCGGCCACAAATGACGACATAGGCCAGATTTGACGCAGTCTCAAATCGGATTGAGATGGCGCGTCAGCGCTTGTCGGGGCCTTCGCGGGCCGCAATCTGCTCGACGAGATCGACGATCGAGCGGCGCATCTTCGAATCGGTGATTCGGGTGAACGCCTTGGTCAAAGCGAGTCCTTCGGAAGTCGCGAGGAAATCCGAGACGTAAGACGGCGATGCGCCTTCTGCGAAGCCGTCCGGCCCCGCCACGCCGCTCGGACCGCCCTCGAACAGGAAGGACACCGGCACCTGGAGAATTTCGGCAATTTGCTGGATGCGGCTCGCGCCGACCCGGTTTGTGCCCTTCTCGTATTTCTGAACTTGTTGGAAAGTCAGGCCCAAAGCTTCACCGAGCTTTTCCTGGCTCATGCCCAACATGATGCGGCGCATCCGCACGCGACTGCCGACATATTTGTCAACAGGGTTGGGCGCTTTCGACATTTCCTCAGCCCTCCAAACATCACCTTCGGCGCAATCAGGAATGCCTGAGGTGTAAGCAACGTCAAAATCAGACCCTGTTATTGGGAAACATTGCGGAGAAATTTAGCAATACCCACTGTCTTTTGCAGCCGGTGCAGAATGAGGAGGCCGCGTGCAGTCTGTCAACCGTGGGACTACGGTTGTCAAAAGCTATCGGCCGCGGCTGCGTGATCAGGGACGCCGTTTGGCAACACGTCGGCGGACCGCCAGAAACACGGCGAGCGCGACAAACATGGCCGCGGGGACATCGCCCACGCGCGCATAGATAGTCGGCGGGATCGCGGCGGGCAGATTTGCATCCAAAATGCCTTCGATCCCGAGACCGAGGCTGGCGACGATGCGTCCCACCGGATCGATCACTGCGGAAACGCCGGTATTGGCGGAGCGAACTAGCGGCAATCCGAGCTCGATCGCGCGCATCCGCGCCTGTTCGAGGTGTTGGTAGGGACCGGTCGAAATTCCGAACCAACCGTCATTGGTGAGATTCACGATCCAGCCCGGACGTTCATTGCGTCCGGCCACCTCGCCGGGAAAGATTGCTTCGTAGCAGATCAGCGGCAGCGCGGACGGCGCGCCGGGGACCGGCAGCGCATGGCGCACGGTGCCGGCAATGAAGCCGCCGCGCACACGCGTGAGTTGCTCGAAACCGAGCTTCTCCATCAGGCCCTGGTAGGGAAGAAACTCGCCGAACGGCACCAAATGCAGCTTGTCGTACATAGAGAGCACGCTGCCGTCGTGGTCGATCACGTAGATCGAATTATAGGCGCGTGTGATCGGCGTGCCCCGCGGCAGGTCGGGCGCGCGGACAGAGCCCGTGATCAGCACCGTGCCCTTGGGCAGAAGCTCCGCGATTTGCGCCATCGCATCGGCTTCGCGAGTCAGGAAGAACGGAAAGGCGGATTCCGGCCAGATCAGGATGGTGGCATCGCGCACGCCGGTCGATTGCGGTCCGGAGGCGCGGTCCGACAAGGCCAGATATTTCTTCATCACCTCCGCCTTGGCGGCGTAGTTGAATTTCGCGTCCTGCTGGAGATCCGGCTGCATCAGGCGCAATTTGGGGCCCGCGACCATCGTGGTCGGATGCAGCGACAGGCGGATCGCGCCGAAGATACTCATGACCAGCAGGAGCGCCAGGGCCGCGGCCGGTGCGCGCCACGCCAGGCGGCGATCGGGCGTGCGGTCGATCAGCGCCGCGGGGCTTGCGAAGATCGCAACCGTCAGGAACGTCATGCCCCACAGGCCGATCAGCGACGCCGTTTGTGCCAGCGGCAGCGGCTCGGACAGCGCATAGCCGAACGCGTTCCAGGGAAAGCCGGTCAGCGCATGACCCCGCAGCCATTCCGTGATGGTGAGGCTTGCCGCGAGCGCAAGCACGCGCGTCGCGTTCTTGGTCCAGAGCAGGCGGGCGAGCGCAAAGCCCATTGCCGTGAAGATCGACAGATAGGCCGGCAGGCCCAGCACGGCGAACGGCGTCAGCCAGGCGAATACATCGGCGTCGACGAAGAAGGCGTAGCCGATCCAGTAGAGGCCGGGCACGAAATAGCCGAGGCCGAACCAGTAGCCGGTAAGCGCCGCGGCGGGGACGCCGCGATATCGTCCGGCGCCGGCGCCGTCGATCAGCCAGACCAACACCGGGAAGGTGATGAACAGTACCGGGAAGGCGTTGAACGGCGCCAGCGCCAGCACCGAGAGCGCGCCGGCAGCCATCGCGACGAGCGCGCGCTTCCATCCCCAGGTCAGGATGATGGCAAGCGCGATCTGGCGAAATCGCTGGAAAGGGCTCACTGCGGACCGGTCCCGTCGCTTGGCGGCGGGGTGGGCGTGTCGCTGGCCGTCGGCTGGCTGCCATCCGGCGCAGCCTCGCGGCGCCGGCTCTCGCGCTGGGTGCGCGGCGCGGGACGCTCCTTTCGCGTCGAGATCCGCAGTCGCTTGACCCGGCGCGGATCGGCATCGAGCACCTCGATCTCGTAATGGCCGGGGCCCGAGATCACCTCGCCGCGCACCGGCAGGCGCCCGACGAAGCTGACGAGATAGCCGCCCAGCGTCTCCACTTCCTCGCCGGCCTCGCCGGTGACGAAGTCCTCGCCGATCACGGTGCGGACGTCGTCGAGGCTGGCGCGGGCGTCGGCGATGAAGGCGTTGTCGGGCAACCGCACGATCGAGGGCGGCTCGTCGCTGTCATGCTCGTCGTCGATCTCGCCGACGATCTGCTCGACGATGTCCTCGAGCGAGACCAGGCCGTCGCTGCCGCCATATTCGTCGACCACCAGCGCCAGATGGATGCGGGTGGCCTGCATCTGCGCAAGCAGGTCGATCGCCCGCATCGACGGCGGCACGTAGAGCAGCTTGCGGATGATGCGCGCTTCCTCGAGCGGCAGCGCGAGATCGACCGTACGCAGATCGAGCCCGGCCGGCAGCGGTTTCTTGCGCTTGGTTTTCGTGACCCCCGACACGCGCGCACGCGCGGTCATGAAGGCGAGCAGATCGCGGATATGGACGATGCCGACGGGATCGTCGAGCGTCTCGTTGTAGACCACGAGGCGCGAATGGCCGGCGCTCTCGAAACGGTCCATCAACTCGCCGAGCGGGATGTCGCGCTTGACCGCGACGATGTCGGCGCGATGCACCATGACGTCGGCGATGCGACGCTCGTGCAGGCCGAGGATGTTGCGCAGCATGGTGCGCTCGACCGTCGAGAAGCCGGTGTCGTCGGGCGTCGTGGCGTCGAGCACGACCTGGAGGTCGTCGCGCACCGAACCTGCCTTCCAGCCGAACAGGCTGCGAATGGCACGCAGCAGCCAGCCCTCCGCGGTCGGGCGCATCACCTCGCCTGAGGTCACCACGACCGGTAAATTGGCCGTGTTGCGCGGATTGTCGTGAGTCGGGTCCGAATCCGGCATCTCAATGCGTCCCTGGGCGGTCGGCATAGGGGTCGGGAATGCCGAGATGAGCCAGGATCTCTCGTTCGAGCGCTTCCATTTCCTCGGCGTCGTCTTCGTTTTCGTGGTCGTAGCCGACCAGATGCAGGAAACCGTGCACGGCGAGATGGCTCAAATGATGATCGAACGGCTTTTGTTCCTCGTCCGCCTCACGCCGCATGGTCTCGTAGGCGATCGCGATGTCGCCCAGCATGCGCGGCGCATCGCCAGGCTTCCAGTCGCCTTCCGGCTGCAGCGCGGGAAACGACAGCACGTTGGTCGGCTTGTCGATGCCGCGCCAGTTGCTGTTCAGGGTGCGGATGCCGGCATCATCGGTCAGCATCACCGCCACTTCCGCCTCCGCAACGTCTTCGTCGACATTCTCGGCGGCGGCCGCCACGGCGCGCTGGATCACGGCTTCGGATTCGGGCTCCCGCTGCCAGCAATCGGCGACGACGAGGACCTCGGTGATGGGAAGGTTGGGGTGTGACATTGTCCTTGTTCCGAACGAAGGCGCGCCGTGTCCGCGCCCATATGGTCCGGTTGCTGTCTCGTCAGGATTTACCGGCGGCCGGCCGCTGCGGCGACCCTTCGTAGGCGGAGACGATCCGCGCCACGAGCTCGTGGCGGATCACGTCTTCGGCCTTGAAATGAACTTGCGCAATGCCTTCGACGCCGCTCAGCAGGCGCGTCGCCTCGGCGAGGCCCGAGGTCTGGCCGTTCGGCAAGTCGATCTGCGAGGGATCGCCGGTGACGATCATGCGGCTGTTCTCGCCAAGGCGGGTCAAGAACATCTTCATCTGCATGGACGTGGTGTTTTGCGCCTCGTCCAGGATGATGGCCGCGTTGGTCAGCGTGCGACCGCGCATGAAGGCGAGTGGCGCGATCTCGATCTCGCCGGTCTGCAGCGCGCGCTCGACAATGCGCGCGTCCATCAGGTCATAGAGCGCGTCGTAGATCGGGCGGAGATAAGGATCGACCTTCTCGCGGAGATCGCCGGGCAAAAAGCCGAGCCGCTCGCCGGCTTCCACCGCCGGGCGCGACAGGATGATCTTGTCGACTTCCTTGCGCTCGAATAGCTGCGCGGCATGCGCGACCGCGAGCCAGGTCTTGCCGGTGCCGGCGGGGCCGATGCCGAACACCAGCTCGTGGCGCTTCAGCGCGCGGATATAGGAATCCTGCGCCGCCGTGCGCGCACGCACCGGGCGCTTGCGCAGATTGATGCTGTCGAAGGTGGATTTGGCCGACTTGGCATCGAACTCGAACAGCGAGCCCTGCGCGATCACGGCACGGATCGCGCCCTCGACCTCGCCCTGGTCGAGATCCTGTCCCTTCACGG